>JANWJD010000134.1 GCA_025449555.1 Chloroflexota bacterium | reverse complement strand
ATGGCTGTGTGTGAAACCGAAAGGGACCAGGACCGTGACCGCGACAAACTGGAATACTCCTACGTAGCCTGGCGTAGAGGGCGCGGCGCTGGCGAGGCCCAGTGCGGCCAGGAGCAACAACCCCTGTGGAACGGAGAGGCTCAATCGAAGCGCCGCTGCCACGCTTACCGTCACGAGCCCGTCGCCTATCCAGATGGGGAAAGACAATCCGAGAAAGCTCAGAGCTCGCACGGGTGAATGAAGCGCTCGCATGCCGAGCAAAAATTGGCCAAGCAAGGCATCGAATCGCAGGCTGAGGGGATCCGGAAGCGGGAGTCGGTGCAACCAGGCACGCAGCACGGTCTCGAACCGAGGTGCGAGGAACACGAAGGCAAGACCACAACAGGCAATGGCCGCCATTACCTTGGCCGACGTGACGAGCCACACCGGCATATGGTTGATAAACGTGAGTGCGACCACACTGATAAGAACAAGCGTCACCGTGTCCATGATGCGTTCGGTAATCGCCGTAGCGAGTACGAAGCTGGTACTGAGGGATGCCTTTCGCGCGATCAGTACCGATCGAATGACTTCACCGGCACGGGCGGGAAGGACATAATTGCCGAGATATCCCACGACTACCGCGCAAAAGGCAGTGCTCGTGCCAACATCACGTTCGGCCCTGAGGAGAATCCTCCAGCGCACTCCACGCAGAAGATAGGTACATGTCGTACCAAGCAGAGCGAGGGCCACAAATTGCGGTCGCCCGTGCCGAATGGTCGCGAACAAATCTCCCCAGTGAACACCACGAAAGGCGAAGTAGAGCAGAATGATCGCCAGCAGCGCCGGCAGGAGCAACGACCAGGGAATCGCGGCGCGTCGACGCTCCCCAGGAACGGATTGGTTCACTCTGGAATGCGTCGGAAATCGGTGGATAGCACAACGTGGATTATCGCACGGTCGCGGCGGTAAAGCGGTCGAAGCCGTGCAGGGCATAACCGCATCGTTCGGCAGGGCGGGCGACGTGCCGGATTCGCTGCCGCTCATTTCGAGCAAGGGAAAATCGTTTCGGTCTAGCGACCTCGACCGCGCACGAAATGCCACTCGCGGGCCAGCACGGTTCGTAATTCATGGGCGACCACGATGGAGCCGGCGACATTCAGGTGTACTCCGTCGGGCTCGCGGATCAAGGTTTCCTGACCGTTGACCATCACAAAGTCGGCGTATCGACCGTGGTCGGTGACCGGCCCCAGTACGTCGACATATTCGGCGCCTGCTACCCGCGCCGACGCGCGCCGAAGTGCCAGGTTAATCTGCACATCGTCGTGCGCCCAGCCTCCGTCGCGAGCCGGCGGGATAGACAGCCAGTAGATCCGTCGGTTGCCCTGGCGGGCCCAAATTTGCATACAAATGATGGCCCGACGTTCATATTCGCGAGTCCAGGCAGGCGTTCCCGCCAGGAAGAACCTGCCATTGGGAAGCGTCATATTCTGAAAGTCATTGCCACCGATCAGGACAACGGTGGCGTCCGGATTGTCCGATTTGACCTCCTGTCGGGCGACGATCGACCAATCGACGAAATCCGGGCGCGTCAGGCCGGTTCCGTTGTGACTGTCCACGAATCCTCTCACCGGCGTGAGCCGCGACACTTCGTCGATCAGTTCGGGTCCAAGGTATCCAACCAACGAGTCTCCCGCCACCAGCAAACGCAGAGGATACTTGGATGTCGGCCGGTGCGTGGGGCGCACCCACGGGAGTACGGCCGTCACCGGCTTGATGACCGGATGCCTTCTGTTTGGTTGCACGGGTCGAATTGTTGGTACGGGATACCGTGCCAGGCTGCGGGTCGCTGTGGGACGGACCACCACGAGTGACTGAGGAAGCGCGGTGGGTACGGGATCGATCGAAAGAAGCGGCGCGATTGCCGGCTGTGGCCGGCGCCCGAGGGCCGACTGGACCTCATCCCACGGCCAGGTCAAATGAGTGAAGTCGGCAATTCTCAAGGCAAAATTGCCCACCGCCAGCGTCGCATTGCGCATGGGGCCGTCCTGCATGCCGTTTCCAGAGTGGACGACTCCACGAGCGCCCAGTAACACGGCCAATACCATGGAAATGAGTAGCGTCGTAAGAACGTGCCCCACGGACGTGGTGGGCGATTCGTCCAGGTTGCGTCGCCACGCGACTCCACGCCATACTCGCGCCCGCGGCGTCGCCGGTCCGCGGGAACGAGAGGACATTCGGCTAGAAATAGTCACCCACGGCACCTCCGCTCGGGCCCACTCGTCACACCTCAGCAGCGTAAGAATGCAACTGTACCCACTGAACGCATGGACGGGTGCCGTGGTTACTCCGCGCGCTGCTTTTCGTCGTCAATTATGGCACTCTCGCGAGCCGGCGCACAGTGTATCGTAGGGTAATCGAAGCATCGCTACCGCGAGCGGGACACATCTTGATTGGAGGTTAGGATCCCACCCGGGTGGACGGTTCGCGCGCGACGGACGCGCATGTTGGGGGCAAATGCCATGCTGACGATGGTGGAGCGAAAGAGTCACGAGGGCACGACCCGCAATGCCGGCATGCCACTCGATTTGTCCTGGGTTCGGCGTACACACGTCAATCGCAGCGCGGTCGAGCGTCGAGCCTCGACGCTCGTTACCCGCCGCACCGTAAAAAAGGAATGGCAGGCGGCATGGCTGCTGCGCGCGTTGACGTGCATCGATCTGACCACACTGCAAGGCGACGACACCCCCGGGAACGTGGCCCGACTGTGTGCCAAGGGGGTTCACCCGCTTCGCGACGATATGACAGAGGCACTGGGGATTGAAAAGCTGAATCTCCATGTCGCGGCGCTGTGCGTTTATCACAACCTGGTGCCGGAGGCAGTCGAGGCGCTGCGGGGCACGGGCGTGCCCGTGGCCGCCGTATCGACCGGTTTCCCGGCTGGGCAGATCGCGCTACCTCAGAAGCTCGACGAGATTTCCGCGTCGGTCGACGCGGGTGCGCAGGAGATCGATATCGTGATATCGCGTGCGCACGTCCTCACCGGAAACTGGACCGCGCTCTACGACGAAACGAAGGTCTGCCGGCAAGCCTGCGGTGATGCCCAGATGAAAGTGATACTCGCCACCGGTGAACTAGCGACGGTGCAAAACGTTGCCATGGCCAGTCTGGTGTGCATGATGGCCGGGGCGGACTTCATCAAGACGTCGACCGGGAAAGAGCCCGTCAATGCCACGTTGCCCGTTGGCGTCGTGATGACTCGCGCCATCCGGGAGTATCGGGAGCAAACGGGATACAACGTTGGATTCAAGCCGGCCGGTGGAATCCGCACGGCCGCGCAGGCGCTGCACTGGCAGTTCCTAATGAAAGAGGAATTGGGCGATGACTGGCTGAAGCCCGCCCTTTTTCGATTGGGGGCGAGCAGCCTGTTGTCTGATATCGAGCGGCAGCTCTCGTACTTCCTGACCGGCCGCTACGCAGCAGATAACCACTTCCCGATGCCGTGAGGAGAACTTGATGAGCGTCGCCGACATCTTTGAAACCATGGAGTATGGCCCCGCACCGGAGTCCCGGGACCCGGCGCTGCATTGGATCGAAGAGCACAACCCCTTTCAGCTCTTCATCGATGGCGAATGGCGGGATTCTGCCGGGACCGAGCGCATCGACATCGTGAATCCGGCCACCGGCAAACCGCTTGCCGCGGTGGCACAGGCCGGCGAAGCAGACGTGGATGCCGCGGTCGAAGCGGCACGAGCCGCTTTCACCGGTTGGAGCACCACGCCCGACCATGTACGCGCGCGCTATCTCTATGCGCTCGCCCGCCAGATTCAGCGCCATTCGCGTCTCTTCGCGGTTCTGGAGTCGCTCGACAACGGAAAGCCGATACGCGAAAGCAGAGATATCGACATTCCGCTCGTCTCCCGACACTTTTACTACCACGCCGGTTGGGCTCAGCTCCTCTCGAAGGAATTGCCGCACTATCGTCCCGTTGGGGTAGTCGGACAGATCATTCCCTGGAACTTCCCGCTGCTGATGCTGGCATGGAAGATCGCACCGGCGCTCGCGACCGGTAGCACCGTCGTATTAAAGCCGGCCGAGTTTACGCCGGTGACCGCCCTTCGGTTTGCCGAGATCGTGCAGCGCGCGGGCTTGCCGGCCGGCGTGGTCAATATCATTACCGGCGACGGTCGCACAGGAGAAGTCCTGGTTCGCCACCCGGGTGTCGACAAGATCGCGTTTACCGGATCCACCGAGGTCGGTCGGAGCATCCGCCGTGAGACCGCCGGCACAGGCAAACGCCTCTCACTCGAGCTGGGTGGGAAGTCGCCCTTCATCGTGTTCGACGATGCTGACCTGGATAGCGTGGTGGAAGGCGTGGTGGACGCGATCTGGTTCAATCAGGGCCAGGTCTGTTGCGCGGGATCACGTCTGCTCGTGCAGGAAGACATTGAGGAGCGACTGATCGCCAAGCTCCACGAGCGCATGGAGCACTTGCGGGTGGGCGATGCCCTCGATAAGGCGATTGACATCGGGGCGATCGTGGCGCCGATACAACTGCAACGCATTCAAAGCCTGGTCGATTCTGGGGTCAAGGAAGGTGCCACTATGTGGCAACCTACCTGGGCCTGCCCGACCGAAGGATATTTCTTCCCACCGACGCTCTTTACCAATGTCGCCCCGGCCGCAACGATCGCCCAGGTCGAGATCTTTGGCCCCGTGCTCGTGTCGATGACATTTCGCACTCCTCAGGAGGCGGTGGACCTGGCGAACAACACGCCGTACGGGCTGGCGGCCAGTATCTGGACCGAAAACATCAACCTGGCCCTCGACATCGCTCCTCAGGTAAAGGCCGGTACGGTCTGGATCAATTGCACCAATCTCTTCGATGCGGCATCCGGCTTCGGCGGCTATCGCGAAAGCGGATTCGGTCGCGAAGGCGGCCGGGAAGGGCTCTACGAATACCTTCGACTCACGGACATGGAGGATGCGACGACCGCTAACAGCCGCCGGCGCCGACGAGCGGATTCTGGACCCGTGCAGCGGGACCCGTCCGCGCTCCCACTCATAGATCGCACGCCCAAGATGTACATCGGCGGCAAACAGGTACGTCCCGATTCCGGGTACTCTCAGCCCGTCATCAGTCCCAACGGAGAGGACATCGGCGAGGTAGGAAGTGGGAATCGCAAGGACATTCGCAACGCAGTGGAAGCGGCGCACAAGGCGTCAACCTGGGCGGGCGCGACCGGCCATGCACGAGCGCAAATCCTGTATTACATCGCCGAAAACCTTTCCGCTCGGAGACGCGAGTTTGAGGCTCGCATGACAGATGAAACCGGGACAGAAGCGGTGCGAGCGGCAGCGGAAGTGGAAGCTGCAATCGATCGACTCTTCACCTATGCCGCCTGGGCCGACAAGTTCGACGGCCTGGTTCACCGAACTCCCCTCCGCGGTTTGACGCTCGCGATTCCCGAGCCGCTAGGAGTCATCGGCATGGCATGTCCCGACGACTATCCTTTGCTGGCACTGGTGTCGCTGGTCGCTCCGGCGGTGGCCATGGGCAACACGATCGTGGTTATCCCCTCGGAGGCGCATCCCTTAAGTGCCACCGATTTGTACCAGGTTTTTGACACTTCCGATCTACCGGGCGGCGTCGTAAATATCGTCACCGGCCACCGGAACACCCTTGCTCGAGTCCTCGCGGAGCATGACGATGTCGACGGAGTGTGGTACTTCGGAGACGCGGAGGGGGCTCGCACCGTGGAATACGCCTCTGCCGGCAACATGAAGCGGACGTGGGTAGAAACCGCATCTCTCGCCTGGGATGCTGCCTGGGCGAATGAAAGTGGGCTATTCCTGCGTGAAGCTACCCAGGTGAAGAATATCTGGACTCCGTACGGCGCGTAACCACGTCAACGTGCAATGAGCGCTATGACGCTCTAGCCGGTTCAAATCGCTTCGGCAGACTATTCTTGTTCAAGGTGTCGAGTTCGTTTCGGCACAACGCCGTGCTGCCAAGAACACTTTGATGGAATGGAGATGCGCTCGATGTCGGAGACCCGGGGAGCGGACAGACCAGTAACCGCCGGCGGAAAACAGTATCACTTGAACGTCGGAGCGGGAGAACTGGCTCCGACTGTCCTGCTTCCCGGTGATCCGGGACGGGTTCCGGTACTGGCGGCCGCCTGGGACACTGCCGAGGACGTCGCACATCATCGCGAGTACCGTTCGATGCGAGGCAGGTACCAGGGAATCGCCATCAGCGCCTGTTCCACCGGAATAGGCGGGCCGTCGACCGAGATCGCGCTCAATGAGCTCGCGGCTGTGGGCTGCAGCACATTTCTGCGGCTCGGCACGACGGGCGGACTGCAGGAACATCTGCGCGTCGGAGACATCGTGATCAGCACCGCCTCGGTCCGATGGGACGGGGCGAGCGACTCCTATGCCCCCGCAGCCTTCCCAGCGGCCGCCTCATATGAAGTGGTGCTGGCTTTGGTGGAGGCCTGCGAGCGGCTGGCAATGACCTATCATCTCGGCGTATCGGCCGCGACTGCCTCTTTCTATGCCGGTCAGAGCCGCCCCGCATTCGGCGACTACGTCGGCATAGCCCACGATCGAGTTGAGCGCCTGCAGGCGATGGGCGTGCTGAACTTCGAGATGGAATCTGCCACCGTATTTACTCTCTCCTCGCTCTTCGGCCTGCGAGGAGGCGCCGCGTGTATCGTCGTGGCCGATCGCTTCCGCAACGAATTTCGGCCCGAAGGAGCCGATGAGATTCTGGCGAAGCTCGGCGCCGAGACATCGGTTGCTCTGGCGGAAATGGACGCAATGAAGGAGCGGGCCGGTCGACGCTGGTACTTCCCGAGCTTGATCAGTGGAGTCAAGTAAAGAGACCGGTATCAGTCCATTCTTCGCCTATCTATTTCGACTTCGCTTCATCCAGCGCTGGAGTCTGATGCGCAGCGCTGTGCCCGAGAATGTGGCGGAGCATAGCTACGAGGTCGCGTTGCTGACGCATGCGCTGTGCACGATTCGAACGATGATCTACGGTGGTGCGGTGGATACAGGTCGAGCCGTCGTGCTGGCACTCTTTCACGATGGTGCCGAGGTCATCACGGGCGATATACCCGCCCCGGTCAAGCATCACGATGAGGCGATACAACATAATCTGAGAACTATGGAATCGCTGGCGGGTGAGCAACTGCTTTCCATGGTGCCGCTGGAATTACTTCCGGCATACCAGCCCTTGATTCCTGCTTCCGCGGCAGACGCGGAATTGAGGTCGATCGTAAAAGCGGCCGATAAGCTCTCGGCCTATCTCAAGTGCGCGTCTGAGATCGCCGCCGGCAATCGGGAGTTTGCCGTGGCGAAACGACAGCTCGAGGAAATCGTGCGCGCACTTCGTGTTCCCGAGGTCGATTACTTCCTGGAGCACTTTGCGCCGAGTTTCGATCAAACTCTGGATGAGATTTCGGGTTGATGTGGCGTTTGGTCAGTGTCGTTCGTTTACATAGACGGTTTGGATGTGTTCTGATATGATCCCGGAATGAAGGAAGCAGGGTACAGGAGGTGCAGATGAAACCTGGCCCCGGGGGGAGAACAATGGTGCAACACCATTTCCCGTGTCCGGGCGCGCGTCACGAAAGGATTACGATCACCAGTAGAGTGGAGGAGAATTCATGACCCGCATCTACGGACTCGTCGGGGCAGCAGCGCTGCTGTTCTCGGTACTCATTACACCGGCGGCGGCCAGAGGGGTCGCAACCCATGCCCAGGCTACGCGCTTTAAGGTCGGCCTCGTACTCGACGTCGGTGGGGTGAACGACAAGTCGTTCAACCATCTCGCATTTCTCGGTATGCGCAGCGCGATTTCAACGTTCGGAGCGAGTGGCTCGTATCTCCCGTCCAATTCTCAGGCGGACTACGTTCCGAACCTCACGCACTACGCTCAGCTCCATCCCAATTTGATCATCGCGACCGGGGTGTTGATGTCCGGAGCCATCTACACGGTGGCCAAACAGTACCCAAACCAGAAGTTCGCGATCATCGACGGCTTTCCGACCGATGCCAAGGGCAACCAGGTCAACCTGAGGAATGTGGCCAACCTACTCTTCCATGAGCAGGAGTCGGGCTATCTGGCTGGTGTCATCGCCGGCCTGATGGAAAAAGATCACGTGGGCAAAGCTCGTCACAATGTCATCGGCGCCATGGGTGGACTGCCCGTACCGGCCGTGGTCCGCTTCATCGCGGGATACGTGGCAGGTGCGAAGAAGGTCGATCCTACTATCAAGGTCAGGATCGGTTACTCGCAGAGTTTTGTTGACCAGGGCAAAGGTAACACTGTTGGTCGCACCCAAATCGCCAGCGGCGCGGACGTCCTGTTCGCCGTGGCCGGCGGCAGCGGGCTCGGCTATCTGGCTGCGGCTCAGCAGGCCGGCGTCTATGGGGTCGGAGTGGACGCGGACCAGGCGTACCTGGGTCGTTACATCGTGACCAGCGCCATCAAGCGTGTGGACGTAGCGGTGTACAACGCCATTCGAGACACTCGTTCCGGTCACTTCGTGAGTGGCAATCACCTGTTCACGATTAAGAACGGTGGGACCGGCTTCGGGAAGACCTCGCCGGTGGTGCCTGCCTCCATCGTGGCTCAAGCCAACAATTACAAAAACCTCATGATTCGTGGCCTCATCGTTCCCCCGGTGACCATCCACAACTCCTAGCACGTCAAGGTGGAGGAGAGACCGGGGCCGGGTGGCCCCGGTCTCTCCCACCTCCGAACGCAATAGCCTCAGACCGTGTGTCGGGGCCTTGTGGTTCCTATAATTGACCGCGTGTAATTGTCCGCATGCACCAGAGAGGACACTGACGTGAGTCTTGCCCCCGGCTCCGACGACGCGCTCGAACGGCGATTTACCTACGCCCGAGCCTCGGGACTGGCAATTCCCGTGATGTCGGTGTTGCTTGCGGTATTGGTGGGCGGTGTGGTCATTCTCGTGGCCGGAGATAACCCCCTCACTGCTTACTGGGAGTTGTTGAAAGGCGCCTTCGGTGGTTCCTACAACATCTCCGAGACCCTGGTGTCCTCCATTCCTCTCATGCTCACGGGCCTCGCGGTCGCCTTCGCCTTTCGCTCGGGCCTGTTCAATATCGGCGCCGAAGGGCAGTTGTTCATGGGCGCCATCTTCTCCGCATTCGTGGGCTTTAAGCTGAACTTACCCGGCATCTTTCTCATTCCTATCGCGCTCGCGGCGGGCGCATTGGGCGGGGCGGTCTGGGGCGGAATCGCCGGTCTCTTGAAGGCCTGGAGGGGAGCACACGAGGTCATTACGACCATGATGCTCAATTACACGGCGATTCTGATCAGCCAGTATTTGTTGGAAGCGTCACCCACGGGAACTCCCGGCCCTATGGCGCAGGCAAATGTTCTCGGGAGCCCACAGACGCCGCCGATGAACGCCACGCTTCCGGTCATCTTACCCAGTTCCCTGGTTCAGAATGGCCGACTCCATGCGGGGCTGCTCGTCGCGTTGGCGGCCGCCGTTTTCTTTTGGTTCGTCCTGTGGCGTACGTCGCTCGGATACAAGATCCGCGCCGTTGGACTCAATCCCAAGGCGGCGGCATACGGGGGTATTAATGTCGGCTGGACCATTGCACTGTCTATGTTCATAGCCGGTGCATTCGCAGGTTTGGGCGGCATGGTATCGGTGTACGGTGTCTCGCCCTACGCCCTGACGAATAGCTTTTCTCCCGGTTATGGTTTCGACGCCATCGCAGTCGCGCTCCTCGGCAAGACCACCGCGGCCGGCTCGATCGCGGCAGCCATCCTCTTCGGAGCCCTCGTGCACGGCAGCACACTGATGCAAGCGGATGCCGGTATCTCTTCCCATCTGGTGGAGATTTTGCAGGGACTCATCATCTTCTTCATCGGAGCCGATGCGATCGTCCGAGCGCTCGGGCGCAGAGGACTGGTGCGTCTGCCTGCAGTCTTGCAGCGGGAAGAGGCCGCGGCGTGAGTGCCTTCTCGGATTCCGGCCTGTGGACCACGCTGGCGAATGCATCGCTCTATCAGAGCACACTGAGGGAAGCGACTCCCCTGTCGCTGGCCGCGGTAGGTGCGGTCATATCGGAACGATCCGGCGTGGTCAACATCGCCATGGAAGGCATGATGCTCACCGGGGCGTTCTTTGCCGTCTTCGCGGACGTACATCTGCATAATGCTGCTCTTGGTTTGGTGGCGGCGATGGCGGCCGGAGGCATCATGGCCGGCATTCACGGTTATTCGGCGGTGTGGTTACGCGCCAATCAAATCGTGAGTGGTATGGCGATCAATTTGCTCGCTCTCGGTCTAACCAGCTATCTGGCTTTTTCGGTGTACGGCACGAACGGACCACCTGTCCCCTGTGTCCCACCTGTGCCATGTAGCGGCAATCAGGTTCGAACCATTCCTGACTGGTCCATTCCAGGACTGAACGGGATACCGGGAATTGGGAAGGTGTTCTTCCAGCAGAATCCAATTTTTTATCTGATGCTTGTGCTCGTCATACTGATCCAGATCTTTCTGTTCCGAACGACGCTGGGCCTGCGTGTGCGTGCGGCCGGAGAGCATCCTCGAGCCGCCGACACGGCCGGCATTCACGTGCTCCGACTTCGATTTCTGTCGGTTCTGCCGTCGGGCATCCTTTCAGGGCTCGCCGGCGGCTACCTTGCCCTCGCCATCTCGGGCACTTTTTCGGACAACATGACCTCGGGCCGCGGATTCATCGCTCTGGCCGCCATGATCTTCGGTAAATGGAACCCCTTTGGCGCGTTCGGTGCCTGTTTACTATTCGGGTTCGGACAAGCCCTGTACGACAATCTGCAGAACACAACCGGACCACTCCAGGACTATTCCACCCTAGTCGCCACGCTGCCGTACGTATTGACCATCGTGGCGCTGGCCGGCTTCATCGGAAAAGCCGTACCGCCGGCGGCTGACGGTATCCCGTACGACCCGGCGAGCAACGCATGAGCCTGAATGGGTCCGGTGGATGGGCCAACGGCGTACCATCGATCGAGGCGCGGGAATTGGTCAAGCGCTTTGGCACGTTCGTGGCGAATGATCACGTCTCGCTGCAGGCGTACGCCGGCAAAGTGCTGGCGGTGGTCGGCGAGAATGGCGCCGGCAAGTCGACTCTAATGAATATGCTGTCTGGACTCCTACAGCCGGACGACGGCGAAATCCGGCTGAATGGACGTCCAGTTCGATTTAAATCGCCGCGCGATGGAATCGAGGCAGGGATCGGCATGGTTCATCAACACTTCATGCTGATTCCACCACTCACCGTGGCGGAAAACGTGGTATTGGGTCACGAACCCTCGAAGGGATTCTTCGATCGACCGGCGGCCGAGCGGAAAGTCGCTGAACTCTCTGAGGCCTTCGGTCTCAAACTCGATCCGCGCCACAGGGTGCAGTCGTTGTCGGTCGGCTTGCAACAGCGCGTGGAAATCCTCAAGATTCTCTACTGGGGATCAGAAATACTGATATTCGATGAACCCACGGCTGTATTGACACCCCAGGAAACGCGTGAGTTGTTCGTCGTACTGAGGGGCCTCTCGCAGCAGGGAAAGACCATCATCTTCATCACACATAAGCTCAAGGAAGTGATGGAGATTTCAGACCACATTACCGTGCTCCGCGCCGGCAAGGTGGTGGGCCAGTTGGAAACCGCGTCTACTTCCGCCCAGGAAATAGCGAGCAAGATGATCGGGCGGGATGTCCTACCCGAGGTGCACAAAGAACCTCCATCGTTCGGTGAACTGGCATTGGTCGTGCGCGCACTCAGTATTCAGTCCGACCTTGAAACGATGGCGGTGCGAAACATCGATCTCGAGATTCGCGCCGGAGAGATCCTGGGGATTGCCGGCGTGGAAGGCAACGGTCAGTCGGAGCTGGTCGACACGCTGATCGGGCTGCGTCCAGCATCGTCGGGAACGGTGGAATTGCGGGGAAAATCACTCCTGGTCGGCTCGTCCGGTCTCAAGACTGCTCCGGCCCGCATTCGCGAAGCAGGTGTGGCATGCGTTCCTGAGGACCGACGTGAACGCGGACTCGTACTCCAGTACACCGTGGCGGACAACTTGATACTGGGTATGCAGGACGATGCCCTCTTTTCCCAGGCCGGAGTGCTCAATCGCGGGAAGATTCGCGCCTGGGCTCAGACGTTGGTCAAACAGTTCGATGTTCGCCCCCGCCGATCGGACGTGCCGGTGGGCACGTTGAGCGGAGGAAATCAGCAAAAGGTTGTGCTGGCACGCGAGTTCTCCGAAAACCCGGATCTGCTGATCGCTGCCCAGCCCACTCGCGGGCTCGACATCGGGGCTGCTCAGTTCGTGCACGAGCGGCTGGTCGAGAAACGAGACACGGGAACGGCGATCCTGTTGGTGTCAGCGGAACTGGACGAAATCTTCGCGCTTTCGGATCGAATTGCCGTGATTTATGAAGGTCAGATTATGGGCGTCTTTCCCGCCAGCTCCGTGAATGAAGAGGAAGTCGGCTTACTCATGACGGGCGGGTCAACCCACGCCGCCGAACAAAGTATCGACCTTTCCGCCCCCGCACTTACTCAGGGGACGTAGCGACCGATGGGGGCAAACGGAATCCCAGCGGCAGCAATTCCGCGACCGTGAATGTGCCCACGCCGTCGACGTAGCACTTCGCCTCCGGCCCCATTTGATCCATCATGACTTGCCGGCAAGCTCCGCACGGCGTCAGGGAAGTGGGCTCGCTCGGATTGCCGCGCGCACAGCTCACCGCGATCGCGATCGGGTCAGCGCCCGTTGCCTTCGCCGAAAAGATTGCTACCCGTTCGGCACAAATGGTGAGTCCATATGAGGCGGATTCGATATTGCAACCTCGGAATACACGCCCATCATGGGTTTCGACCGCTGCTCCCACGGGGAAACGAGAGTACGGAACCACTGCCTGGGACGCGCTCTCCCGCGCCACCGCCAGCAATTCATCGGGCGTCACAAATCGCCTCCTTTGTCCCACGATCTCCATAGGGTCTTTGTACTTCGGGTAGTACCGGCAGTTGATCGGGGACTCGCCGCGATGGCAGCGCTGGTCTCCGGTGCCGCTCGGACGCGTGACTCGGATGTGATCCAACTGTTACCTGCATACGTATAGTTCAACGACCTCCTTATCCCTGGTGACCGCCCCCGGTTGGAAACTAGCGCTCCGGCCGGGGGTCGCCTTGTAGTCGGGGTCAGACGTTCAACCGCCCAGAATTCGAATCTGTCCTGCTTCGAACTCGTCCTCAGAGATTTCGCCCGCACGATAACGGCGCTCGAGGCGGTCGAATGCATCATAGACGGCAGAGTCGCCCGTCAATGTGTCGCGGCGCTGGTCGAGGTCAACCCGTCGCTCGAGCAGTTCCGCGCCTCGCTGTTCGATTGCTCTGTGGCGCGCCTGGCGTGCACCCGGATCTTCTTGGGGTTCACGGACAACCGGCGGCGGAGATGTGAGGCGCTGCCGCCGGAACACCACCCAGGCCAACGCCAACCCGAGTACGACTATCAGGATCACCACGATCAGGAGTACGAAACCCATACATGCTCCTCAGCGCAGAAACCGGAACCGGATTCATGCCGGCGGCCCAACTTCATGATACGAGTGAGCGACGATGGTCGACATCGGGAGCCCACAGCACCTTCACCCGCTAAGGGGGCAGCGTGCCGACCGGAACCGGGTCAGGCAGACCTGGGTGCTCGCACGGATTTGACCAGCATCCGGGTCGTTATTTCGATTTGCCTTGACGCAGGTACTGTCACGCTTACCCGCTGCTGGTCGGTTCCCGGCAGGATGCCAACCTGCCAGGCTACTGGCTGGACCTCGCCGTCCACGCACACCGTCACCTCTCCGAGCGTCCGTCGCTCGGGGAGAACCAATTCGATGTCGAACGTGCAGTCCGGCGTGTCCTGCCACGGAAAAGTAATATTCAAGCTGCGCGTTCGATCATCGCCGGCATACCGTAGGTCAAACGGAATGGTACGGTACCACTTCCTGACTTTCACGTGGGACCAATGGGCCGGCAGTTGCGGAGCAATCGAAATGCGTCGCTCCGGTACGTCGATCCGGACACCCGCGAAGGCATGCAGGGCTTCCAGGAACCCCGACATACTCCAGGCCTGAAATTCGGGACCGCGCGTTCCCGACAGGTCATGAAGCTCGCTGATTCCCCCTATACCGGCGCGGTCGAGCACGCTGTTGACCTGAGCACGGATGTACGTCCTGAACGCTCCGTCCGGATTCCCGTATTTGAGTTCAGCCCACACGAAGAACTGCGAAAGCCAGTTCCATTCGACGCCGCGATGATAGTTGAATTTGCCGATGCTTCGCATGCGGCGACCCTGCACGTTGCGTCGGTCGTTCAAAAATTCCTCAGAGTAGACCAGGTGCCAGTCCTGCGGAGCGAGCGTCACTATCCCTTGTTGACCCGCCAGTTGCTTCCGCCCCATATCGCGCATGGCTTGTTCGATTTCGGGACCGAGATCAAGCCCCAGTCCGAAGCAGAAGTATGGGTTTGGCGTGATTAGATCCCGGACGACCTGGTTCTCATCCAGGCTATCGGCCGGCATTCCACGCACGTTGAACCGCTGGAGTGCCAGCCAGGCTGCGGTCTCAGCGGCCGCCATTCTGGTCTCGAGGGCGGGATCACTACGCCCGACAAGCGGTCTCCAGGCACGCAGGCAGCCGACCCAGAGCATCTGAATCTCCACCGGGAAGCCGTCGCGAGCAGTGTGTGGAGTGTCCATCCACGTCTCCCAGAGATAATCGGGGGCGGTGGTCTTGCCGGACGGCAGCATACCGTCAATCACGCGCTCGACGCTCTTCTGGAAAAAGTGCTTGACCATCGCCAGTTTTTCGAGGAGCAGCGACTCATCTCCAGTGCATTTCCAGTACTGGTACGTACGCCAGAGCGCCCACAGCGTGCCATCGCTGGAATGATACGGTGGATCTTCGCCGGCCCTAATCCGCTGCGGCAACCTGCCTGTAATCGGGTCCTGGAGTTGCCATGTATCCCGAATGACGTCTCGCGCCAGGTCGTAAAAACCGAGTGCCAGCATGAATCCAAGCGCAATGTTCTCATCGCGTTTCCACGAGTCGTGAAAGTACTGGTTACCGGCCAGAATCATGGTCGCGGGCCGATCGAGCACGGTGTCTTCGGCCACAGCGTGTCGGGCCACCAGCGAATCCATTAGGCGTGCCAGCACCTGGAGCGCAGCCCGATCGACACGTTCGTCTCCGGTTTCGAAGTACGCATGCTCTGCCACTTGCGCCATTGCTTCGCCTTTTTGCGCCTGGAGGGCGATTAGGTTATCGCGCAGTACCTCCATTTGATGCAGCGCCTCATCACGCGTGGCTCCGAAACCATAGACCACGGTGGCGTGTCCGCTCAGGTGCAGTGCCAACGGCGCGAAAACCCGACTCGAACTCTGATCCCACAGTGGCGCATGATCTCCATCGCGTTCGGCGGCATTGGAATGCTGCAAAAAGCGATGGCGCTGGTAGTCCTTGCGAAATACTTTGCGACGCCCGCGCCGCGATTGGGGCAAAATCTCACACCAGGAATCGTCCCCCACGATCTGCACTGCCGCGTAGATGTATGTAGGGTCCTCGCTCTCGTCCGCATGGAAGGTTTCGGTCGCATCGTCGTACGTTCCGGTCGGGAGTGGGTTCGAAACGATGGCCCCATTGTCGATCGGTTCGATCTCATATCCCTCGATCGAAATATTGAGGGCGCGGTAAAACCGCATATCGAACTCGGGTTCCACGACGAAATCGAGCTTGCCCGAAAGAGTACAGGCGAAACCCTGAATACCATCCGGCACGAAGTATTCTTCGCTACAGGTCTCGCCCTCAACCGTGTATTCGCGGCGGACTGTGGTGAGCCCGGCAACGAGTCGCGTCTGATAACGCCGGCTGAGGATATGCGCCTTCTGACCGTACGCTCGCACGAGCTGGGCCTCCAGGAACTTTCGCCCATAGAGGTATGCGCCGAACCACTTCTGGCCGTGAAAGAGCGTGTCGGAGGTTCCGGAGGCCGCGGGCAACGACAACGAGAAGGCCCGCTTGTTGCCCAGCAGGAAGGTTCTGCCCTTGAAGCGGTCGGGGGTAACAGTTACGTCGAAGGAAATTGAATGGTCCATGTCCACAAGGATGCTTGAACGTCTTCGGACTACACCGGCAATCCGGACGAAGGGTCTGCACGTGCTGCCATACGCCACATCCGCACTACCGTCGGTTCACGAAGCCCCGGGAGCATACAGGAAACGGAGGCGGGGAGGTGGGTGAGGCGCAGCACGCACCGTAAGTATAGCCCTCTCGGGGCTAAACGCAATGGGTAATTGGGTGAACTTTTGGGGTGTCATTCAGCCCTTCGATCCGAGTCGGTTGATTCACATCGAACTCTAAGATATTCAAGCTCCGAGAGGAATAAAATAACGGGATGAACGTGTGCGCACAGACCTTAACATCCTCGGGAGCCTTACTCCATTGAGCGACATTGCCGCCGCAGACCGCGACCTCGAAGCGCTTGCTTCACTGCTCGAAACCGAACGTGAACCGTCGCTCAGTATCCTGGTGGAACAGATTCGGGCATTCCCCGACAGCCGTTTTGAGCGCTTGTTGGAGTTGATCCCTCCTGAATCTCGTGCACTACCCCAACTCGACCTGGTGACCGCGGAGCGAGCGGTACCGCGCATGCAAGCGGCGTTGCTGGAGTGGCGGTCCAGTGGCGCCGACCTCGAGAGCGGCATGACCTTACTCGCGCGCACGGCATATCCCCGACTCAAGACGGAGGATATCAAAGCCCAGCTCGATGCCGTCGCGCTCCAGCTGCGTCCCAATGTACCGTTCAACGGTCCACGACACATTTTGACGATCTTCACCCAGATGATGCGTGACGTTCACAGATTCCACGGCAGCAGCGAAGACTATTACGACCCGGACAAGACGTACATCAATCGTGTGCTCGAGCATCGGACGGGTCTGCCGATTTCGTTGGCTGCCGTCTATATGCTGGTGGGCAGGCGCCTTGGTCTCAATATCGAGGGTGTGCCGCTCCCTGGCCACTTCATCGCGTGCCTGAGATCTGGTTCGGACACGCTGTATTTCGATCCGTTTCGAGAGGGCGTACTGCTGTCGCTGCGTGAAGTTATGAGCATCGTTACCGGAACCGGCACAGCCTTCCGTCCAGAGCACCTTCGACCACCGACTGCGCCGGAAATCTTGCGCCGTATGTTATCGAATCTCGAGTCGGCGTATGGACGGCGACATGACTCCGAACGGTCGGAATTGGTGCGTCAGTACCTGTCGGTGCTCTCATAGACGACTGACGATTTCCCTCTTTACGGTTGTCACGCTTTTCTGTAGACTTGTGTCCGTACCACTTTACGGAGGGCACAGTGCGAAGGCGCCTCGTCTCGAATGGGATCTTCATGGTAGCTGTGCTCGCCGCTTGTGTGCCGTGGGAGTCGGCCGCCGCGGCAGTTCATCACAGTAGCTCCAGTTGGAGCAGGCACGATTGTGCTGTGTACGTCGTCTCGACCATGAACCTGTTGCACTTCCGGAACGGGCGTCCGCTCACGAGCGCCCTGGTCCAGAAAATGGCGGTGACTCATTACGACGTCTACGCCGACCAACAGGTAAGTGACCTTTATTTCATCGAACCAATGACCGACGGCGATTCGTCCGTCGGCGCGCTGGCGTATCATATGGGCTGGCTGGTTCCGATGAGTGTCTCATCTGCCCTCGATAGACTCCACGTTCGACATGCTCCGGGTAGCGCCTATTCGGCGTTCCACAGCGATGCAAAACAATTGATAGGGTCATTTTCCTCAACCTTCCCCTCGTAGGTTGAATCGGTCCCGACGGAGGGATCCATGGATCGTCGGGATCGAAGACAACGTGAGGTGGAAGCGCGTGAAGCAGGGCGCTTGCCGCCTGGTCAAGCACTGACCGAGAAGTGGCCGGTACTCTCCACCACGCGTCCGCCGCGTTTCGACCTGGATTCCTGGCGCTTCACCGTGTCGGGACTGGTCGAACGACCGATTTCGCTCACCTACCACGAGCTGCTGGATCTCCCCCAGATCGAAACGACGAGTGACATTCACTGCGTCACCCGCTGGACGAAACTCGACAACGCGTGGGAAGGTATCTCTTTTCGCACCATTGCCGAAATGGTCGTGCCGACACCTGAGGCGGCATTCGTACTGTTCCGCTGCATGGTTCCCTACAGTTCGAATTTGCCACTGGAGGCGTGCCTGGAAGAGGACGTGCTGTTCGCGCATTCGCATGATGGATTGCCGTTGCTTCCCGAACATGGCTGGCCACTTCGACTGGTCGTACCCCAGCTCTACTTCTGGAAGAGCGCAAAATGGGTCAATAGGGTACAGTTCTTGGATAAAGATCAATTGGGATACTGGGAAAAGACCGGATATCACAACGAAGGTGACCCGTGGAAACAGCAGCGACGATCTCTCAACCTGGGTCTGCGTATTCCTAAACGGTTCCGAGATCGCTAGCGCGGGCCAACCGTAGGCTCCGACATGGCGCGTCAGGTTGACATTCATGCCGCCATTGAGTTGTGAATCATGGGTGCAATTCCCCAGATCTCAACAAGTGAAGTGGGGCTACTGTCATTCGCGGAAAGGTGGAGTCGCCATCAGCGAGCCGGCGACGGAGCGACCGGCCCACGACCACCTCTCTCTTTCCGAATACTACTCTAGGTGACGCCTATCGTGACTGAACTCGACGTGAATTCAATGGAAGAACAACATCCCCACCGCGGCGCATGGCTCCGCGAAATTGTATTTGGCCTGAATGACGGTTTGGTAACGACGCTGGTCTTCGTCATGGTCGTGAGTAACGTCGCTTCGTCGCACCTCGTGCTGATCGCGCTCGGCGAGGTCATTGCGGGCGGGATTTCGATGGCTCTGGGTGGGTATCTCTCGGCCGACACAGCGGTGAACATTCGTGACTATCGAATCGCAACGGAGCGGCTCGAAATCCAGAATGAGCCGGATGAAGAGCGAGCTGAGCTTCGAGACATTTACAGCCGTAAAGGGTTCCGGGGAGGGTTGCTCGATCGTGTGGTCGATCATCTGACCGAAGACGAGGATCGATGGCTCCACGCCATGGTGACTGATGAGCTGGGCGTTGTCGACGAGACGGAACGACATCCCGTGGTTCAGGGGCTGTTGGTCGGGGCGTCCTTTATCGCAGGCGGCATCATTCCCGTCATTCCGTTTCTCATTCCGATCGCCTACCAGCAGGTCTGGGCCTACGTCCTCACCGCTCTAACCGCGGTTGTCTTCGGCGGTCTGAAGGCCCGGTATACGTTGAAGAGCCCAATGCGAAGCGGACTGGAGTTCTTCATCATCGTGACTCTGGGCTCCCTGGCCGGCGTTATTGTAGGCGCCATCTTACACGCCGCATAGACACGCGAGGGCTTCTCGCTTCGCGGACGGGGAGGTTCCAGGCGTCATGCCGCTACCTGGTAGCGTGGGTGGGAGTCCTCTCGATCGGACTGGAGGACCCACCAGTCTTCACGAGAGGTCGACCGTGTCGAAATCACAGCGCCTTCGTCCGTTGGCGCCCGCGGACGGTGCAGACGATACGACCCAGGGAACCGGCCGGTGGTCGAACTTCTGGGACAGAGTCGGTCAGCGCCTTCCGGCCCTCCGCCATCGAGAGTTTCGACTGTTCTGGTTTGGCCAGATGGTGTCCTTGACAGGTACCTGGGTGCAGAGCGTAGCGCAACAATGGCTGGTACTCAAACTCACCGGCTCGGCATTCAAGCTCGGACTCGTCACGACGGTACAATTCATCCCACTCTTGTTGCTGTCCCTGGTCGGGGGCGTCATCGCGGACCGAGTCGCGAAGCGCAATTTGCTGCTGGCCACGCAGATCGTCGCATGCCTGCTTGCGATTGCCCTCGGAACCTTAGTACGAACGGGACAGGTCAAGTTCTGGCACGTTCTCGTCTTCGCCGCGGCACTCGGGACAGTGAACGCCTTTTACACGCCCGCACGACAGGCATTTGTGCCGGAATTGGTTGATACGGAGGCCATGCTCAATGCCGTGGCACTGAACTCCGCGATTTTCAATGGCGCGCGTGTCGTGGGGCCGGCGGTGGGAGGAGTATTGGTCGCTGCAGTCGGCTTATCGTTGAACTTCTACCTCAACGCCGCCAGTTACGCGGCCGTCATCATTGGCCTGCTGCTCATCCGGCCGCGGGCTCCGCGCGCCGATGCACGTGCGGAAAACATGATTCACAACTTGAGAGAAGGCCTGATCTATATCAAGGCTGCGCCGATTGTGCTCACTCTACTCGCTCTCGTGGGCATCGCGAGCCTGTTTGCGATCAACTTCTCGATCCTGCTGCCGCTGTTTGCCGAGTATGTACTTCACATCGGCTCGAGCGGCTACGGCTTTCTCATGGCCGCCATGGGCGTCGGATCGCTCGTGGGATCGCTTTTCCTCGCGTTTCTCACGCGGCAGGAGTATGCGCGACGGCTCGTGTACGTGGGAGCGATGACGTTGACGGTGGGCGAGATCATGCTTGGTTTTTCGCGGATCGTCGGTGTGTCCGTCGGGCTACTGATCGTGATCGGACTCTCACAAACGCTGTTCACCACCACGGCGAATACCAGCATTCTCACGTTGACACCTCGTCGCCTTCAGGGCCGCGTCATGAGTGTCTACTCGCTGATGTTCCTGGGAATGACACCATTCGGAAGTTTCCTAATGGGATCGATTGCCGAGCGCTTCGGGGCGCCTGCCGCCATGATCGCGGGCGGAGCAGTTACCCTGCTTTTTACCGCCCTGGTCTTTGCCTACCGGACATTGCGCTCGGCGCGGGTCCCGATCGAGGCTGCCTCGGAGGCGTGACGGCAACGGGTCGCGGAGAGATCACGTGCGCAGCAGGGTGTTTACCTGCCTCTGACAAAATAGGGTCGGTTTCCCACGATCGGGCGCTGCCGTCCGCTGAGAAATCGACCACCATGGTTTGAACCCAGACCGCGATTCCGAGGAGCAGCACGGATGCCGTCAAGAAAACCGGTCTGATCCCTCCAATACTCACGACCGCGGCCGCTGTAAGTGGGCCGGCCGCGAACCCCAGCGAAGTTGCGCTGCCGGACAATCCATACGCCGTGCCCCGTTTCTCCGGAGCTACAAGGTTCCCCAGCAGCGCGGCGGCTGACGGCATGATGGCGCCCATAGCGAATCCCATTCCCACGCGCAAGAGCAAGAGCTGCCACGTCGCGTTGACGAAGAACTGGGGCACGGAAAAAGCCGCAGCCACGACCGAGGCCATCACGATCACTCGCTTGTACCCCAGCCCATCGGCCAGTGATCCAGCTGCCATCGATGCGATCGCCCCCGCAACCCCTCCGCCGGTAAAGATCAATCCGGTTATGGTTGCCGCATGGCCGCCTGGCCCCTGCAGGTACTCGATGAATTGGGGAAGGACCGGAAGGACCACAGTCATACTAAATTGGACCGCGAAGACGGCGCCGATGACAGGAAGCAACCCCGGAGTCGCAAGGCCATGACGCATGTTCATCCATAGCTGGGCCGGTGGACGTGCTGTGTGTCGTTCGCTTGCGTGTTCCTCTCTCACGAAAAAGAGCACCAAGAGTCCGGCACAAAAGAGCACAACGCCGGCGATGAGGAACGAGAAACGGAAGCCGACTGCATCTGCGGTGAGTCCGCCCAATAACGGCCCGATGGACACGCCCAGGAAAATCGCCGTCTGCATGACTCCCTGGCTGAATCCCATGCGCTCGCGCGGAGACTCGGCAGAGACCAGCGCCTGCGACGCGGTCACGGTTCCCGTGAATGCTCCTTGCAAAATGCGCAGCAACATCAGTTCGAAGACGTTTTGAACCAATCCCGACAAACCGATGATCACTGCTGCGCTGAAGGTGGCCCGGACCAGCATGATCTTGCGACCGTGACGATCCGCCAGTACTCCCCAGAAGGGGGACGTGAGTGCCATCGCCAGAGCGGAACCACCGGATAACAGGGCCGACCACAAGGTGATGCTCGCGACACCGCGGATTCCGAGTTGGGGCAGGAATAGCGGTAAGAAAGGAGTGAAGAAGTTGAATCCAACGATCGACACCATCTGGGCCGTGGCTGTGACGGCCAGGGTCCTCTTCCAATGACTCATGTACACTCTCTCTGTGTCGACCGGATTATCACCGAGAGCGACTCCGGCTCCCGGCACAGGCTCTCGATTATCTCAGGACCTCTGTGACACGAGTCCTAACCTCGTATCAGTATTGACAAATCGCCGCCAAGGACTGACGATAGGGTCACGAGTGGCAGTCTCGAGTCCGCAGGGAAGGGTCTGTTTCCGGCGCCAAAGACATCCATGATAGCGCTTACCGTTTCATTGCGCGCGCTCCACGTTGGGTACAATGGCGTCACGTGACACCAGAAGGCGTCAGAGAGGGTGGGCGGAACTGCAATGAGTGTCGAAACCGGCCAAGAAAACTCCTATCAGTGGCTCCTACGGGCGCTGGGAGCGTACCTCGACGAGGAACCCAGTTGTCGCATCAGCCTGGCGGAAGTATCGGATGGTTTCTTGGTTCGCCTGCAGCGGGCACTTCACAAACTCGATCCGCAGGTCGAACATTTCCAGCGGAACACCCTGCAGGAACAGCTTGGACGACTGAGAAGCGAACGGAAGCACACGGTCCGCGCCCGTCACCAGGGGGTGTGGTCATCGTTTCCTAACGGACATCAGGACTTCTTCCGAGCACTCGGCTACGAACTCGACCAGGCTCAGGCGCGGGGCATCCTGATCGATGAGCTGGAAGATGGGGTCGTCGTCACGTACAGCTATCCCGATACCGCGATTGGATCGAAGTGGAAAAAGCGCATGGTCGTCCTTGGAATCTCGGAGATCGAAGCGATCTTAAACGCCGCCTTCGAGCGCAGGAAGAAACCAGGCGCAGCCTCAGAAGACGATTCGTCGGCCCAAAATATTCCGCCTTCGGCTTAGTCGGTGGGATCCCCGTTGAGGGGTGGTGAAAGGTATCCGTGGAAGGTTATACGGCACGCGATGCTCTCATTTTGATGCGCATGGACCTCACCGAGTCACTGCATGACGTCCAGCGGGAAATCTCGGAATTGACGGACACGCTCGAGTTCTCGGGCATTGCCGAGCAATTGCTGCGCGACGACGAGTCGGTCGCAGCCTACCCCGCGATCAGACGGTGGCTGGAAATAGTGAGCAACCGCGCCGACCTCGAACGGGATCTAGATGAGCTGGTAGGAGAACGCGACGACCTCGTGGGGGCATTGGAGCACCTCGAGGAACGACTCACAGGTAAGAAGTTCGGCTAAACCAGCGCGATCTCTGCGTCCGGCCGATAGGCGGGCAAGGTCTTGCGGGCCGGCCGTTCCGTACGGTATCCGAGCGCGTATTCACCTTGCATCATCGTATGAATCTCGCGTGTTCCTTCATAGATGACGGGCGCCTTGGCGTTGCGCAAATAGCGAAACACCGGATACTCGTCCGAATAGCCGTACGCTCCATGCACCTCCACCGCATCTGAGGCAGAGTCCCACGCGGCATCGCAGCAGTACCATTTGGCCAGAGACACGGCCCGATTCGAGGGCTCTCCCCGATTCTTGAGCCATCCCGCCTTGAGATACAACAAGCGACCGGCTTCGTACCGCTGATACATTTTCGCGATCATCTGCTGCACCAGCTGAAATCGTCCGATCGGCTGGCCGAATGCCTGGCGCTGATTCGCATACCGCACGCTGTAGTCGAGGGATGCCCGCACAGTACCACACGCACCCGCACCGACGGTGTACCGCCCGTTTTCGAGCGAACTCATGGCAATGACGAAGCCTTCCCCCTCCTCGCCCAAACGGTTGGCAGCCGGCACGCGCACATCCTGCAAGCTGATGCTGCCGGTATCGCCGGCATGGATTCCCGCTTTGTGCTTGATCGGCTGCGTCACGAATCCCGGTCCCGCTTCGTCACGGTGGACCACGAAGGCCGATATGCCTCGATGGTGGGCGGCTGGATCTGTCTTGGCGAATAGCAAAAAGGTGTCAGCGTAGTCGGCGTACGATACCCACGTTTTCTCGCCGTTCAGAATATACGAATCGCCGTCGCGGCGAGCGGTCGACTGCATGGCGGCGACATCCGATCCCGCTCCCGGTTCGGTGAGCCCGAAGGCCCCGAAGCGCTCGCCAGAGGCAAGTGGTCGCAGCAAGCGCTGCTTCTGTTCTTCGGTTCCCCAGATGTAAAGGCCGCAGCCGCAGAGACCGACGTGGACCGACATGATGGTGCGAAACGAATGATCCACATATTCGAGTTCTTCCGACACCAACCCGAGGCTCACATAGTCCATGCCGGCCCCGCCATACTTTTCGGGGAAACAGATACCCATGAGCCCAAGATCGCTCAGCTTGGCGAAGGTGTTTGGATCGTAGAAGTGATTGAGGTCGTTGTCCTGGATGGTAGGCGCGAATTCCTTCGCCATATAATCCCGAACCGTGTCGACCAACAAGTTCTGATCCGGTGTCAGCTCGAGATCAATCATGTGGGAATCTCCTTCACTCGCCACTGGGCGATGGCGTTGACGCCGCCGACAATGACTTCGCTCGTCGAACGCCGCCGGATTCTAACAAACCCCATCTGGGGCCGTAGGCCCGAAATGACAAAAGAGAGGCGACGCGATGTCGCCTCTCTGGTCGTGGTCCAGGATCGTGCGAAGGTTACTTGCCGCCGACCGATTGCTTCAGTCGTGAGCCTGCGGTAAACGTGGGCCGCTTGCCTGCTTGAATATTCAGGGTCTCGCCCGTCCGGGGATTCCGCCCCGTGCGTGCCTTGGTCTGCGTGACTTTGAAGCTACCAAAACCGGTGAGTCGAACTTCGTCATTGTGTTGAAGCGCCGTCGTAATGGAATCAAGTACAGCATCCACCGCTTTATTGGCCTGGCTCCGGCTCAGTCCTGCCTGTTCCGCCACCTGCTGTGCAAGCTCTGTTTTACCAATCGCCATTCCGAACCTCCTTCTTAAGTCGTCCAAATCCCATCATACCGACTTACCCCATGATCGTCTACGTTTTTGGCTTTCATTCGCCAAAAATCCACAGTCAGCCGGCCGATTCCTCTTTGTGGCGATCTTCGATCCACTCCGTAAGCGCCTGACCATCGGCAAATCGCTTCGGGGTCCGGCCCTGAATCGCTGCAATCACGTTTTTGAAGCCGTACTTGCGGCCGAACTCCACGATGACGTTCAAGCCGGCATCGCGCGTCTGCGCCTTGCTCCAGGCCTCCTGGATTTCCCTGGCGGCTCGGTCGAAATCCTCGTGCGTCAATCCAGCCATATGTGCTCCTCGCCATCACCATACGGGAGTGACCCGGCAGGGTTGCCGGGCAGAGGGGACAGAGGCGTCACACCGGCGCAGGTGCTTCGGCCACCGGTTGTTTCAACGGCGTCTCGAAGTCACCAGCACGATACCGTGCCGCGCGTTCCGGCAAACACCGCGAACAGAGATGATGCGTGACCGGAGTGGTCGCGGGCTCCATAAAAATATCCTCCGCGCCGCCACAGCGATAACAAAAGGTCGCGGATCCCGGGGTGGGCATCAAGCGGTGGCCGTGCTTCTGTTGACAAGGCTCACACATCATAACGTCGACCACCACTTTGGGCTTTTGCAGCCGTGACCGACTCTCGAGCTGGGTTCCGCATCCTTTGCAGTAAACGTAGGTATCTGCCCCAGGTCGCTCGTCCGGCGCGAAGTTGTCCGGTTCGTGCTGAGGGCGGTTATTGGTGGGTGGCACTCTCAATCCTTCCTGTTCAAGTGCGCATGCGACAAGTACACGGGCGGTTACTTGACCAATTTACTCGTAGCGCCTACACCCACTATATCGCCTTTTGACTGCGCTTTTCCACGGGGCGTTGCGGGTCACCGCGGACGCTTTGGCCTGTGCCTCGTTCCCGTTATTCCGGCCCACAGGTCGTTGTTGGTGGCCCTGACGAGATCATCTTCGACCAGGTGGGGGTTGGATCGATCGGTATGACCCCGTGTCAACCGGGAACGGCGCACGCCTCGATCGCTTGAGCCAACTACACCGTCTATGGGCCGCTGGACTCCTCCACCCAGCGCCAGATTTCATTCGCCATCGGTTGGCGTATCTCCTCCAGTAGATGCCCCACGAGTCCGATGGAACGTGCCATGATCCCGAGACCTCGACAGACCTGCCACGGAATACCGAGTTCGCTGGCGAAAGCGCCAATGGCTCCTGTGACATTGAGCGGCAAGGTTCGGCCAGTCTGGCGCTCGGCTTCCTCCGCGATCAATTGCATGAGCGCTACGTACGGGCCGCTGATGCCATGCTTATCGCCAAGCGCGAAGAGTCGCATTGATCTCGGATCGACCGGTTTGTGGATCGGATGACCGAGTCCGGGAACCGGAGTCCTGCGTCCCCGGTGCTCGCGCACAATTCGTTCGGCGAGTGACGGGAGGTCCTGCGAGTTGGAGCCGGCAGGAAGAGCCTCTTGAAGCACCCGGGCGGCACCCTCGATGGTGCCCACAAAGACCGACCCAAGCCCGAGCAGTCCGGCGGCCACGGCACCCTGGAGCGCTTCCGGCGCACCGAGGTACGTGAGCCGAGCGGCAATAGTGTTGGGTGTGATGCCATGCTCCACCAGGGAGACCAACATGGCATTGAAGATGACGGATTCTCCTTCGGTGGGGAGGCGGCCCGTGAGCTCCAGAAACGCCATATCGCCCAGATTGATTTTCCCCATGAGATCGTTCGTCAGGTCGAAGCCACGCACCACGACGCGATCGGGCGTGCTCGAGCTCATCTCGGATCGCAGTCGAGGGGCCGGCTCATTCACGGTTACTTCGCTGGACGGCTCTTCTTTCATGATTCTGTCGTTTCGTCTGTACCGGACGGAACGGACGTCTCCAGCCGCCGGAGCGCTTCAGTACGCAATCGATGCTTCTCGGTCCGCAGCGTCTCCGTTTTAGGCAGTGACGGCACGATCCAGACGTGACGCGGCGACTTGAACGGCGCCAAGCGCGCTCGACACCATGCGATGAGTTCTTCGGCGTTCAGCTCGCTGCCCGGACGCGCCACGACAAACGCCGCGATGTCCTCGTCAGTCAATTCCGACGGGACGCCCACGACCGATGCCTCCTGCACACCCTGATGATCGTCGAGCACCCGTTCCACTTCCGAAGAGGCCACGTTTTCACCCCTTACCCGGATAATGTCCTTCTTGCGATCGATGAAGTAAAAATAGCCGTCCTCGTCCCGGCGCACCAGATCTCCAGTATGCAGCCATCCGTTACGAATGGTGTTCGCGCTTTGTTCAGGGTCGCGATAGTACCCCTTCATCTGTACCGGACTGCGGAGAAGCAATTCACCGACTTCACCGGTCGGAACATCTCGTCCATCGTCGTCGACGACTCGCGCCTCATTCCGGATACGTGGATCGGGGTGCTGGCGGACGGTGCCGAGCGACCCGGATCTCCTGACCTGATGCAACGGCTCGATGAGCCCAAAGGTGGTTTCGCTCATACCGATCCCGGCAATGACTGTGAACCCGAATCGCCGCTCCACCTCCTCTCGCACCGGACCGGGCAGCGCCGGCCCGCCGTACGTCAGACGCACTGCATGCCCGCGTTCCTCCGGTGTGGATGCACGCTTCATGAGCACCACTAACATCGACCCAATGTGGTTGAAGACGTTAACGCGGTACTCGTGCATGTCGAACCAGAAGCGAGAAGCGCTGAACCGCTCGACCAGTACGATCCCGGCGCGAGCGGCGATGGCGCCCATCACGCTGTACGCCTGTGAATTGATATGGAAGAGAGGAAGGCAAAGATAGATACGCTCCGTAGACTGCAATTCCACCCAGCTCGCGTAGCCTTCGCCGGTCAACACATAGTTGCCGTGCGTCTGCATCACGGCCTTGGGCCGCCCCGTGGTGCCTGAGGTGCTGATAAAGCTGATGATGTCGCTTGCCTCCAGTTCGACCCGGGGGACATCGGAGGCCGGTTCGATCAAGAGCGCCCCGAAGTCCGCAGCCTCGCCAAAGGTGAGCACCTGTTCCAGGGTCGATCCGTCCGGGATGGCGGATCGAAACACCTGGCGATACTGCTCGCTAACCAGCGCGAAGCGTGGCTCTGACAGGGCCAGGAAGGACTCGACTTCGGCAGATTGCCAGCGCGTATTCATCGCAACCAGAATCCCGCCGATTTTTGCCAGCCCCAGCCAGCACTGCAGGAACTCCGGTCCGTTTCCGAGCATGAAAGCGACCCGATCTCCCTTTCGCACGCCGAGTCGAAACCAGGCAGACGCGGCCTGGTCGATCCGACGATTGAACTCGCGATAGGAAACCTGTTCGTCGCCATGTATCAGGAAGGTATTCTCCGGCACCGCCCGCGCAGCTTCTTCCCAAAGGTCACGTACGTTCAAAGTCTGAAGATCGCGCAACGCATACCTCGATCTGATCACCCGGCCGGCGCTCAGCAGAATCCATGGAGGACCTGGTCGTTGGATGCGGTAGCGCCCGCTCACCCCAGTTGTAGCGGATATGACCGATCAGGAGGGTAGCGGTCGCGCTCGATGGTCACTCAGAATGGCCGGCGATTGAAGGTCGAGCAGTGGGGACTCATTGGCACGCGGTCGCCGCAAGGGCCCCGTGCGTTTCGAAGCGCACGGGGCCCTGCAGCGATGGAAGATCGTCCGGATTAACTCGGAGGATTACCGGTACAAGCAAGTGAAACACTGGGCGCACCCGCGAGAGCGGTCGCCAGGGAGTACGCGGACTTTCCCGCGCCGGCTGTGAGGAACGGGGTGAGAGCGTAGACGGCCGATCCGCTCGAGGCCGGCGGGTTATACACGCTTGAGATGCCGTCCTGCTGCTCGTAACAGAGGTTGTTGGCTGGGTTCTGGTTCCCAATGACGCGACCCAGCACGCGATGCTCAGACTCAACTCCCAGGATCGATGCGGCGACTTGCGCCAGCGACTCGTAAGTCGCAGCCGCCGTGGTGCCACTTCCCGCGTCTGCCGCCAATTGGGCAAACTCTTTTACCGCCGCCAGGTACGCACCGATGAAGGCGTTCTCAAGCGCGTCGAGTATGGCCAGGAACGGGCTGAGAGTATCGAATGTGCCGTTCGGAAAGTAAAACGTCTGATAGGGGTCGCTTCCACCGGTACCTGAGAAGCCGCCGTACGGTCGAAGCAGATTGGCGTGGTCGATCTCCTCCTGGAGCGCGGCTCGCAGATAATCCACATTGCCGACGTTGCTTTTGTGGGTATTTTGCGCGACCTGCGTCGCAGTACCATTCTTTCCGGCCAGACTCGTATCCTGGATAACCAGGCCCACCAGTCCGTTGTAGTAGAACGTTGTCGCCAGGTCTTCGGCGACCAGCGCAGCGATCGCGATCTGTTGTGCGGTATCACCGGAGGTATTGTCCGCGGCAAACGCAGAAGTTACACGCGAGCCCGCGACTACCGCGCCGGTGGCGCCGGCCGCAATGGCGAGTAGTTTCCGCCGGCTCACCGGCTGATTGAGGCGTCCCGTGAACCCGATTGGATTGTTGTTGTCGCTCACTGCATCTCCCTAATGGGTGTCTTTCTTCGTGCGTCGGCAAACCAGCCACGGCGCACGGCGGCCGAGGTGGCCTACGGGAGGTACTACGCGTGCCGCCCAGATTTGGATCAGAGCCGGACTGCGGAACGGCTGAGACAATTGGATCGACGCGTGTCCAGAGATGCGGGCTCGTGAAGAATGGGTCCTATAGAGTGAAGGTAGGGACGCCCATCGTGGGCGATGATTCCGTCGACTATGGAGGAGGAGCGTCATGGTAACAGTTGGACTGTTGGCTACATTGAAGGCGAAGCCAGGAAAAGAGCAAGAAGTGGCGGACTTCCTCGCGAGCGCGCTGCCACTCGCGAACGCTGAGCCCCAAACCACTGCCTGGTTTGCGATCAGGATCGACTCCTCGACCTACGGTATCGTCGATTTCTTCCCGGGAGACGAAGGTCGACAGGCCCACCTCAATGGTCCAATAGCGGCTGCTCTCATGAGCAGGGCCGATGATCTTTTGAGCGCACCGCCAGACATCAAGCCGATCGACGTGCTGGCAGCCAAACTGCCGGGCTGACACCTTTCCCGTCCGTGGGGGCGGGAACACTCGCCGTTGGATAGGCGTTCGCGCCGATACGAACGTGTGAGATGCGCGCCATGTCTTGCAAGGGAGGGTCGGGTGAGGACTCCAGCGGCACCTTGCAAACACGCCCATTACTATGAATCGTGACGCCTACAAGCACGGGAATCGTAGATCTCACTGCCGAGTCGATCGGCCGGTTCCAGCAACATATCCTTACCTGGTACGACAACTTCAAGCGCGACCTCCCCTGGCGCGGCGACTCTGATCCGTATCACATCCTGGTGAGCGAGATCATGCTCCAGCAGACCCAGGTGGATCGTGTCATTCCGAAGTACCTGACATTCCTGGAACGCTTCCCGACGTTGCAGAGCCTGGCAGAGGCCTCGACGGCCGATGTCTTGCGGCAGTGGCAGGGACTGGGGTACAACCGACGAGCGCTGAATTTGAAGCGCGCCGCCGAGATTGCGTGCCGTGAGTACGGTGGCCGGCTTCCCGCCACGGTGGCGGAACTCGAGCGGCTGCCGGGCATCGGCAGGTATACCGCCCGGGCGGTTGCGTCCTTTGCATTCGGAGCCCATGTGCCCGTGGTCGATACCAATGTTCGGCGGGTGCTGTCGGGCTTCGCGGGGCATGACCTCAGCGAGCGCGAGACCTGGGAGTTGGCGGAACGAGTATTGCCGGCAGGGCGAGCCGCAGATTGGAACCAGGCGCTGATGGATTACGGCGCGCTGGTACAGAAAGCCACGCCCCGACGGGCCGGGGAACCAACCGAACCGTTCACAAGTAGCAATCGGTTCTGGCGGGGACGGATCGTCGATGCGCTGCGAGCCAGTGGACGGGTGACGATGGATGGACTGCTGGAGGCGCTTCCCTATCCCAACAGGGACGACGAGCGCGTGCGAGGATTAGTGCGGACACTCCACGAAGAAGGGATGGTGTCTTACAACGTCACCGAAGACGACGTCGCGCTGTCGGAGTGATCAGCAGTATGGAGTTAATCAGGGAAGGGTGCAATCGGTTCATTGATACAGAAAAAGACCCGTTCTGCGGGCACGCGATCCTCTCGCAGCCGGACCCGTCGCACCACCACGCGCCGGCAGTGGCAGTTCTTCCGCCGACCATGGTTGCTCGGCGCCGTCACGGTTCTCATTCTCGCCACCATCGCGGCATTCGGCGCTCGGTCCGCGGTCGATGGCGGGCGCACGAGCGTGGCGGCAACCGCGCCATTTCGGTACACGATCGTGGCCGGCGATACCGTCGCCGGTGTGTCGTCCCTCTTTGCCGCTGACCCTGCGAGCCTGGTCTCGCAGACGAGAGGAACGTTGGTGCCGGGCACAATAGTGACCGTTGACGCCGCGCGGATGTGGAGTCGCATGAGTTCAGATCCGTTCGGAGGCAACGAGGGCCTGGTGGTCCAGGGAGCCAGGAGGTTTGGTATCCGCCCGGCTCTGGCGCTGGCCGTGGCGTGGCAGGAAAGCAGGCTCCAGCAGGATGCGCGCAGTCCCACCGGTGCGGTCGGCATCATGCAGGTCGAACCAGACACAAGCAATCTCGCGTCGAAGGACCTCGGTGTGTCCATCGACCCAACCATCGCTAACGACAACGTCGCCGCCGGCCTCTTCTGGCTGCACTCGCTTCTCAGCACGTATCAGAACGACGAGTCATCTGCCCTGGCGGCATATTACGAAGGGCCGGGCAATTTGGCACGCCGCGGTTATCTGAACGGCACGGCTGAATATGTGGCGCACGTCAGGCAAGTTGAGGGTGCTTTGCTCGCTGCGAATTCCGCGCTCGGCGGTTGATGGGGCCGGCCTACGACCTCCTCCCTTTGTCCGAAAACAACTCTAGGCTTCGGGCTCCGCATACCTGGCGACCGAGAATGCCAGCAAGAATGGAATATCAACCGCGAACACAACCAGCATCAGCAGCAGCACCACCAGCACGGATCCTCTGGTGCCGTCGGTCACGAAGGCGTAGCCAATCATCCCGGCGATGATCGTGTACGCGAGCAACACCCACTTGAAGACCTGGAAGAAACGGTCCCAGCCAAAGTCCGGTACGCGACGCAGCATGATGACGTTGGCTGCCAGGATTACCGCGGAGATGACCAACAACGCGATCGCAGGCGCGAGTGGTACGGTCCGAGGAACGTACGCCGCGAGATAGATGCCGCCGACCACGATTAGCGCCAGTGAACCCGTGGCCAGCTCGGAGATCGGCGGGAGCGGTCGCTCCTGTGGCGTGCCCATCGAGGTGCTACCGGTTTCGCCGGCTACCATGTCGTGATCCTGGTCATGATGATGAGGGTTGCCACCTGCATGGCCCCGGTGATCCCCGCCGTGTAGATGAAACGGCGCATGAGCCGGGCTATCCGTTCGCCGTTGGGATGCGGCTTCTTCATTTCGTACAGAACGGCCAGATTCGCTGGCTCCAGAAAGCCGATCGCGATCACGGACATCACGCCAACCACGATGAACGATGCTACCAACCAGGAATGGTGGGCGTACGAGGGCGAAAGGTTTCCGACGTGACGGGCGAGCTGCCAGCCCGACGCGAGTGTCATCGTGACGAGGGTCGGCATGATCAGCAACATCTTTGGCATAAACCGGATCGAAAACTCTCTTCGAGCCTGCAGAGATAGCCCTCCCAGGATCGGGCCAATCACAAATCCGACGAAGAGATCGATCCCAGTCCAGAGGCCGCCGCCCACTACGTGGAAGAAATCGAGGGCCCACAGCCAATTGCCGGCAATCGCAACTATCAGGCCTGCGATGATCGCGGCCACGATAGGAAGGCCGGCGAGCGGCACGATCTGGAAGTCGGTACGCGGCGGTGCACCCGGAGCCTCAGTGCGCGGTAAGGTGCCGATTAAAGTCGCTTCGGCCACGAGTCTCGTTCCTCCTGCCGGCTTCTCGCCCGCGATCTGTGATCCGACATGAACCCACGTTTCTAATAAGGACCAGTATATCCAGCCGAGTACATGATGGGAACCCCAAGGATTCCGCATTAAGGAAGCGTTTATGTCCAGGTAAGGATTTGTTCAGCAAACGCAGATACGTGGCACAGCAGTTGCCGTACTTTCCCCTGGTAGTGCAGGAGGATGCTACCCATCACACAACAGAAACAAGCAAAGGGGAAGAAGTATGAAAATTAGATCCTGGTTCAATATTCCGGTCCTTGCGGCTCTCATCGTGGCTGTCCTCGCGTTCACGCTGCCGCCGGCCACGGCAACCGTGAACGCCGCGGCCAGCCTACAACTCCCACACGCCACGGTCCCGCAGGGCGCGACTGTGGTGGTCAACGGCTTTGGCTTCACGTCGCCCGACAATGCCACGGTCTACATTGACGCTCCCGTGGCCGGCCACAGCCAACACATCCAGACCACGGCCGTGGTTGGCTCGAATGGTAGTTTCTCCGCGCACTTGACCCTGCCGCGCGACGTCGGGGCGGCCACGTACACGCTCACCGCCAAGGATGCACACGGAATCTCGGCCACAACCCGGTTGACGATCCTGCCGCTGATCGTCGTGCGCACGGGTGCTCCGACTGCCTCGGCAGCCGTGATCGCACATTTGCCGTTTTACATCGATGCGCTGGGATTCGCGCCCAACGAAGCGGTGAAGATTCAGATCACGTTCCCGACCTACAGCGGCAACGACGTGGTTGTCACCCGAACGCCCAACGCCGACGCACATGGCAATGTGTACAACGTCGTGGTCACGCCTCCAAATGGAGCCAAGGTCGGATTTGCGGCCGTCACGGCCGCCGGCCAGACCAGCACCAAGCAGGCTCCCGGTCGGGTCTACGTCGTCTACCGGGCCTACATCGTGCTCGTCAAATCATCGGCGACGGTGGGCACATCGGCCGGCATCGTGGGTCGCGGCTTCGTTTCATACGCTCAGGTGCGGCTCCAGATCACCATCAATACCAGTAGCGGCCAGCAAACCCTGTCCGTCACGGCCTCAACCGATGGCAACGGCAACTTCACGAAGTACATCGCCATCCCGGGTTACACCAGTCCCGGCACGTACACGGTGGTTGCCACCAGTGTCGACACGAGCCAGAAGCATTACGCCAAACTCAATGTCGTGGCGCGCCCAACCCGGCCGACCCCGAAGCCCACGGCCCAGCCGACTCCAAAGCCAACCGCTCAGCCGACGGCGAAACCACTGCACACAGTTGTTTCCGCGCTGCCGCATAGGACGCTGCCGAACCAAGACATTTCCGTTTCAGGCACTGGATTCCCAGCGAACGTAACGGTCACCGTGAGCACGACGATCGACCTGCGAGGAGGCGGCAACCGCGCCATCTCCAAGTCGGTTTTCGCCGACAGCAACGGTAGCTTCTCGACCTCGCTGCGAGTTCCATTTAAATCGGCCCAGGGCACGTACACCGTCACCGCTGCGGCGTCCGGCGTACACGCGTCCGATCAACTCACCGTACTCCCCGTCAGCGCGCACCCCAGTAATCTCAACTTCCAGTGGACCTCGCTGTGGTACCACACTGTGCGCCACGGGACGTATGACGTCATCGTAATCCAGTCCACACTCCACACCACGCTGGGCATCTGGGCGCATTCCATCTTCCCGTCCGGCCTGCGCCACGACTACTACACGAACACCGATGCGAATGGTCACTGGTCCACGAAGTTCACCGTTCCGAACAGGGCCATCAGTAAGCATTCAAATCAAGGGTATGTGACACTCCAGTTGTGGCATGGTCAGCAGACGACCCAGGCATTCATCGACTTCACGGTCGTGTAGTCGACTTCTGACGCACCATCGGAAAGAGGCGCTGCGACCAACGCGGCGCCTCTTTCATTGTCAGTGGGTGGTGACGCTACCGGTGACGGTAGTACAGACGCTCGTTCTCTCGATCGGCTGCGCGGGTGTGTACTTTCATGCCTCGAATCGGCCAGCGCTCATCGACTTCCACCTCGTCCACGAAGCACCAACCCCAGTCCTCGCCCGGTTCGAACGATTTAATGATGGGGTGCTGGGTTTGGTGGAAGTGTGCGGTTGCATGCTTGTTTTTGGACTGGTCACAACAGCCCACGTGACCGCACTCCATGCACAGCCGCAAATGCATCCAGAAGTCCCCGATTTTGATGCAGTCCTCACACCCGTCCGTACTTGCTTCTACCTCGTGAATTTGGTCGAGGTGAGAGCAGCCATTGTCGTCGGTCATTTTCATCACGTCCTTGGTCCAGCAAGCGTGCCCATAGATAGAGGGCTCTAAGCCACTGTAGCGCCTCTTCTGGCCGGAGGCCGCACGACTCGAATAGGATGGCCCTACAGCCGACGTGAGGAGGTAGGTAGATCCTACCGATCCTCACTGTTCCGAGGCAGGTCGGCGATGGTGGGATGATGTGCGCCGCCGGTAACATATCCCTCGGTGTACGGCGTCCCACCTGCACCCTGGTCTTCCTGGCCTATGCCCGTTCCTTCACCTCCGGCCGTGAGGCCGCTCTCGGTCGGCGAGGTGCTGCCGAAGTCGTCGGGATCGGCCTCGCCCGCGGTTTGCTGTGCCTCGTCGAGCGGGACCGTTCGGTCCCAGTCATCGTTCTGATTGTCGGTGACATTCCTGGACTCGGATTGTTCGTCCATCATCTCCTCCCTCATGCGTAGGTCATGCAACCGTCCGCCAACGGGCACAGCGGACTGAGCCCACTCCGCCAATAGTGGACGCAGCCCGCCGGTGTATTGGTCAGTGGTGGTCGCCTGTCACGAACGATCTCCGGTCATCTCTTGCACGGCCGCGACGATCGCATCGGCGTCGATACCCGCCGCGTGCAGGAGCTGGTCCGGCGTTCCGCTGGTCGGCATCCCCTGCACACCGATAATCTTCACCAGCGGCGGCGTAGCCGTCCCATGCTCGGCAGTCTCAGTCACGGCGTGGAGGACGGCTTCACCCAGGCCACCCTCCGGCCAGTGGTCTTCGACCGTAATAATGCCGTTCTCGCTCTCCCGGGCGCAGCGGAGCAACGTCTCGGCGTCGATTGGCTTTACCGAGTATGCGTCCACGACTCGGATGTTGATGCCGATCGACTGCAGTCGATCGTATGCGGCCAGCGCTTCACCGACCGTGATGCCGGCAGCCACCACCGTGATCAGGTCGTTGTCCGATTCCCGCAAGACTTTGCTGCCCCCAATCGGAAACGTCTCGTCGGCAGAATAGATCACCGGCGTAGCAGCCCGGGTGGTGCGCATGTAGACGATTCCCGGCAGGTCAGCCATCTCTCCCATCAGCTTGGCCGTCTGGTTCGCATCGCAGGGGTACAGCACGGTACTTCCGTGTACTGCGCGCAGCGAGGCGAGGTCTTCGAGCGCCATTTGCGATGGACCGTCCTCACCAATCGAAACACCGGCGTGGGAACCGGCCAACTTGATATCCGCTTCCGAGATCGCCGACATGCGGATGAAGTCGTAGGCCCGGGACAGAAACGCGGCGAACGTGGCCGCGAACGGTTTGTAGTGTCGCACCTGCAGACCGACGGCCGCTGCCAGCATTTGTTGTTCGGCAATCCAGATCTGGAAGAATCGATCCGGATATGCCTCCGCGAACTCTTCGGTAAATGTGGAGTTTCCAACCTCCGCATCGAGCGCCACGACGTCCGACCGGGCTCCAAGCGCCGTGAGCGCGTCGCCATCGGCCTT
>JANWJD010000133.1 GCA_025449555.1 Chloroflexota bacterium | reverse complement strand
CTCGGAGTCATCAGCACCCCGGTCCCATCTTTTGTAGCGTGCGATTCGGCAATGTCATCGGGAGCCGTGGCAGCGCGCTTCCTGAATTTGTCCGGCAGATCGATGCGGGTGGGCCCGTAACCGTCACCCATCCTGACGCGCAACGTTTCTTCATGACGATTCCGGAAGCCGTGAGTCTTGTCATACAGGCGGCCGCTTTAGCAGAAGGCGGCGAACTGTTCATGCTCGACATGGGCGAGCCAATCAAGATTGGCGATCTGGTCACACGTCTCATCCGTTGGCGCGGTCTCCGCGTCGGCAAGGATATCGAAGTCATCTACACCGGGCTACGTCCGGGAGAGAAACTGACGGAAGATCTGGTGTTCGACGTCGAAGGGACCGAAGCCACGGCGATACCGTCCGTGCGCGTCGTGCAGGACGCGATGATCCCCGATCTCGACGATCTCGAAGGTGCGATCGACGTGCTCGCGCAGCTTGTGACCGACGGAAACGAGGAGATTCTCGTGCGTGCATTGGAGAGCGTGGCTCTCGATTACCTCGAGCGAGAGCATCGGTCCCTGCAGTCGGTTGGTTAGATCGTCCTGCACAACGGTCGCGGGCTAGGCCGCGAGTATCATCGGTGTGTGACAGAGAACACACCTGAAACTTTATGCTTGTCGGCGTCGGTGTGACTCCTCGCGTTATGGTCATTCTGGGTACTCGCCCGGAAGTCGTGAAGCTTGCGCCGGTAGTGCGTGCGCTGCAAGACGATCCCGACCTCGACGTGCTGGTGTGCGCGACGGCCCAACATCGTGACATGCTTGACCTCGCACTGAACGTCTTCGGCATACGTCCGGACATCGATCTCGATCTGATGCAGCCCAATCAGCAGCTGCATGAAGTGACCGCACGCGTGCTGCAGGCGGTCACGGCGACCCTGCGTGAAAAGCGCCCTCACTTTGTCCTGGTGCAGGGAGACACGACGACAGCCATGGCGGCAGCGTTGGCGGCGTTTTACGAGGGCGTGCCGGTGGGACATGTCGAAGCCGGCTTGCGGACCGGTGACCTGACCAATCCATTTCCGGAAGAGATGAACCGCAAGGTGATCGGAACCTTCGCTACCCTGCACTTCGCTCCGACCCCTCGGGCGCGCGCAGCGCTACTGGCCGAAGGAGTGCGGACGGATCGTGTGTTCATGACGGGCAACACGGTGATCGATGCGCTGGCGATGATACCGGAGGTGACGGAACGCCGCCCAGCCGAGCGCAGCCGGATACTGGTGACGGCCCATCGACGTGAGTCGTTTGGACCGCCGTTTGAGTCGATCTGTGCAGGACTTCGCCGCCTGGCCGTGCACAACCCGGCACTCGACATTGTCTATCCGGTGCACCGCAATCCACAGATTCAGGAACCCGTGTTCCGGCTCCTGGGGGAACTACCGAACGTTCACCTCATTGATCCGCTTGGATACACCGATTTCGTGGCCGCGATGCGCCGGGCAGACATCATCCTGACCGATTCGGGCGGCGTGCAGGAAGAGGCGCCAAGCCTGGGAAAGCCGGTGTTGGTGATGCGCGAGACGACGGAGCGACCGGAGGCGGTGGAGGCCGGCGCCGCGATCCTGGTCGGCACGGATGCCGATCGGATCGTGCTCGAGTGCGAGCGACTCCTGTCTGACGATGCGCACTACGCCGCTATGTCAACGGTGCAAAACCCTTTTGGCGACGGGCACGCCAGCGCACGAATCGTCGCTGCGCTGAGGCAGTGGTTCGAACTGGAAAGCTCGCCGGCGAATGTTAGTGGCCATGAGGCAACGATTTACAATCAACCGTGAACATAGACTCCCATCGAACCGAGCACGACACCATGGGCGACATGCTCGTCCCTGCCGAGGCGCTGTACGGGGCACAGACCGAACGTGCCAGGCAGAATTTCCCGATCAGCGATCTGCGTTTTCCGCGCCGCTTTATCCAGGCTATGGGCTTGGTCAAAGGAGCCGCCGCGCAGGTCAATGTCGAGTTGGGGCTGCTGGATGCCGCGAAGGGCGCGGCGATTATCCAGGCAGCCCGCGAGGTGGCGGATGGCAGCCTCGACCAGCACTTCCCGCTCGATATTTTTCAGACCGGGTCCGGCACCTCTACTAATATGAACGCCAATGAGGTGATCGCCAACCGGGCGCACCTCCTGCTGGGCGGCACGCTGGGCAAACGGAGCGCAGTTCATCCCAACGACGATGTCAACGCGGGGCAGTCGTCTAACGATGTGATCCCGACCGCGATCCACCTCGCCGCCCTGATCGCACTGCGCGCAGACCTCGTGCCCTCCCTGGAACGACTGGAGGCAGCGCTGCGGGCAAAAGCGCGGGAGTTCTGGCCGGTGATCAAGACGGGTCGCACCCACCTGCAAGACGCGACGCCCATCCGAATGGGGCAGGTGTTCGAGGGGTTTGCCGGCCAGATCGAGCGTGGTATCAGTCGCGCCCGTGTGGCGGAAATGGAACTCTCCGAACTGGCCCTGGGTGGCACGGCGGTCGGTACCGGGGTGAACACGCCGGCAGGATTTCCCGCCCGCGTGATCGCGCGGCTGGCCCGAGAAACCGGCCTGGAGCTCCGTGAAACGACGAACCACTTCCAGGCGCAGAGCACGCTGGACGGCGTGGTGGCGGCCTCCGGCGAGCTGCGGACCATCGCCGTCAGCTTGATGAAGATCGCCAATGATATCCGCTGGATGGGCTCGGGGCCGCGGGCCGGCATCGGCGAGCTGGCCGTGCCGGCGGTGCAGCCGGGTTCATCCATCATGCCCGGGAAAGTGAATCCGGTGATCGCCGAATCAGTCACCATGGTGGCCGCGCAGGTGATCGGTAACGACGTGACGATTACGGTCGGTGGACAATCGGGCAACTTCGAGCTCAACGTCATGATGCCGGTGATCGCCTACAACCTGCTGCAATCGATCGCCATCCTGGGGGCGAGTGCGCGGAACTTCGCGGAACGGACCATCGAGGGCCTGGAGGTGACGGGACGGGGGCCGGAGATGGTGGAGAAGGGGCTGATGCTGGCTACCGCTCTTGCCCCCGAGATCGGCTACGAACAGGCTGCCGCGATTGCCAAGGAAGCCGCGGCCGACGGTAGCACCATCCGCGAGGTCGCTCGCCGGCGCACACAGCTCTCGGACGACGACCTCGACCGCTTGCTGCGGCCTGAAAACATGACGGAGCCGGGCAACGTAGTCGCCGGAGCCGGCGGGTAGTGTCGCCTTCAGATTCCGACCGCTCCTTCCCCGATCAACTCTCCCGGATGATCCTGGGAGGACGGATCGCACAGGTTATCGCGGTTGCGGCCGAACTCGGCATCCCCGATCGGTTGAAAGATGGCCCGCGCACCGGCGACGAGCTGGCGGCGGCAACCGGCACCCATGCTCCGTCGCTGCATCGACTCATGCAAGCCCTGGCGGCACTGGATCTGGTGACTACCGAGGCGGCTGGCTATGCCCTCACTCCGCTTGGTTCCGCCCTGCGCTCTGACCGACCTGAGCGGCTTGATTTGTTCGCCCGCTTTGTCGGCCACGATTCCTCCTGGCGCAGCTGGGGACATCTTCTCCATTGCATCCGCACGGGAGAAGCGGCGTTTCCAGACGTGTTTGGGATGCAGGCGTGGGAGTATCGGGAGCAGAATCCCGACTTTGGTCAGCTCTTCGATGAATGGATGACGGCTGGTTCCGTCCGTCGCCAGGATGCCATTCTGCCGGCCTACGATTTCTCCAGATTCCACACGGTGGTCGATGTCGCCGGCGGGCACGGTCAACTGCTGGGCGCGATCCTACAGCGGTATCCCGCTCTGCGGGGCATACTCTTCGACCAACCGCACGTGCTGGCCGGAGCTGCCGGCACACTCGCAGGTCTGGGCGTGCAGGATCGGTGCACGACGATCGGCGGGAGCTTCTTCGACACGGTACCCACCGGCGGCAACGCCTACCTGCTCAAGTTCATCCTTCACGACTGGGACGATGACCCGGCTGTGGCGATCCTGCAAACCGTATCCCGTGCCATGACGCCGGATTCGACCCTTCTGGTCATCGACCGTGTCCTCCCTTCGGACGGTCCTCCCGACCTCAACGCCGCCGTGATGGACCTCCACATGCTGGTCTCCTTCGCGGGAAAGGAGCGGACCGAACTGGAGTTTCACTCGCTGTACGACCGTGCCGGCTTTCGGCTCACGCGTATCGTGAAAACGGCAAGTGACGTGAGCATCATCGAAGGTGTACTCGTGGAGCATCCATAGGTTTCAGCATCTCGCGGTGCCGGCCGAGAGGCAGGGACGGACCGTGTACACGCCAACTTCTGCTTGACCACTCCGGGCAAAGAATGTATCGTGCATGATGACACAGCTTTCAGTCGGACCGCCTGGCACGGGCTCACCTGCAGCGTGAGAGGGAGAGTGACCACGTGGGTACGTACCGGATCGATTGGCACTTCTTATACGGCTCCGGCAATGGCTATCACACGATCGACGTCAATATCCCACCCGCACTCGTCGTAGCCCAGACGTGGTTGTACGGCCACGCAGGTGGTGGCGCCGCCCTGGCCGGCATCAAACACTATCGCAAGCGGCTGGACAACGGTCAGGAGCAGGACATCGATTTCGGTGAATGGTTGAGCTGGCCGCCGGTCATTTTCGACACAATCAGCTCGATCACGGCCGGTCTCGCCTGCGGTGAGGATCAGGACGGGTGGGGAGTTCTTCGGATGGATTTCTGGGAGTAACCGTGGTGCAGCCAGGAACAACACACTCCGGCCCTGAACGGTCCGTGCAACGCGTGGTTGTGTTCGACCGATCCGACGGAACCATCCAGCACATCCACGACGTTGTGACGGTAGATGGCGCCGCTTCGGTCACCGATGAACAGGTACGCGAACGGGCCCTGAAGCTGGTTGCAGAGCGCGGGATCGAGACCGGCGGACTCGGCGTCATACACGTGCAGCCGGACGAGATGAAACCCGGCACGCGCTATGCGGTCGATGTGCAGACGCAGCAGCTCGTGGAGCGCAAGCCTGCCGGGAGCTAGACGTTCTGGCCCGACATGATCCATCGCCCCTCATGCGTCGGCCGTGAGAGGCGAGGAGGTTGCGGTTTCAGAGAGGCATCTGTAGGCCGGCGCTCTGTCGCCGGCTCACTTCCTACCGCTCCATTATTTCGGCAACCGCCCGCGGCTTATTGAGGGTCGTGCCGGCCCCACTCTGCCAATCTCGATCGAATCTCGTCACGCGTCACTGAGTGATCGAAGAAGACCAGAGCACGAATGTCGACCAAGATACCCGATCCTCGTTCGCCGGCAGGCACGATAGCCACCATTGTTTTCCAGTCGGAGCCGACCTCTTGAATCGCGACCCGCACCTGGAAATGATGATTCTGGACCAACTCGCTCTGCTGCTTTTCTCTAACCAGATTGACAGTGTCTGCAATGACCATCTCTGACAAACCAGGAAATCTGGCTGTCGATGGAGCCGACTTCGCTATCCGGGGAAGGAGATTCCAACCCCGAACGGATGTGTGAGCAGGCATGGAATGAGTCTCTACCCGGGCAAGGACGCGACACGGTAGAAGCGATTCCCATGATTCTCGGTGCATGCAGGAAGGAAAGTTTAGGCATTCGACTCTACGGTTGCGACGGTCGGGCCGCAGATGCGAATGACATTGAGGACATCGGATGCCGGCCTCGCGCAGTGCCCTGGTCAACGTCCGATCGGAAATCTCATGGATATGCTCGCAGCTGGAGTTCGAACAGCGGAGAACGATATCCTTTGCATGCAATGTCGGATGCGCGGCGTGCCGACAGCGTGGACACGCCCAATTTCGCTCGCGCATGGCTCGTTCCAACGACACGAAAAGAACGTCTTGCACGCTGGAAGCCATGGAAAGGTTACATCCTTTTGGGATGTACACTATCATCCGTGCATGCAACTGGCAATGGCGTGTGCATTGTGTGGCGAATGAGAGGGACCAGCCGTGGTTCGTAGGCCGATTACGGTACGCGAGATCGTAGATCGCTACGAACCGGCGTGTGCCGGCTTGGCCGGCGGCGAGTTGGAGGCATGTTGGCTCGAGGTCTCGCTCCGGTCGCTCAGCAGTGCTGCGCGTGAGCTTTCGTTTTCCGTAACTGATGTACGCGGTTGTGTGTTTCGCATGTTGATCGACAGCGCGACGCGGCTGAAGATTGCGCAGGATGCGTGTGAAGCGCTTTCGTATCGCCTGGAATCAGGCATTCGCTCGATCGTTGTAACCGGCTCCGTGGCTCGGTGTGAAGCGCTTCCGAATTCAGACGCTGATTTCAATGTCTACGTTACCGATCCCTACCTGCGCTCACTGTTCACCAAGAGCAGTGCCAAGGCCAAGACGTCGCATGACCTGTTGATGGGGCTGGAGCGCGAGCTACGCAAGAAGATGCGCATGGAAAGCCTCGTGGAAGAAATGCACCAGCGAGGGTATCCCGAGTGGGAGCGGTCGGTAACGCTCAAACCCTTCACTCGCGAACAACTCTACGACGAAGAGAGCCGCAACCTCGCGATCAGTCACCTGCTCAATCTCCTGTTCGGTGCGGCTCCGGTGCTCGGCGAAGCTGAATTTGAAGTCCTGCTCGATGATCTGCTGCAGGATCCAGATTCCATCTTCGCCGCTCTATTTGGTCGCATCGCGCTCCTGCATGCACGACACTCGCTGTTGCAGGCTGTCTCCATGGTTGCGCCGGTTGGCGAGATCCCGGTCGAGGAGACGAAGAAGCCACTGAATGCGCTGCATGCGATTGCGGGAGCTATCTCGGCGCTCCTGTGTGCAGGACTCTCGGCGGGTGACCCCCAGGTACCGTACTGGTGGACCATGGATGCTATAGCGGCGAGTGCCCTGGAGTCGGCAACGTGCGGAGCCATCGAGAATTTCTTTGTTGCGGTCACGCTTACTCGGGGAGGTCAACTACCTTACGATCCAGGAGCGTTGAACGAGTTACTCGAACGCACGCTGGCGCAGCTCCCGACCGCAATTGAAGACGTGATCCAGTGGCAGGCCGCACATGGAGCATCGGAGGAGACGCTCGAGTCGTGGGAATTAGTATCTCGTTATGTGGCCAAACCCCGCTTGTCACAGGAACTCGCCGACGACCTGAAGCTCTACCGGAACTAGACTGCCGTCCTCGCCTCGCTCCGTACAGCTGCCGGCACGCGCGAGGCCTGCAGGACGCCGTTGAGGGCATCCTGCAAGGTCCGAAGCTGCGCGTACCCATAGAGCTCGGTGACACCGGGAAGGCGTCCGTCCGTTCCCTTGATGGCCAGCGTCACCAACTCGCGACCGAGCGTGGCGAGCAAGGTACGAAAGGCCGGGCGATCTCCCGCGATCAACGGCTCGAGAATTGAGCGGATGAGGAGCGTATCCACCACCTGGCGTTCCTCCTTTGAATCTCGCCAGACCTCGCGTGCAGCCCGTTCAATCTGTGCAGGCGTACTGTTCTCCACGACCTTTTCCTCGCCGTACCGCAGTGCCTCGATCAGCCCGTCGAGCACCGAGAGAAAAGCTCGATATGACGCAGAAAGTTCCTTCCCACCGGCAGCCTGTGCCTGTAGCAAGGCGCGCGAGACCATGAGTGAATCTGCACTAAAAACACGGCGGTTCCAGGCGTACCGTCCCAGCTCCACGCTCACGCTCTGCAGTTCGAGCGTTGATAGGGAGCCGAGACGACCGAGTAACTCCAGCTCATCCGACAGCGGCGATTGCCGGGCTGTCTCCGCGCGTACGCGCGCCGTCTCGACGATCCACCCCGCCACCGATTGTTCGTTCCATTTTCGACCTGCCACGGTCCACCAACTTCCCAGTTCTACCTAGCTATGTTTCAACGGTACCATGCAAAGCATCTCATTACAAGGGAAAATGTGCCATATGTATGCCACTATAATGACTGTAAAGTGCCAGGGTCTGATACCCTTGACCATTTCCGGCATGCATGGAGGAATGGGATACATGCTCGCGCCTGACAAACGCCGTAGCTCGACGCTCTTCCGCAAATTTCGCTCACCAACGCCGCTGTATGCTGAATCGGGCGTAGGGGACGGTCCCCGCGCCGTCCCGCCCGTGTACTTCGCCGTCCGGACCCATACACGCTTTCCCGTGATCATGCAGTGCGGCATCATCCGGGCAATCCTCCAGACCAACACTCCGGCATGACAGCCGATCCCGATCTCCGTGCCATCGCCGAGGCGCTGAATCGCATCGATCAATACGCTTCGCTCGGTCGGGTGTCGATCGCGCGGGGACGGGCCGTAACCGCGGAGTTGGCTCGGTTCCGACTGGACGATACCCCATTTCAGCGGGGCCGCATCCTTAGCCGGCTCATTCGTGACGAAGTGCGGCGGGAATTCGAGCAGCGCGACGTCGACGCAGTCGGACCCGACATCGCCGAATGGACCATCCTGTATCTGCGCGTGCAGGAGGGGCTCTCGTTGCAGCACATCGCCGACCGACTGCAGATGCCGCTGCGCAGCGTGGCCCGCTACTACGCTCGCGCCAAGGAGATCCTGCTCGATCGTCTGTATACACTGAACGACACGCAGCTCAGCACCGGGATCTACTGTCCGCTCTGCGGCACGCCATCCGCCACTACCCGGGAGGATCACCCGACCGCGTGTGAGTGCGACGGATGTGGCGCCACACTCGCGATCGAATCGGACCGTGACTCTACCGTGCATGTAGCCGCGCGGTTGTGAGCGTGCCTCAATACGCCCTCCGGTGGCAATGGCGACGCCCGCGTCATATACTCGCCCGTATACACCTATGACACTGGGCGGATAGGGGGCGGAGATGGGCATCGACCCGTATAAGTTGCAGGAAGCGAGAACCATCGATCAGCGGCTCGGCGAGTTGCTGGCCGCGGTCAACGAAGCGGCAGCTGGTCTATCCCTCGACGCGCGGTGAGAAAGAGTGTTGCGCCGCATCACGCTGCATCAGGGACAACATCATCGCACCGTGGCCGAGCAACTTGCAGCGGTGTACGCGCAGGCGCAGAAGACCGGCATCGCCGACGCCCTCGAACGTGCGTACGACGTCGAGGCGGTGACGAAAGAGTTCTTCAAGGAGTACAAGCGCATCTTCCAGCATGCGATGGAAGAAGTGAAAGGCTTTCCTGATGAGGGGGTGCCCGTAGGGGTGTTGCGGATTGTGTGCTCGGATGGGTTGCTGTAGTATGCCCCAGCGTATGGCGCAGAGTAGGGACGCTCAGGGTACACAAGCGAGCCGGCGACGGAGCGTCGGCCTACCACGGGACAGGAGGTAGCGAGTATGAGTACGTCGAAGATCCTGATTCGCAGTGTAGGAGGTCCGTGGCACCTACCGATGAGCGTTCCATTCGCGAGTGAAGATGCGCTCCACACGTTGTTGCAGCAATCCCCCGAACTGTTGCCCTGGTCCGACGCTGCTCCAGTGGTAGTTGCGCGCGAACTCGCAGTCCCTCTGACGGGATACGCGGACCTTGTTTTTGTGAGCGCCGTAGGGGAGATCAGTGTCGTCGAGTGCAAGCTGAGCAGCAATTCTGAGATGCGCCGACATATCGTGGGACAGGTATTTGCCTATGCCTCGGGCATCGCTGGGATGAACTACGAGCAATTCGACCTTGCATTCTCCACGTGTACAGGCAAGCCTCTGGTGGAGGCAATGGCGGAGGCAGTGCAAGGCGAAGACTCCGTCTGGGATGGAGAGAATTTCCGAAGCATTGTCGCCGGCAACCTCACTGCGGGGCGGATGGGGCTTCTCATTGCCGTCGATGGGATCACGGAGGAGCTAAAACGAATAGTCGAGTTCATCAACTCGCACACTACCGCTGACTTACGGGTTATGGCGCTTGAGTTGAGCCTGGTGAAGCACGGTGACATGGAGATCCTGCTGCCCGCCGTCTTCGGCGAAGAAGGCTTGCGAATCAAGCCACCGACCGCCAAGCCAAGGGTGTGGGATGAGGCATCGTTCTTTGAAGAGCTCACTGCGGTGTGTAAGCCAGAAACCCTTGAAGCATTTCACAGGTTGTATGGTCATGCTGCTGAGAGAGGAGCCGGCCTCTCTTGGGGACCCAGCCTGATGCCAAACGTGGGTGGACGCTACAACATCCATGGGAAAAACACCACTGTGTGGAATTGTTACGTTAGTTCCGATAGCACAGCGAAGCTCGACATCAACTTCAACCATATTGTCGGGCACGACATCCCGCCCTCGAAACTTCATACATTCCTTCACACTCTCTCGGGAATCGCGGGGGTAGGGGAGAAATATTCGGAGGTCGAGAAGCAACACTTCAAGAAGCGTCCCCCGGTGACGCTTGATGTCTATTTGGCAGATAAAGACACTGTGGAAGTAGTTATGAGGGCAATCGAAGATCTCATTGCCCCGGCAGATTCGTCTGCCATGGTCGTGGGATAAGCCATTTCATGCCACTCCGTTTAGCCGTCGTCGGAGCGGGAATTGTTGAGCTTGCCACCACTACAGGTGCAAACGGAGAGGTCATGAGTGGTCGAGATGCCGAAGTGCACGGATAGGCGGGCGGAACGGCACACCGGCCGTTCCCTACGAGGGAACCGAGGTTAAACTCTTGCTGAAGAAGATAGGCGCCGTTGTCGTGCTGTTGGTCGTGGTGCTCATCGGCGGCTTCCTGGTCTATGCCCACGTGAACTATCCGACGACCTCGGCCGGGAACGTGCTCTCCGATCTGGTCTACGCCAGACAACATCCGCACATCGCCTTGAGCAAGCAGACGATTGCTTTCCTGCCGTACTGGCGCCTCGACAACATCCAGTACGCGCGTTATGACCTTCTGTCCGAGGTCAACTTCTTCAGCCTCACCGTCGGCCCCGATGGTCACATCGTGCAGGTCACCGGCAATCAAACCGAACCCGGCTGGCGCTGGTGGAACACCCAGCAGGTGAAGGACTTGATCCCACGGGTACAGACGCAGGGTGGCGACTTCGGACTGACGCTCGCCGCGCTCAACAACAGCGATATCAGGTCTTTCCTGAGCAGCACCAGCGCGCAGCAGAATCTGATCTCCGACACGCTCGATCAGATCCACGCGCGCCATCTGAATAGCATCACGCTCGACTTCGAATACTCCGGCACCCCACGAGCGGTATATCGACGCGACTTCACCGCCTTTGCCCAACGCTTTGCCGCAGCTCTACGCCAGCAGGCATCGGGCACCACCCTCAGCTTGACGCTGCCACCCCTGGCCGGTCGGGAACCAGGGCTGTTTGACCTGTCCAGGCTGGCACCCCTCTTCGATCGCTTCATCGGCATGACGTACGACTACTACAACGCCAGCTCGGACGTTGCCGGGCCCGATGCCCCTATGAACGGGTTCTCCTCGCACGCGTTCGTCTTCGACGTCACCACCGCGTATCACGACTATCTGCAGGTGATTCCTCGCACCAAGATCGTCATGGGCATCCCCTATTCCGGCTGGGACTGGGCGGTGCGCCAGGGGACCGCCCTGCTGAGCCGCGTGCTGCCGGCGAACAATCCCAATAACTATGCCGCCATTCTCTCTTACGGCAGAATGCGTGAGTCCGGGGTACCCAGGTCGGCACAGTGCCGGTGGGACCAGGTCGCCCAGGAGACCCGCTGCCGATACGTGGATAGCAAGGGCGTGCGGCACCAGGTGTGGTTTGAAAACAATCGCTCGATTGCGGTGAAGGATTCGTACGCCAAAACAAATGGATTCGCCGGGATCGCCGTCTGGGTGCTGGGCTACGACAGCAAGTATCCGGACCTGTGGAACATTCTGCGCCAAACCTTTCAGTCGTGAGCATGTATCGGTAGCAACCGACATGACCAATCTGCGACTCGTGATGTAGGCTCATTCATGCCACTCCGTGTCGCCGTTGTCGGGGCAGGTATCGTCGGACTTGCCACCGCTTCCGAGTTAATCCGGGCGGGGGCCGACGTGCGCCTCTATGAGAAGGCCGCGATCGGGGCCGGACGGTCGAAAGGCTCGACCCGCATCTTCCGGCACGCCCATGGTGATCCGCGCCTGGTGGAGCTTGCGATGCGTGCCCGGCGCGGGTGGCGGCAGTGGGAGGAACGTTTCGGTCGCCGCTTGATCGGTGATGAGGGGCTCATCGTGACGGGGGATGAGATTGTGCCGACCTGGGAAGCGGCGATGACCGCCGCCGGGGCGTCCCATCATCGGTTGACCGAGCAAGACTGCGCCGAACGCCTTCCGATCGGGCGTTTGCCGCAGGTGGCGGCGCTGTTCGATCCCGCCGGCGGCGCCACGCGCGCCCGCCGTGCCGTGGGGTTGTTACAGGCGGCGATCGGCCCACATTTGCAAATGGTGGAGGTGAGCGCGATCGAACCCAATGGCAGCGGCTGCACGGTGCACACGGCCGATGGAGACTGGGACTGTGATGAAGTCGTGCTGACGGCCGGCGCCGACACCGGTGGGCTCGCACGCAGTGTCGGGCTGGAGCTGCCGGTTGAGCTGCGCCTGCAGTCGCGCTTTACCTTTGAGATCCGTGAACCGTATCGCCACCTGACGCAGAGTTGCTGGATCGACGACAGCGGGGAAGTGGGGCCCGGCTGGCGCGGATACGCCCAGCCGGTCGGCGCCACCGGTCGTTATGCCCTCGGTGTGGGCTGGGAGGG
>JANWJD010000132.1 GCA_025449555.1 Chloroflexota bacterium | reverse complement strand
GTGGCTACGTGGCTACAATGCCGAAGCGCTGCGCTGGCTGGAGGAAGGGCTGGAGCACTCACCGGAGGCCGATCCTGCCATCCGCGCCAGGGCGCTGCTGCGGGTGGGATTGTTCCTCACGTACAAGGGAGACCTGCAGCGGTCGAAATCCGTGCTAGAGGAGGCACGAGCGCTGGCCGAGGCCGGACACGATAGCACTGTCGTCACGCAGTCCCTCACATACCTGGGGTTGCGCTCAGCCTTTGCGGGAGAGTTGACCGAGGGCCGGCGCGTTTTACACGAAGCGCTACGGCAGGCGGAGGCGCTGGCTGACGACTACCAGATCGGCATCGCGCACTCGACGTTTGGCTACCTGGAATCGGTCCAGGGCGACTCCCAGAAGGCGGCAGCTCACGATTCAGCCTCGTTGGCACGGTTCCTGGCAACCGGGAACCTGGCAAGTGCCACGATCCTCCGGTTCCACCTCGCGTTGACCCTGCCACAACCGGACGAACTCCCCAGAGCAGTACAGCTCATCCGGGACGGCCTGCAAACCAGCACGTCACTGCAGAATCGCTGGCTCCTGTGCCTGGGGGTGGAAGCAACCCTGTTGCTAACCGGTGACGGGACAGACGCGGAACGGCGAGCGCGTCTGCTGGGAGCGGGGGATATGCTGGTCCAGGCTACGGGGTCGATGTTGGGCAACCTGGAGCGCGTCTCCGGTCTGAGTCTGGTGGATCTCCGCTCCCAAGTAGAGGAGCAGGGACTGGAGACGGCGTACCGACAGGGTCGGTCCCTCCAGTTTGGAGCGATCATCGCGCTGGCGACGAGCCTGCTGGAGGACTTCTCGCGGACGCTCAGCAACCTCACGACAGCAGCGCAGGAGCAAGCGTCCAGGAGCCCGCTGAGCAGGCGCGAGATGGAAGTGTTGCAATGGGTGGCGGAGGGGTTAACCAGCAAACAGATCGGGCAACAACTCTTCATCTCGCCCAAGACCGTGAACCACCATCTCACCTCAGTCTTTAACAAACTCGGGGTGGATTCGCGTGCCCAGGCGGTGGCCGTCGCGGCTCGCCAGGGATTTCTGTAGGCGGTAATTCTTCCTGCTATAGGGAATTCTTCCAGGTCAGCACGCGAGCGTGACGCCGTGAAATGGGGCGTTTTCCCGATGTGGGCCTCCGGGTAGCGGCGTACGCTGCCCGTAACAACGTGTCGATGGACGACGTTGAGGACCAAGGCAACGCAGCAGGAGAACGCCATGTCTATGAGAACCGACCCGACCACCCCGGACACCATCGTCTTGATCAACGGGCTCTGGATGACCGCCCTCAGTTGGGAACACTGGGCGAAGCGCTACAGCGATCGCGGCTACCGGGTCATCGCCCGCAGCTGGCCCGGCATGGAGGGTGACATCGAGGAGTTGCGGCGCGATCCCTCGGCCATCGCCGGCCTCGGTCTGAGCGAGATCGTGGATCACTACGAGGGGATTATCCAGGATCTCGAGCAGCCGCCAATCATCATGGGCCACTCCTTTGGCGGGCTCATCACCCAGATCCTGCTCGATCGTGGCCTCGGTGCGGCCGGGGTCGCGATCGATCCGGCCCCGGTCAAGGGCATCTTCGTCCTGCCGTTCTCCACGCTCAAGGTCTCCTTCCCGGTGCTGCGCAACCCTCGCAACGACCAGCGGGCCCAGGCGCTCACTCCCGAGCAGTTTCACTACGCCTTCGGGAACAACCTGAGTGAGGAGGAGTCACGCACAGTCTACGAGCGGTATGCGGTTCCCGGACCCGACCATGTCCTGTTCCAGGGCGCCCTCGCCAACTTCAACCCCCATTCCCCCACCACCGGCGACTTCCACAACGACGAGCGCGCCCCCTGGCTGTTGAGCGCGGGTGGGACGGATCATATCGTTCCCGGTTCGGTGACCGAGGCCAACTTCAAGCTGTATCGGAAATCGAAGGCGATCACCGACTACAAGGAGTTTCCCGAGCGCTCGCACTACACGCTGGGCGAGCCGGGATGGGAGGAAGTCGCGGATTACGCCCTGACCTGGGCCGTCGAGAATGCGGCCGCACAACCTGACCGTGGACTTCAAACGACGTAGTCCGGTAGGAGGAACTCGAACATGAAAACCTCAACCCTTTCACGCCTGTTTATCTCCGGCATTCTTTCCGCAATTCTTCGCACAGGATCTCCCGGCCAAGCAGGTGGCTGCCCTGAACGCCGCGCAGCAACCGACCGCGTTTATCCCGGTCCTCGTCACGCCGTCGGGACCGGTTGCCTGGCACTCGCTGCCGTCGTGGTACGCCGTTTCCGGTGCGGATCGGATGATCGACCCCGCCGAGGAGCGATTCATGGCGCAGCGGGCTCATGCCACCACCATTGAGTTCCCCACTGCCAGCCACGTGGGCGGCATCACAGTCCATGCGGGCCGCTTCACCGGACTGATCGAGCAGGCGGCTGAAGCGACCAGCACCAAACAGGAGAGCGGCGGACACGCCGGCTAGTCGACTACCCGCGGTGGCTCGTTCCTGAAAGCGAGCCACCGCACTCGATGCTGTGGGGCGTCGATCCACGCACGATGGGACCTGTGGCAAAGGAGAATCCATGGATCTGAAGGTTACAAATAAAGTGGCTGTCGTCACCGGGGCGGGACGAGGCATCGGACTGGCAATTACAACCGCTCTGGCACAGGAAGGAGCCACAGTCGTTGCCGCCAACCTGACGTTGAATAAGGAACTGAGCGCACTGGCTGAGCGCTTTACCGTTACACCGATCGCACTTGATATGGCTGCGCCCGACGGTCCGCAGCACATGATCGACCAGGCAATCGACCAATTCGGCCGGGTCGACATCCTGGTGAACAACGTCGGCGCCTTCACCTTTCACGCCGGTGGCTTCCTCTCGATCACCGACCAGGATTGGGAGCGGAGTTTTGCCTTGAACCTCATGACGACCGTGCGGGCCGCGCGAGCGGTACTACCCATCATGGTGCAGCAGGGGCAAGGAAGTATCGTCAATGTGTCGTCGGTCAATGCGCGTCTGCCGGGAGCCGAGGTCGCCGAATACAGTGCGGCGAAGGCCGCGATCACCAACCTCACCAGGATGCTGGCGGAGGAGTTCACGCCCCAAGGGGTGCGGGTCAATGCGGTTGCCCCGGGTCCAGTGTCGACCGAGGCCTGGGTCGGCCCGGGCGGAGTGGCTGACGCGATCGCTCAGGCCTCCGGCACGACCAGGGAGGCCGTCGTGGCACAGGCGGCTGAGATGAACCACATGACCATCGGACGCATGATTGCCGCCGAGGAGGTGGCAACTCTGGTCCTGTTCCTGGCTTCCGACCGTGCGGCCGGGATCACCGGCGTGGAGTATTTGATCGATGGGGGCATGGTCAAGACGACTTAGGCGGTGAACGGGCGCGCTCCACCTTGATGGCATCATAGTGGCACATAATGCCGCTTGACATGGCACCATGCGTGTGCCATAATGACGCCATGGACCTTCGCCCGTACATCGAGAACATCAATCGCCAGCTTGCCGTCGCTGCCGAAGCAAGCGGAGACGATGCTCGCGAACTGACCGAACGCCTGATCGCAACCCTGGATGCGTCGATTCGACTCGCGCTGCAAGACGTGTTGGCGGCGGCGGCAGACGAGATCACGTGCGAACTTGCGCCGGGTTCGGTCGAGCTCCGGCTGCGAGGACGTGATCCCGAGTTCGTGGTGACATCGCCACCCCTCGAGAGGTCGATCGACGGCGTGACCGAGGGCGCCGGCCAGACGGCGCCAAATAGCTGGCGGTCGGGGGACCTCGCCCCGGCCACAGCTCTCACCGAGGACGATGAGGGCGCGATGTCGCGCATCAACTTCCGGATGCCCGATCAGCTCAAGTCTCGGATCGAGCAGGCGGCCGGCCGCGAGCGGCTATCCGTCAATGCCTGGCTGGTGCGCGCAGCCACGGCTGCACTGGAGCGCCCCCCGCTCGATCCCCGCAGCGACCAACGCGCTCCAATGCGGGGTCAGCGCTATACGGGATGGACTCGGTGACCGCCATGCAGACCTTCGATACGCCCGAGCCAATCGCGGTTGACCTGGAACTCGGCGTCGGTGACGTCCGGATCGTCGCAAGCGACCGCGCCGATACCATCGTCGAGGTGCGGCCGAGCGACCCTGCCAAGAAGGGCGACGTGACCGCGGCCGAAGGCACGCGCGTCGAATACGTCGCCGGCAGGTTGCTGATCAAAGCACCCAGGGGTTGGAAGCAGTGGGCTCCCTGGCGCGGAGACGAATCGATCGACGTGCAAATCAGTCTGCCGACAGGTTCGCGAGTACACGGCGACGCTGCGATGGCAACGCTGCACGCCTCCGGCCACCTGGGTGAATGTCGCTACCACACCAGTCTGGGCGACATTCAGGTCGACCAGGCCGGCCCGTTGCAGCTCAAGACCGGCGGGGGTGACATCACCGTGGACCGTGCGACGGACCGGGTCGACGTGACGGTCGGTTTCGGGGCGGTGCGGATCGACCGCATCGACGGCACGGCCGTGATCAAGAACTCCAACGGCGACACGTGGATCGGAGAGATTACCGGCGACCTGCAGGTAAACGCCGCCAACGGAAGGATCGCGGTCGACCACACGGCAGCAACACTCGCGGCGAAGACCGCGAACGGAGACGTCCGCGTCCGCGACGTGTTTCGCGGGACCATTCTCGCTCAGACCGGTCGCGGCAGGATCGAGATTGGCGTGCGCGACGGGGTCGCAGCGTGGCTCGACCTCAACTCCCGGTACGGCAAGGTGCGCAGCGACCTGGACGAAGCGCGGGAGCCGGAACCGGGCGAGGACACAGTGGAGGTTCGCGCCCGTACTTCTTACGGTGACATCACCATCAACCGTTCCTTTGCAAACACTATCCGGAAGGAGAAGCCATGACCACCACCTCAACGCGGTCGGCGGTGAAGGTCGTTGACCTGCGCAAGTCGTTCGGCGACAAGGTCGTCCTCGATCACATCGATCTCGACATTGCAGAAGGCACGATCTTCTCGCTGCTTGGTCCGAACGGGGCCGGGAAGACCACGACTGTCCAGATCCTCTCGACGCTCCTCGACGCAGACGCCGGCGATATTCACGTCGCCGGTTTCGATCTCAAGCGAGAGCCCGACGCGGTGCGTGCCGCGATGGGCGTCACAGGTCAGTTCTCGGCGGTGGACAACCTGCTCACCGGCGAGGAGAACCTGATGTTGATGGCGGATCTCCACCATCTGGACCGCCGTGAGGGCCGCCGCCGCGCCCGCGAGCTGCTCGACCGGTTCGATCTGGTCGACGCCGCCGGGCAGATGGTTGCTACCTATTCGGGAGGCATGCGGCGCCGGCTGGACCTGGCCATGACGCTTATCGGCGAACCACGGATCATCTTCCTTGACGAGCCAACCACGGGCCTGGACCCACGCAGTCGCCGCACCATGTGGCAGATCATCCGCGACCTCGTCGCTGCAGGGATCACCGTGTTTCTCACCACCCAGAACCTGGAGGAGGCCGACGAGCTCGCTGACCACATCGCCGTACTCGACCACGGTCGCGTGGTCGCAGAGGGAACCCCGGACGAGCTCAAACGCCGCATCCCCGGTGGCCATGCCCAGTTGTACTTCCGTGACCTCAACGCCCTGGACGCTGCAGCCGGAGTGCTCGGCGAGGCGTCACGCGACGACGACGCCCTCATCCTCCGCGTCCCGATCGACGACACGCCGCAGTCCCTCCTGGCCCTGCTCGAGCGGCTCGACGAGCACGCTCTACCCGCCGAACGCGTCACGATCCACCTGCCGGATCTCGACGACGTCTTCTTCGCCCTCACCGGGCATCCCCAGAAAGGATAGGACCACCAGACATGAACACACTCCCCTCCTTCATGCGCGACTCGGCCACCATGTTGCGCCGCGACCTGCGGCATGCCCAGCGCTTTCCGCTCATGACGATCAGCGGCATCGGGGTGCCGGTGCTCTTCTTGCTGCTTTTCGTCGGCGTGTTTGGTGACACCATGCGGTCTGGACTGGGAACCGCCATCCACGCCGGCGGCCACTACGTCGATTACCTCACTCCCGGCATCCTGCTGATGACCGCTTGCTCCAGCGCTGAGACAACCGCAGTGAACGTCTGCACCGACATGAGCGAAGGCATCATCACCCGCTTCCGCACCATGGCGATCGCCCGCACCTCAGTTCTGACCGGGCAGGTGCTCGGCAGCCTCATCCGCACCCTGTTCAGTGGCGTGCTGGTCGTGGCTGTTGCGTTTGCGCTCGGATTCCGGCCGACCGCCACCCCCATCGAGTGGATTGCTGCAACCGGAATATTTGCCCTGATCACGCTCGCCCTCACCTGGCTGACCGTCGCCTTCGGGCTCCTCGCCAAGACTCCGGCCGGAGCGAACAGCCTGTCGCTCATTCTGGTGGTGCTGCCGTTCGTCAGTAGCGCGTTCGTGCCCACCGGCTCGATGCCCGCTGGAGTGCGCTGGTTCGCCCAGAACCAACCATTCACTCCGGTGATCGAAACGCTGCGCGGCCTCCTGACGGGCACGCCGAGCGGGGACAGTGCATTGCTGGCTATTGCCTGGTCCGTCGGTATAACGGTCCTCGGCTATGCCTGGGCTCGCGCCTTATACGCCCGAAGCCCGGCGCACTAACTCCAAGCCAGTGCACGCCGTGCAATGATCCTGGCACGAAGTGCTTCCCCACACACCTTCGGGCCGGACGCCTCCGCGCGGGCCGGCCACGCTCCGGAACTGCCGGCCCCGCTCCGTAGGGCAGGCCCGCGCGCAGCGCAGTGGCCGGCCGCCCGGCACCAGGGCGGCGAGGCACTGCGGCCGCGCCCAACCGAAGTGGCCACTCCTTACAAACCAATCGCATGCACAAAAATCTATTAGGGTAGAGCATGCCCTCTCCCCGACCATCGAACCCAAGCCCAAAGTTCTCCGTGAGCGCGCGGCAGGTGATGGCGTGGCGGGTTCAGCGGCACCACCTGCACCGGCGAGCACCACGCGCTGCAATGCTCGAGGTCGTTGCCGAACTGGGCGGTGTGCAGGCCCAGTTGATGTCCTCGGCCGAGCTCACCCTGTGGGCGCGCATCGAGCAGCTCGAGCCGGAGGCGGTGGGCCATGCCCTCTGGGAGGAGCGAAGTCTGGTCAAGACCTGGGCCATGCGCGGCACGCTTCACCTGCTGCCGGCGGCGGAGCTTCGACTCTGGCAGACGGTGCCGAGTCTCGATCGGCGCTACCTGCGCCCCGCCTGGCTCGGGTATTTCGGGATCTCAGCCGAGGAGTTGGAGCAACTTACGGCGGCCGTGGCGCAGGTGCTGGACGGACGCCACCGAACACGAGAGGAGCTGGTGGAGGAGGTATCCGCCTTGTTGGGCTCCGACGAACTGGGCGGGAAGCTACGCCATAGCTGGGGGATGATGCTCAAACCGGCCGCCTTTCGCTGCCTGCTCTGCTTCGCCCCCAGTACCGGGCAGAAGGTGCGCTTCACTGCGCCGGAGCGCTGGCTCGGCGGCCTGCAGCAGGTCGAGCTGGAGCAGGCCGAGCGCGAGGTCACGCGGCGCTTCCTGGCGGCCTACGGCCCGACTACCCGCGAAGTCTTTGCGCTCTGGCTCGGCATACCGCTGTCCCGGGCCGGCAAGTTGATTGCAGCGCTGGGTGAGGAGGTCACCCCGGTTGACATGGAGGGCACGCTTGCCTGGAGCCTGACGAGCGAGTTGACCAATCTCGCGGGGGCCAGACCGCCGGGATCCGTTCGGCTGCTGCCCGCATTCGATCAGTACGTGATCGCAGCCTCACGGCATGCCCAGACCTTTCTCCCCGGCCCGTTCAAAGACCGCATCTACCGTCCGCAGGGCTGGCTATCGCCGGTGCTCCTGGTGGACGGCCGCATGGATGGGGTCTGGAAGCAGGAACGCAAGGGCAGCCGGCTGCTGGTCCAGATCGAGCCCTTCGTCGACCTGCCTGCCTGGGCACGGGAGTCCGCCGAAGCCGAAGCGGAACAGCTCGCCGCTTTCATGGGGCGCACGCTGGAGTTGAGCTGGGTCGACGGTCCGTAGTGCAGGATCAGACGGGATGGTGTGCATTGAGAGACCGGGGAGGCTCCGACGGCAGCACGCTCCGCCGCGTGGGAGTACGAAGTCGCTTGTGTCCTGCGAGGCCGCGCTGTAGGGCCGAGCCGCGCAGCAGTGCTCGGCCGCCTGCGTGGTCGCGTAATTTTCAATTGGAGACGGCGACCAGGGAGGCTGGACACTGCGGCTGCGCCGCGGTCCGGCCCTACCGGGGTTGTACGGGGATGCACGGCGTGGCTGTCTCGAGGCGTGAAACGCGCCAATAAGTTGACTTTTGCAGACATCGCGGTACGATCACTTCCAGAAAGGACGGCTGCGGTGCCAAGAATCCTGATTCCCGTGGTGCTGCTCACCCTGATGGCGGCGGCCTCCAGCCACTCACCTGGGGCGGTTGCCGGCGGCGGCACGTTCACCACGCTGAACGATCCACATGGCACGCTTGCCACCTACCCGCAATTCATCGATCCGGCACGCGGCATCGTCGGCTGGTACCTCGACGGCAGCAATGTCCGGCACGGATTTCTGTTTCACGGGGGGAAATGGATCACGTTGGACGATCCCAGTGCGGGACTGAAGTCGGATCAAGGAACGATTGCGACGGGGGCGGCTCCAGATGGAGACATCGTGGGGTCGTATGTGGATCATCGTGGGGTGCATCGAGGCTTCCTGCTCCACACGGGCGGATACACGACG
>JANWJD010000131.1 GCA_025449555.1 Chloroflexota bacterium | reverse complement strand
TCTGGCCACGCCGTCCGCCCGAGGAGAACGCCGTTCTTCGGTTTCCCGTAACCTACCGCGGCCAGCTGCTGGAAGTGGAAATCGGTCTGGAGAAGGTGGAGTACACGTTGCGTGAGGGAGAGCGCCTTGTCATCCGCCATGAAACCGAGGAAGTCGAGATGACTCGGGAAAATCCGGTCGCGGTGCGGACAGTCAGTAGGGGATGACCTGCCGATCGGCCAAGCACTTGAGCAGGAGTAGGACGCATGGGGTCTGAAATCGCGAGTGATTCCCGAACCAGGGCATGCACCCTGAATGCTCTCATTCGCACCGGACTCGGAGCGGATGCGATCGCCACAGCGCTGATCGAAAATCTGCACTGCCTGCAAGGAAAACTGCCACGGCACGCGACGCGCAACGACTGGTACATGGCGCTCGCATACACCGTTCGCGACCGCATGATGGAGCGCTATGTAGCCACCGTGGGATCGATTGCCGAAGCAAATACGGACGCCAAGGCTGTTGCCTATCTTTCGGCGGAGTTCTTGACGGGACCGCATCTCGGCAACGGTCTCATCAATCTCGGGATCTGGCAGGCCGTAGAGGAGGCGCTGTCGCGAGTGGGGCAAGATCTGTCGACCCTCCTTGAGCAGGAGGAGGAGCCCGGATTGGGTGCTGGCGGTCTCGGCCGCCTGGCGGCGTGCTACATGGATTCGCTGGCGACGCTGAACGTTCCTGCCATCGGCTACGGTATCCGCTACGAGTTCGGAATTTTCGATCAGGCGATTCGTGACGGCTGGCAGGTCGAGGTCACTGACAAGTGGCTGCGTTTCGGGAACCCCTGGGAAATCGTACGCTCGGAAATCGCCTTTGATGTGAAATTCGGCGGGCGCATCGAGCCTTACTACGAGGCGGGCCGCTATCGCGTGCGCTGGGCTCCGGAGAAGGTGATCAAGGGCATCGCCTACGATACGCCGGTTCCCGGCTATCGAGTGCCGACCACAAATCTACTGCGCCTGTGGAAGGCTGAGGCCACTGAATCGTTCGATTTCCAGGCGTTCAATGTCGGCGATTACTACCGCGCGGTGGACGAGAAGGTCATATCGGAAACCATCTCCAAGGTTCTTTATCCGAATGACGAACCTAAGGCCGGTAAACAGTTGCGGCTGGCACAGCAGTACTTCTTCGTATCCTGCTCGCTTCAGGACATCATTCGGTTGCTCCTGATGCGCGACAAACCGCTCTACGAGCTTCATTCCTATTGGGCCGTGCAGTTGAACGACACACATCCCTCCATTGCCGTTGCCGAGTTGATGCGCCTCCTGGTGGACGAGCACGCGATCGAGTGGGATCAAGCGTGGACCATCACCCAGAAGACCTGTGGCTACACGAATCACACGCTTCTCGCCGAAGCGCTCGAGCGTTGGCCGCTGCCATTATTCGCCAAGCTGTTGCCGCGCCATCTGGAGATCATCTACGAGATCAATCGGCGCTTCCTGGACGATCTCCGGCTGCGCTATCCGTATGATGACCAGCTGCTTCGGCGACTTTCGCTGATCGATGAAGCGGGAGACAGATATATACGCATGGCTCACCTTGCTAGCGTGGGCAGCCATGCGATCAACGGCGTGGCCGCCCTCCATACCGAGCTTTTGAAGCGGACGGTGCTTCATGATTTCCATCGGGTGTCACCGGAGAAATTCTTCAACGTGACCAACGGAGTGACGCCGCGGCGCTGGATCGCGCTGAGCAATCCGAAATTGAGCGCCCTCATCACGCGGCACATCGGTGACCGATGGCTGGCCAATCTGGAAGACGAGCTCCGGCGCCTCGAGCCACTCGCCGATGACATCGATTTTCAGAGGAACTGGCAAGCCGTCAAGGCCGAGAACAAACGGGTTCTGGTCCGTCTTATCAAGGAGCGAACCGATATTGTTATAGATCCGCACTCGATGTTCGATATACAGGTGAAGCGGCTGCACGAGTACAAGCGCCAACACCTGAACGTTCTGTACCTGATCACTGTCTACAACAAGCTGAGGCGTTCCTCGGGCGCCGCGGCAACCCCCCGAACGGTCATCTTCGGCGGCAAGGCGGCTCCCGGATACCGCATGGCCAAGCTGATCATAAAGCTGATCAACTGCGTCGCGCGGACCATCAATCAGGACCCGCTCGTCTCTCAGGTTCTCAAGGTGGTGTTCCTGCCGGACTTCAACGTAAAAAGCGGGCACCGAATCTATCCCGCCGCGGATCTGTCGGAACAGATCTCCACGGCAGGCAAGGAAGCGTCGGGCACAGGCAACATGAAGTTCGCGATGAACGGCGCAATAACAATCGGCACGTTGGACGGTGCCAACATCGAGATTCGCGACGCGGTGGGACACGACAATTTTTTCCTGTTCGGCCTGACGGCTGAGGAGGTCGAACGACTGAAAGCCGAGGGTTACAGGCCGCGCAGCATCTACGAATCAAATTCGGAGCTGCGCGAGGCGGTCGACCTCATCAGTTCCGGGTTCTTTTCGGACGGCGATCGCGAGCTCTTCGATCCGCTCGTTGATGCGCTACTCACCCATGACGAATACATGCTCGTAGCGGACTATCAGGCCTACGTGGAGTGCCAACAGCGCATCAGCCACGCGTACTCCGATCAGAACGACTGGACGCGCATGTCCATTCTCAACAGTGCACGGGTCGGCCGGTTCTCGTCCGACCGCTCGATCCGGGAGTATTGTCGCGATATTTGGAACGTGACGCCGATCGTCCCTGACGAAAGACGAGCATCATCCGGAGCGTGAGCACGCGCGGTGTCACATCGGGTGCGAGCGCGCCTCTCGGCGCGACTGTCCTGCCGAGTGGCGTGAATTTCAGCGTGTTCTCGAAACATGCCATCCTGCTCGAGCTACTGTTGTTCGATGACGAGCAAGCTACGCAGCCCACAAGGATCATCCCTCTCGATGCGGACAGACATCGCACCTATCATTACTGGCACGTCTTTGTACCGGGCCTTCGGCCGGGTCAGGTCTACGCATACCGCGCCCACGGGACCTATGATCCGGATCGGGGACTTTGGTTCGACCCCGAGAAGGTGCTTCTCGACCCTTACGGTCTTGCCGTGGCCGTGCCCGAGACATACGACCGCTGGGCTGCAGCACGGCCCGGCGACAACGTCGCCGTGGGAATGAAAAGCGTCGTAGCCGATCCCGGTCGGTACAATTGGGAAGGCGATCTGCCACTCGAACGACCCTTTACCGAGACCGTCATTTATGAGCTACATGTGGGCGGCTTTACTCGCCATCCCAGCGCGGGTGTTGCGAGCGAGAAACGCGGTACATACGCGGGACTGATCGAAAAAATCCCGTACCTTAAAGATCTGGGGGTCACAGCAGTGGAGCTGCTGCCGGTGTTTCAGTTCGACGCGCAGGACTGCCCGCCGGGCAAAACGAATTACTGGGGCTATGCGCCCGTTTCGTTCTTCGCACCGCACCAGGCGTACAGTTCACAAAAGAACGCGCTCGCAGCCCTCGAAGAATTTCGGGACATGGTGAAGGCGCTCCACCGCGCGGGCCTCGAAGTCATCCTCGATGTTGTATTCAATCACACAACAGAAGGCGGTCGGACTGGGCCGACATTGTGCTATCGTGGTCTGGCGAACGAGTTCTATTACATCCTTGATAAGGACAAATCCCGTTACGCCGACTACACCGGCTGTGGCAACACGCTGAATGCTAACCAGTCGATCGTGCGCCGACTCATCCAGGACAGTCTGCGTTATTGGGTGTCTCAGATGCATGTGGACGGCTTCCGGTTCGATCTCGCGTCGATCCTGTCGCGAGACGAGGACGGTCATGTGTTGCCGAACCCGCCCGTTCTCTGGGACATCGAATCGGATCCGTTGCTGGCTGGCACCAAGCTGATTGCCGAAGCGTGGGATGCCGCCGGGCTTTATCAGGTGGGAAGCTTCATCGGAGACAGGTGGCAGGAGTGGAACGGTCGGTTCCGCGACGATGTGCGCCGTTTCCTGAAAGGCGAGAAAGGCTCGGTATCGGGCGTGGCCGCACGGATCCTGGGCAGCCCCGACATATACGCTCACAAGGAGCGCGAGGCCGAGCAAAGCATCAATTTCGTGACCTGCCACGACGGCTTCACCCTCAACGATCTCGTCTCGTATGACCGAAAGCACAACGAAGCCAATGGCGAAAGCAACCGCGACGGCTCGGATTACAATCTGAGCTGGAATTGCGGTGTGGAGGGGCCTACCGACGATGCAACAGTCGAGGCGCTCCGTAACCGGCAGGCTAAGAACTTCTTCGCACTGGAGCTGCTCTCGGCCGGCACCCCGATGCTGTTAATGGGTGACGAGGTGCGCCGAACCCAGAAGGGCAACAACAACCCATACTGTCAGGACTCTGATATCAGCTGGTTCGATTGGAGTCTTCTGGAGCGGCATGCCGACATGCATCGATTCGTGAAAGAGCTCAACAGATTCCGCCGACGCCCTGACGTCGTGGCGGAAATGGCGGCGCCTAGCCTTAATGAACTCCTTCGCCGGGCGCCCATCGAGTGGCACGGAGTGCTGCTCAAACGTCCGGACTGGAGTGACCACTCGCATTCCCTCGCCTTCACGCTGCGAAGCTGGCGCGCCCACGTTCTACTCCACGGGATGCTCAACGCCTATTGGGAACTGCTGAGCTTCGAGTTACCGCCCGTCCCCGCCGGGCCGGGGTGGCGACGCTGGATCAATACAGCGCTCGAGTCACCCGGTGACATCTGCCCCTGGCAGAGCGCACCTGTCGTGACGCAGGCCACCTATGTGGTGCAGCCCCGGTCCGTGGTCCTCCTCGTGTGCGGAAGCTTCCCCCAGTGGAACGATTCCAATGAAGAATCCATCCAGTAGCTTCGTAAGCCCCTCCAAACAACCTGCTACTCGAGGTTCGAGACCTCCGACGGGCATATTACGCTAGAGTTGGCAGTTGATCCGAACTGCCTAGGAGTTTGCAGGACGTACAAGTTTATACAGGCCAACATCCAGGGCGCGGATATCGAACCCGACCTGGCAATAGGCAAGATAGTACTCCCACATCCTCTTGAAACGCTCATCGAATCCCAAAGCCTTGATCCTCGGCCATGCGCGCTGAAATCGGAGTCCCCAATTTGCCAGCGTGCGTGCATAACCGTCACCAAAAAATTCCTTGGAAACGAGTTGAAGT
>JANWJD010000130.1 GCA_025449555.1 Chloroflexota bacterium | reverse complement strand
TAGGCGGAAATGACGCCCGGGATGATGCCGAGCTTGGTCTCTGTAAAGCCGAATACCGTGTCGTCTGCAGCTATCACGCAATCGCAGACGGCGATCAATCCCATGCCTCCGCCCAAACAGGCTCCGTGTACGCGAGCTATCACCGGCTGTGGCGCCTCCTCGATGACCGCAAACATGGAGGACATGCGACGCGCATCGTCCACATTTTCTTCCCGCGAATATTCGAGACTGTCACGCATCCAGGACACGTCCGCTCCGGCGCTAAAAGTCGGCCCGTTCCCGGAGAGCACGATGAGGCGGATTTCACGACGAACATGCAGATCCTCAAAGATGTCGGTCAGATCTTGAATCATTTCGGCGTTGAAGGCGTTTCTAACCACCGGGCGATTCAATGCCACTCGCGCCACGCCGCCTTGCACCAATACCTCGATTGTCTCGCTCACAACCTCACATCCGGAACACGCCGAAGTCCGTTTTCGGGATGGGCGCATTGAGGGCCGCCGAAATTCCCAGTCCCAGCACGGTGCGTGTATCAACCGGGTCGATGATCCCGTCGTCCCACAACCGAGCAGTGCTGTAGTACGGGCTCCCCTCGCGTTCGTACTTGTCGATGATGGGCGCCCTGAATTGGTCCTGTTCCTCGCTGCTCATCGATTGTCCCCGCGCGGAGAGGCCGTCGAGGCGGACGGTCAACAGGACGTTCGCGGCCTGCGGGCCCCCCATGACCGAGATGCGCGCGTTGGGCCACATCCAGAGTTGTCGAGGCTCGTACGCGCGACCGCACATGGCGTAATTGCCCGCGCCGAAGGACCCGCCGATTATCACAGTGAACTTGGGCACGGCGGCATTCGCGACTGCCATGACCAACTTCGCACCGTCCTTCGCGATACCACGATTCTCATACTCGCGACCAACCATGAAACCGGTTATGTTCTGGAGGAAGATGAGCGGAATGCGGCGTTGCGCGCACAGCTCGATAAAGTGTGCACCTTTGAGCGCACTCTCGGAGAACAGGATACCGTTGTTGGCGATGATTCCCACCGGATACCCCATGAGCCGGGCGAAACCGGTAACCAGGGTGACGCCGTATAGCGACTTGAATTCGTCAAATCGACTGCCGTCGACGAGGCGCGCGATGATTTCGCGCACATCGAACGCTTTTCGCAGGTCGGAGGGGATAACACCGTAGATCTCGTCCACGGGGTGCAACGGATCTTCGGGCTCGGTGCGGGCCCAGGGAATCGTCTTCTCCCGATTCAGGTTTCCCACGATCCCGCGCGTGATGGCGAGCGCATCGGCATCGTCTTCGGCCAGGTAATCCGTGACCCCAGAGACCTGAGTATGGACGAGCGCACCACCCAGATCTTCGGCGCTCACATCTTCCCCGGTAGCGGCCTTCACAAGGGGGGGACCGCCCAGGAAGATGGTTCCGGTCCCACGTACGATTACGGCCTCATCGCTCATGGCGGGAACGTACGCCCCGCCGGCGGTGCAGGATCCCATGACGGCCGAAATTTGCGGGATTCCCAGCGCGGACATCGTCGCCTCGTTGAAGAAGATGCGACCAAAATCGTCCTTGTCAGGAAATACTTCGTCCTGAAGGGGAAGGAACGCTCCTCCCGAATCCACCAGATACACGCATGGGAGGTGGTTTTGTCGGGCGATTTCCTGGGCGCGAAGATGTTTCTTTACCGTCATTGGAAAGTATGTGCCGCCCTTTACCGTGGCGTCGTTCGCCACGATCATGACTTCCAGCCCAGCCACCGACCCGATCCCGGTAACAATTCCGGCGGATGGCGCCTCCCCGTCGTAGAGATCCCAGGCCGCGAGGGGGCAGAGTTCGAGAAAGGGCGATCCGATATCGACCAGTGCGTCGATGCGTTCGCGCGCGAGCATCTTCCCTCGTGCCCGATGTCGGGACACAGCATCCTCTCCGCCGCCGGCCGCCACCCGAGCAAGCCGACTGCGCAGGGTGTTCGCCAGTTCTGCATTGTGATCCCAGTTGGCACGATAATCCTCACGGTCACGATGCAGGTGGGTGCGGAGGACGGTCATACGCTGGGAGCGCGAAGGTGAAGCGCTCGCGCGAGCCTCCGTCTTCGCTTCACCTCGATATCGTCGTGCTGCAGGGCCTCGCCGATTCGGTCCACCAGGCCTTCGCGCGCCATACGGTCGGCCAGCAGCACCGCATTGGTTACCGCCTTGGCGCGCGATCGGCCATGGCAGTTGATCATGATCTTATTCACACCCAGTACAGGCGCCCCGCCATACTCTTCATAGTCGACCCGGCGCCGAATGCGGCCCAGCGTGGGCAGCATCAAGGCCGCGGCGATGCGGGCTACAAAGTCCTTTGATATTTCGGTGCGAATCAGGTCAAACATTGTGCTCACCACGCCCTCACCCGTCTTGAGCAGGACGTTTCCGGTAAAGCCGTCGCACACCACGACGTCGGCCGCGCCGTCAAAAACGCCGTCGCCCTCGATGTTTCCGACGAAGTTGAGTGGCAGTTTCCGAAGCGCTTCATTCGCCTCTTTGACTTCTTTCGTCCCCTTGGAGTCTTCACTGCCATTGCTGAGAAGAGCAATGCGGGGAGCCTCGATCCCACGTGACAGTTGCACAAACACTTCTCCCATGACCGCGAACTGAACGAGAGTGTCTGCTTTCACGGTAGTATTGGCGCCGATATCAAGTATGAAGACGTCACCGTTCTTACACGGAAGCATGCTGCCAAAAGCGGGTCGATCGATCCCCGGAAGTGGCCCCCACACCGTCAGCCCAATCGCCATGATTGCAGCGCTGTTGCCGCATGACACGACCGCATGTGCATCGCCGGCGGCCACCAGATTGGCGGCGACTCTTAGCGACGAGTCTCGACGCCGAAGCGCTTGCGTAACCGGCTCGTCCATCGTGATGGAATCGTGCGCATCCACCGTCTCGATGCCAACGCCATCATGCTCCGCCAGCTTCAGTTGGAGCGCCTCGGGCTGCCCGACCAGGACCACCTTTACGCCCCGCCGACACGCTTCCACCGCCCCTTTAATGATTTCGTCAGGAGCATGGTCCCCACCCATGGCGTCCACGGCGATAGTGGCCCCGCCGCCATTGAGATGCGTCGACACAGGTACTCCTCCACGCGCGCTATATCTTCACTACTATACCGAGTGGTTCGGGAACGGCACTTCAGGAGCAAAGAAAAGGGGCGCCGGTACCGGCACCCCATTTGACGGAAGTGGTATTACACGTCCAGGTTTTTCACGTCTTTGGCGTGCGTCTCGATGAATCTGCGCCGTGGATCGACATTGTTGCCCATGAGCACATCGAAGATGTCGCTCGCCTGCACGGCGTCGTCCACTTCAACCCTCAACAGCAGCCGACTGGCGGGATCCATGGTCGTCTCCCACAACTGTTCCGCGTTCATCTCGCCCAGACCCTTGTAGCGTTGAATGGACGGGGTCTTGGCTTTTGCCTTCTTGACGAGTTGATCTCGCTGCTCTTCGTTGTATGCGTAGTGCTTCTCTTTTCCAATCTGCACTCGGTACAACGGTGGCTGTGCGATGTAGAGACAACCGGCGTCGATGATTTCCCGCATGTGGCGGAAGAAGAAGGTCAAGATCAGCGTCCGGATGTGAGCTCCGTCGACGTCGGCATCGGTCATGATGATGATCCGGCGATACCGGAGTTTGTCGATGGAGAACCGGTCGCCAATGCTCGTGCCCATGGCAGTGATCATGAACTTGATCTGGTCATACGACAGGATCTTGTCCAGCCTGGCCTTCTCGACGTTGAGGATCTTCCCTTTGAGGGGCAAGATGGCCTGAAACACTCGGTCGCGGCCTTGCTTGGCGGTTCCTCCGGCGGAGTCGCCCTCGACCAGGTAGAGTTCGCACTTGAACGGGTCGCGCTCCTGACAGTCGGCCAGTTTTCCGGGCAGCGTCATGCCATCGAGTGCCGTTTTCCGCATGACAAGATCGCGGGCCTTACGGGCGGCTTCACGCGCCCGCGCCGCCGTGATGCACTTCTCGACGATGCGGCGAGCATCGGTCGGATTCTCCTCGAGATACCCCGTGAGTTGTTCGTTCACCGTCATTTCGGTTTGAGATCGAATCTCGGGATTACTCAGTTTGACCTTGGTCTGCGCCTCGAATTGCGGTTCTTGCAGCTTGACGCTGATGATCGCGGTCAGTCCCTCACGGACGTCATCCGAGGTCAGATTCGCGTCTTGCTCTTTGAGCAGCCCACTCTTGCGAGCGTAGGCGTTGAGCGTACGAGTGAGCGCGGAGCGGAAACCGGAAAGGTGAGTGCCACCGTCCGGCGTGTTGATTGCATTGGCAAAGCAGAACACGGTCTCGGTGTAATCGTCCGTGTACTGGATGGCCAGCTCGATACTCGAGTCCTCGAAATCGCGGCTCAAATAGATCGGCTTGGGAATGAGCGCCACGCGGTTTTTGTTCAGGTGGCGCACGAATGACGTAATACCACCCTCAAAATAGAACGTCGTCTCTCGCCCGGTGGCGTCTTCACGCAGACGGATTCTCAATCCGCGATTGAGATAGGCCATCTCACGAAAGCGCTGCAGAAGGTGATCGAAGTCGATCGTAACATCCGGAAAAATCTTGGGATCCGGTTGAAACGTCGTCCTGGTACCAGTGCCTTCGGCCTTACCAACCACCTTGACTTCGCTGATCGGCTTACCTTCGGAGTACTGCTGACGATATATCTTCTTATTGCGCTTCACATCCACCTGGATGAACGACGACAAAGCACAGACCACCGACACGCCGACACCATGCAGCCCACCGGAGACCTTATAGCCACGTTTGTCGAATTTTCCGCCGGCATGGAGGCGCGTCATTACCACTTCGAGCGTAGACCGCCCTACCTTGGGGTGGGTCTCAACCGGAATACCTCGTCCGTTATCCTCGACGGTCACACGACCGTCCTCCTCAATCGTGATTGAGATGGAGTCGCACGCACCCTGGAGCGCCTCGTCGACGCTGTTGTCCACCACTTCGTGTATGAGCTGGTGGAGGCCCTTCAAATCTGTGCCTCCGATATACATGCCGGGTCGGCGGCGGACGCCTTCCAACCCCTCGAGCACCTGTATATCTTCGGCTCCGTATGACACTGTCTGTTGCTGCATGCGTATCCTTCCGTGCCCGCCATTATGAGTCGACGGGCAAGTTCTGCTTCCTTCCAATCGACCTCGGAAGACCACATCCCGAGCGGGGCGGGGTCATCTGGAATCGAGCGAAGCTTCCTCGAACAGCCGTTCCAACGGCATGCATCATTTTACCACAATTTCGCGCCAATTCGCCAGATTTTCGGTCATCCAGACACGCTTATGCCGATATATCCGGCATCCGATTTGGCATTCGCTCGCGCCTCAAACATTTACCTGCGGCAAGCAAAGAGGGTACCCTGAGGCAGGAACCGAGAAGGTGTAAGGAGAGGCCATGCGAATTCTGCTAAAACTGCTTGCTCTGGTCATTTTCGGCCCCATCGTCCTCGGGCTTCTGCTCATCCTGGCCGTGGTCGCAATGGTCGGAGTGCCACTGCTCTGGGAACAATTGGTGGCGAAGTACACAGGCCCACGCGACCGGGGAACCCAGGGATCCACGGGTACCTAGAATCTGGTCGGGGTGCCCGGATTCGAACCGGGGACCTCCTGCTCCCAAAGCAGGCGCGCTACCAAGCTGCGCCACACCCCGCCTATCAGCGCTCCAGAACGTGCGGTGCGCCGCGCTCGTTGAGCGGTTCATTCTAGGGTGCGCTCCGAACCGCGGTCAATGTTGGGCCCGATCGACCGGTCCCGGCGTCACGCCTAGAAGTTCAAGCGCTGCATCACCGGCGAGGGAATGGCTCGGACCATCATCATGACGTACCGCCAGAATGGCGGCGCATAGACAGTTCTTTTGCCGGCCGCCGCGCCGGCCAGAATTTGACGCGCGGCCTCTTCCGGGCTGATCACCGGGAAGATCTTCGGGAGCGGCAACCCTTCCAACAAGGCCGTACGTACATACCCTGGTTTGACGGTGGTGACGGTCACGCCGCGCACCGCCAGACGATTGCGGAGTGACTCAAGGTAGGTGGACAGGGCGGCTTTGGCCGCGCCGTAGGCAGGACTGCCGCGACGGCCTCGATCTCCGGCGACGGACGAGATACCGACGATTGTTCCTTCCCGGGCGCGGGTAAAGCGAGCGGCAGCTTCATTGAGCCACGCGACCGCTCCTGTGAAGTTGATGTCGATCGTTTCTCGGTCAGCGTCGGTGTCGTACTCCTGAGGCCCGACCCGCGGCATCGTACCCGCGACATAGACGACCAGATCCACGCCGACCAGTCGTGTGGTTAGCTGCTGGAACAGGACAGACACGTCTGGAGTCGCGCGCACGTCGTGTGGAACCGCGAAGGCGAACTCCGCACCCGCAGCGCCATTGATTTCGGCGCATACGGTCTGGAGCAGTTCCGCGCGGCGTCCGACCAGCGCTACCTGAACGCCTGCGCCGGCCAACCGGCGTGCTATCTGTTCGCCGATTCCGGAGGACGCGCCGACCACAATGGCCTTACGCCAGGGATATGGCTTCACTTCGCTCCGCCGGCCCAGAGGTTTCGATCGCCGGCACGTGCGCTGGTCATGAAGCCGACTGCTCCCGTCCATACGTCTGTACAAAGGTCTTGAGGCCCGCGAGGTGAGCTTCCGTCAACATGGGGCCGGCGTAACGCCACGACCAATTGCCATCCGCCTTTCCCGGCAGGTTCATGCGGGAAGACGTGCCCAGCCGTAAAACGTCCTGCATGGGCACAATCGCCAGATCGGCCACTGAGGCATACGCGAGTCGGATCATTTCCCAGGCGATGTCGAATCCGGTGGTTCCGGTGTAATCACGCACCGCCTGCCGCTCATTTTCTTCGACCGACATCCACCATCCTACCGTGGTGTCGTTGTCGTGCGTTCCGGTATACACCGCCGTGTTGCGCTCGAAATTGTGTGGAAGCGCGCCATTTTCGGGGTCGCTCCCAAATGCGAATTGCAAAATCTGCATTCCGGGAAATCCGAATTCCGCCCGGAGTGCCTTCACGTCCGGTGTGATCACCCCGAGGTCCTCGGCTATGATCGGCAAATCTCCCAGGGCATCACGCAGCCTGGAGAAAAAGTCGGAAGCGGGACCCGGCACCCATTCGCCGTCTTCCGCGGTGGCATTGCCATACGGTACTGTCCACGCCCCGGCGAAACCGCGAAAATGGTCGAGTCGCACGATGTCCACCTGACGCAGTGCCATGCGGAAACGATCGATCCACCACGCGTACCCGGAGGCGGCCATCACGTCCCAGCGATAATGTGGATTCCCCCACAATTGACCGGTGGCGGAAAAGTAATCGGGTGGTACGCCGGCAACTACCTCCGGGAAGCCCCGATCGTCCAGCTGAAACAACTCCTGATGCGCCCAGACGTCCGCGCTATCGAACGCGACAAAGATGGGAATGTCGCCGATGATCTTGATTCCAAGCTCCCCTGCACGCCACTTGACGGCTTCCCATTGCTGAAAGAACACATACTGTACGAAGTGATGGAATTCGATCGGATCGGATAGGTCGCGGCAGGCGGCCTCCAGAGTCGAGGTATCACGAGACCGTAGGGCCGGTTCCCAGTCGATCCAAGGAGCGCCGCCCTGCGCGTCCTTGATCGCCATGTACAGGGCGTAATCCTCCAGCCACGAACGCTCGGCGGCCGAGAACCGGACCATGGAGGTCCTGCTGTCTTCCGATGCGCGAAAGCGTTCGAAGGCTTTCCACAGTACGTTCACCTTGGTGGGTATCAGGCGTCCAAAATCAACGTGGCTCTCCGGCAAAGCGTTGATCGCAGCTAGATCCTCAGGCAGGAGCCATCCCGCCGTAACCAGCGGTTCGAGCGCTATCAAGTACGGATTGCCCGCGAAAGCGGAGAGGGTTGAATAGGGAGAGTCGCCGTAGCCAGTGGGGCCAAGTGGCAATATCTGCCAGCAGGTCATACCGGCGCCATGAAGGGTTTCCAGGAACTCGAAGACGTCGGATGCCACGGTTCCAATGCCGCCGGGTCCCGGCAAGGATGTGGGATGCACGAGGATTCCAGCCGCGCGTGTAAACGCCATTATCCCTCGCTCCAGCTTGCTGCCTTAGCGGCGGCATAGCAGATTGTAGGTCATCTCCCGGCGCTGATCGACGATGAACCATCGATCTTTGGCGCTGGGCGACCCCTGGTCCTGATCTTGCTGACTGCGGCGCCCGTTGTACGCTACGGTTACAGGGTCTGGTTGCAGCGGGAGAATCGGTTCCGCGGATCCGGCGGCGCCGCTGCAATTCGCTACGGGGGAGCGGCGTAGGGAACTGCGGTGAACCTGATGGCACAGCAAGCCCGAGCACGACCACCAGGCGAGCCGCGAGTCTCGAACCACGCGCCACTGACCACTTTCTGAAGCAACCTTCTCGCGTGAATCCACCAACCATCCTGCAGGGGTGACATTGATGCAGCAGAGCGCAATTCCTTCGACCGACCGCACGTTTGAGACTCCGTCATGGGTTCAGGACGCGGTCTTCTATCAGATATTTCCCGACCGATTCGCGAAGAGTTTGGCCGTGCCGAAGCCGGCAAACCTGGAGGATTGGGACACGCCGCCGACTATTCATGGGTACAAAGGCGGCGACCTGTTAGGAGTGGTCGAGCACCTCGACTACCTCCAGGACCTCGGGGTGAACGCCATCTACTTTTGCCCCGTCTTCAAATCAACCGCGAATCATCGCTATCACACCTACGACTATTACCAGATAGATCCGATTCTGGGAGGCAATGAGGCCTTCGCGCAGTTGTTGGCGGCGGCGCATCGTCGTTCGATCCGGGTCATCCTGGACGGAGTGTTCAACCACTGTGGTCGCGGCTTCTTTCAGTTCAACAGCATTCTCGAAAACGGCAGCAGCTCGCCGTATCTCGACTGGTTCACTATCTACTCATGGCCGCTCAGCCCGTATGGGCCAGGGGGCCACGCCCCCGGGTACAGTGCCTGGTGGAACGATCCCGCGCTTCCCAAGTTCAATACACAGACCGAGGCAGTCCGCGAGTATTTGTGGGGTGTCGGCCGGCATTGGATCGAGCAGGGTGTAGACGGGTGGCGGCTAGATGTGCCGAATGAAATTGACGACGACACGTTCTGGCGTGAATTTCGACGGCGTGTGAAAAGCGCCAATTCAGATGCATATATTGTTGGTGAGATCTGGGAAGACGCTTCGCGCTGGTTGCAGGGAGACCAGTTCGATGCCGTCATGAACTATCCGTTCACCAAGGCGTGTCTCGGCTTTTTCGGAACATGGCATGGCCTTGACGCCGGTACCATTCAGGGAACCGGTCTTCACTCTGTCGATCCGCTCAGTGCAGAGCGATTCCAGCAGGTCCTGGAAGGCTTGTTGGGTCGGTATCCCTGGAAGGCAACGCTGGCACAGCTCAACCTGCTCGACAGCCATGACACAGCCCGGTTTCTGACCATGGCGTGCGGTGATGAAACTGCATTGCGGCTCGCGATGCTCTTCCAGATGACGTTTCCGGGTGCACCCTGTACCTACTACGGGGATGAAATCGGCATGGCCGGGGGGGCGACGGTCGAGGAAGCACGTGCCGGTTTCGTCTGGGATCAAAGCAAGTGGAACACGCCGCTCCACGATCACCTCAAAGGTTGCATCGCGCTACGCCATGCTCACCCGGTACTTCGTGGCGGCCAGTATCAATCGCTTTTCGCGGGCGATGGGGTCTATGCGTTTCTGCGACGTCTCGGCGATGATCTGGCGCTGGTGGCATTGAACGCCTGCGATACCGAGCGAAGCATCGAGGTAGCCGTATCCGGCGATACCGACCCACAGAGCGTGCGATCGGCATGGGGGTCTCCTGCCTTCACAGCGCACGACGGTATGATCAGCTCCTGGCGTATCGCGGCCCGTTCCGGGTCCGTTTTGACGGCACGAGCGTTCGACCGGTAGTTCTTCGAGTGCGGCCGGCGCAGGCGAATCCTGGACACTTTATCGGTCCAGAAGTTCGGACGCTGTGAAGAGTGACGCAAACGAGTAGCCGGCTGCTTCGATCGCGGCGCGCGCACCCTGTTCACGATCGATGAGGGCGTACACCCCCTCGATCGACGCTCCAGCCTCTTCCACCGCGCGCGCCGCTTCGAGCGATGACGCACCGGTGGTCAGGGTATCGTCGACAATTGCAATCCGCAGCCCATCTCGCCAGGGCCCCTCGATTCGCCTTCCTGCCCCGTGTTCTTTTCGCTCCTTCCGCACGATAAAGCCATCCAGGTGCCGGCCCAGCGAGCCGGCACAGGTCGCGATGGCAGCCACGATCGGATCGGCGCCGATGGCGAGCCCCGCCACGCCGCTGACCTCGTGATCATGGAATCGTTCGAGGAACGCTTGTCCGACCAGCCAGGCCCCGGCCGATGACAACGTTACGAGCCGGGCATCCAGATAGTAGTCGGAGTGCTGACCGGATGAGAGAACGAAATCGCCCCGCAAGACTGCTTCACGGCGCAGCAGCCCACGCAGTTTTTGACTCGTCGCAGCCGGCGACAAAAAGACTCAGCCCTGGCCGGTGCGACGCTTCATGAGTTGTTCCACGCGTCTCAAATCTTCGGCTATTTCCCGCGACTGACGGTCGAGCGAATCGATGACGCTTTCGGGTTCGTCCGCGCCATCGGCGTCGGCTTCGAGATGATCGAGCGCCTCCTCGACGGCGCGTTTGACCCGGTTGCGAACGTGAGAGGCGGATCCAGCCGAGAGGCGGCGAGCTTCGTGGGCGCCGCTCTCGAGTGCTTCAACAGCTCTGCGCAAATTTTCGTTCATTGGCGCCCCCTCTGACCTTGACTTCATGGTACCGCAGCAGGCGACTTTTGACAGGGCTACGCCGCCATCGCTTCAATGCAACTACACGTCCGGCGGTAGGAGAGCAGGAATGGGGCTGTTAGACGGGAAGTATGCCTTGATCTACGGTGTTGCGAATCGGCGGAGCATTGCGTGGGCGATCGCGCAGGCAATGAGCAGGGAGGGCGCGAAGTTGGCGCTCACGTATCAAGGCGAACGGGTCGAAAAGATGGTGCGTGACTGCGCGGACCAGATTCCGGGCACATTGATGATCCAGGCCGATGTCACCGACGACGCACAGATCAATCACGTCTACGATCGGCTACGTGATGAGTGGGGCCGGATCGACATTCTGGTGCACAGCATCGCGTATGCCCCGGAGGAAGAGCTGCGCGGGTCATTCGTCGACACAACGCGGGCCGGGTTTGGAACGTGTCTCGAAGTCAGTGCGTACTCGTTGGTGGCCGTGACCAAACCGGCGACCGCCTTGATGACGGAGGGTGGGAGCATTATCACGCTGACCTACCTGGCAAGCGAGCGCGTGTTCCCGAACTACAACGTCATGGGCGTTGCTAAAGCGGCGCTCGAGGCAAGCGTCCGCTATCTGGCGTCGGATCTCGGGCCGAGCAACATTCGAGTGAATGCCATTTCGGCCGGACCGATATCCACGCTCGCCGCGCGTGGCATCCGAGGCTTCACCGGTTTCGCCAAAGCATACCCCGAGCGTGCACCGCTGCGGAGGGCGACAGATCCGGCAGAGGTCGGAGACACCGCCGTCTACCTGGCCAGCGGCCTGAGTCGAGGAGTAACCGGCGAGATTCTGTTTGTCGACGAAGGTTTCCACGTGCTCGGCATGTAGCCCGTAGTCCGGAACGCTCCACCGATTACGGTGTCCGCGGCCCGGGGCCCTTGAGGGCCAGTCGCGACAGATAGTACAATTCGTGAGCTTATGCGACCACCGAGAGCGTGCTGCGGTTGCAGCACGTTTTTCATATCAGGGGCCGTCAGGGGAAATCCAGTTTGACCCAAGCAGGCCGCATGCCTATCGCCCGAGCGGGCGAGTGGTTCGAGCGGCACCAGTATGTACTCCCACTTGTGATTCTCATCCTGGGGGGTGGGTTTCGCTTTTACAACCTCAATTGGGACAGTGGGTACCAGCTTCATCCTGACGAGCGCTGGATCTACATGGTCCTGTCCGGCGCGAATGGCAACCCTCCGCTTTCGTGGCCTACGTCGTGGGCGCAGTTCTTCAAAACGGCGCCGTGTAACAACGTTCCGAACTGCGGCAGTTCGCCGCTTGATCCGCATTTTTTCGCGTACGGAAGCCTGCCGTTTTACTTGCTTGCCATGCTGGCCGGAACCATGGGTTTCCTGGGGCAACACATCCCCTTTCTTTCCGCATGGTCGCAATTCGACACCTATGGCGGCCTCCCACCGGTCGGGCGGGCACTCTCCGGCTGCCTCGATCTGGTCGCTGTCGTTCTCGTCTTTCTCATAGCTCGCCGGGTCTTCGGGTACTGGACCGCCGTCGTGGCCATGGCGTTGACCGCTTTTACGGTCCTCGATATTCAGCTTTCGCACTTCTATGCAGTTGACACTGTACTCACGCCTCTGGCGCTGGCGACTCTGTTGGCCGCGGTGTATATGGCTCAAACCAATAGTCGACGAGCCTACATGTGGGGCGGGATCGCGTTTGGTGCGGCGCTAGCCACCAAGACGACCGCACTCTTTCTGATCATCCCGCTAGGCTCGGCGGCGGTATTGGCGGCGTGGACGGCCGCGCCGTGGACGAGGAACGAATCCCTACTCGTCGACACGCGCCGTCACTACTTCGTTGTGGCGCACAGGCTGAACGACAACTTGCAATGGCTGCTGGGGGCGTATGTCATTGCCGCCCTCGTGTTTGTGGTGTGCGAACCATACGCGGTGCTCGACCGCTCTCAGCTCCTGAGCGACATCGCGGGACAGACCCGGATGCTGGTGACAAACGATACCGGCTACGGCACTCCGTTCATGGTTCAGTACGCGCACACCATTCCCTACCTGTACCAGCTCAAGAACATGGTGTTCTGGGAGATGGGACTGCCCCTGGGGATTGCGGTAAGTCTCGGAGTTCTGGTCTATCTCGTGCGTAACACCTGGCGACTGCGGCCGGATCAGGCAGTCCTCTTGCTCTGGATCGTGCCGTACTTCCTGTTTGTCGGCCGTTTCTTCGCCAAGTTCAACCGATACATGCTTCCGATTACCCCCGTGATGACCATCCTGGCGGCGGCATTGTTGGTGGCAGTGGCGAGACATGCGAGGGGCCGGTTGCGACCGATTGGGTGGACTCCCGTCGTAGTCGTGGTGCTGGTGTCGTTTCTCTACTCCCTCGCCTACATGAACATCTACGCGCACCCGAACACGAGAGTGGCCGCGACATCATGGATCTATTCCGCCATTCCGGCCGGCACTACAATCGCGGTCGAGTCCCCGTGGGACGATCCGCTGCCGCTTCCCGCCGGAGCCCTCACCGCGAGCCGGTATCACACGATCAATCTCGACATGTATGCCGAGGAGCTCAGTCCTTCGGGAGCACAGGCGAAGGTCAAGAATATATCGGATGCCTTGACGCACGCTCAGTACATTATTTTGTCAAGCGAGCGGATGATCCGGTCGATTCCCAAGCTCCCGAACTTCTACCCAATTGCGACCCGGTACTACGATCTCTTACAGAGCGACAAGCTCAATTTCCGTCAGGTCCTCCAGTTCCAACAGCACCCACAACTCGGGCCGATCGTCGTTCACGACTATCCAGCGGATGAGAGCTTTCACGTCTACGACCACCCGGACGTCCGGATCTACCAGCGGGTGTCGACCATCACGCCGTCGCAGGTGGCGGCGCTGTTGACGACTCCGCCGGCGACCGGTACTGGTTCGCCAGCCATTGCGGGCACGCCCGCCGCGCGGACTGTCCCCCTCCCTCCTGACACCAGGCTCATGCTTACTCCTGCTCAGTGGCGTCAAAACCAGCGGAGCCCCACCTTCGACCAGATGTTCCCACCCGGCGGGTTTGCGATGAAACATCCCGTCATTGTCTGGCTGCTGTTCCTGGAGATTCTGGGACTTCTGGCATTTCCGATCGCGTTTTTGGTCTTCAGGAACTTCCCCGATCGAGGGTTCGTGTTGGGGAAGACGTTGGGCATTCTGCTGCTGGGATATGCCGTGTGGATCAGCGTCAGCCTGGGCATCGCGACCTACGACCGCGGCGTCATCGCGTTGATGGCAGCATTCCTGGCGGTGGTCTCGGCCCTGCTGTATGCACGTTTCGGTCGAGCGATCCTGGCGTTCGTCCGTGCAGAATGGCGTCGGGTGTTGGTGGGCGAGATCGTCTTCCTCGCCGGATTCGCGCTGTTCGTACTGCTGCGCGCCTGGTTTCCGGATCTCGCTCACCAGAATTCACCCGTCTCTGCTTCGAACCTCGGAGTGGGGCGCATGGGCGAAAAGCAAATGGAACTCGCGTTTCTCAATGCGATCGTTCGTAGCCGGGTCTTCCCGCCGTACGATCCTTTTTTCGCGCACGGATACATCAATTACTACTACTACGGATTCTTTCTGGTCGGAACTATCTGCAAGTTCCTTCAGATAACGCCGATGATCGGCTTTAACCTGGCGATTGCGACTTTTTTCGCGCTGCTGGTCGGGAATATTTCTTCGGTCGTGCTTGCATTGACTCGGCGGGTTGTCCCTGCCGTCCTGGCGGCCGCATTCGTCGGCATCTTCGGCAATCTCAATGGGGGCTGGCAGCTCATTCGAGGATTGATGGAGGTGGCGGCGGTCCACTCCGCGGTGCCGATCTATGGTGGGCTGCTCAACATTCTGTCGGGACTGCAGCAGGTGTTGCTCGGTGGTCGCGCGTTGCCTCCGTTTGACTACTGGGAATCGACCCGAATCATTCCGCCGGTGGGGGGACCGATTACCGAATTCCCCTACTTCACCTACCTCTTCGCCGACCTACACCCCCATCTCATCGCCTTCCCCATGACCGCTGCGGCTCTCGCGCTGGCAGTGAACTTCATCGGTCCTCGCGCCCGTGGATGGGAATTTGGACTCTGGATATTGATGTCCGGTATCGTGCTGGGCGCAATTGCGGTCACCAATCCCTGGGACTTCCCGACGTATGGCCTGGTACTGACGATCGGCGCGACAGCAGGAGTGTATCTGATTCAGCGCCGTACCGGCATTCGACCGCTGGGGCCGGTTGTGTTGTGGATGGCCCTGGTGGCAGCGATCAGTACCATTTGCTACCTACCGTTCAAACTGGGTTACCAGACGGTCTTTACCACGGGCATCGGGCTCACCCGGAACATCACTCCCGACCTGCTGGGCAGCCAGATGAGCGCGTCTGATATGCGGGAAGCGCTAGTGACGCCGGTGCGGTTCTATCTGGAACATTTCGGCTTTTTCTTGTTTGCGATCCTCTCCTACCTCGTCCTCGTGGTAGCGACCGGCACGCACGCGCGAGAGCGATTCCAGAGCTTCGGTGACTGGGTGCGGTTTGCGCTGTACTACCGAGACCGCCCCAAGCAGTTGTGGCGGTCGACCAGAGCCGCGCGCTCAATGGTTTCGGGGCGCCCGGCCGTGATCGATCCGGCTATTCTGGCAGGCTGGTGTGTGCTGCTGGGCGGCCTCCTGATCTTGAATTACTTCTTGCTGGCGTTTCTGCTGGTGGTCGCGTCTCTGGTGGCATTCGTCGCCATTCGGGAAGTGGACCGGCTTCCTCCAGTTCAACTGTTCGTGCTGACGCTGCTCCTGGTCCCACTGGCGCTGTCGGCCGGGACGCAGATCGTGTTCGTCAAAGATTTTCTGGCGGGCGGCTCCGACTTCCGGATGAATACGATTTTCAAGTTTTACAACCAGGTCTGGCTCTTGTTCGCGGTAGTGGCGGCATGCTCCCTCTATTTCTTCGTGCAACAGGACGCGCCCCCTGACGAACTACGGCATTCGCGCCCGCACCGAGGTCACCGGCGCATGCCGCTCGATCATTCATCGCACGAAGTAGGGTCTCAGGAGACACCGGCGCTGCAGGCAAGCTTCAGTCGATTGCGCGCCAATTTGCAGTTACGGCAGGCGCAGCCGAGTCTGGCGTTCTCCCCGGTGGACGGAGTAGGGAATTTCGCCTCGTTGCCTGGAGAGTTGGATCCCGAACAGGCCGCAGACGACTCTCTGGTGTCTGACGTGCATGCAGATCGGGTGACGCGGTTTGGCGGACTCGGGCCGCGCCTCAGGGGGAATCGAGTTCTCGCGATTCTGGAGCGGCGACCACTCTGGTCGAGTTGTCTGGCCTTGCTGGCGATTGGCTGCATGATTTACACGTATGCCGGTACCGTCTCACGTGAGACGGTCCGCAGCAACTGGCTGCCGGAAAACAGCGTGCCGTTTACGCTGGATGGCATGGCATTCATGAAGGTCGCTTACCCCGAGGATTTCCGGGCAATTTCCTGGCTCAACGCCCACGTGACGGGTGCCCCGGTGATCGCCGAGGCGGACGGGACTCCTCAGAACGTCGGAACCTATTACGATTGGCGATCGCGCGTCAGCCAGTTCACGGGCCTGCCGGACATTCTCAGTGGGATTCACGAAAGCGAACAGCGCTGGTCAGATGAAATCGATCCAACCAGCCGGTGTGCGAACGTCATCAACCCCGACACCTGCTTGCAAACGACGCATTCGCGTATCTATGACGTCAACGCACTGTACGATTCTCCCAATCCGTCGGAGGCGTGGCGCGTCATCAAAACGTACGGTGTGCGCTATATCTATGTTGGATTCTCAGAAGAACAGTGCACCTCGGTGCAGTGTTACTCGCGCGCGGGCTTGAACAAATTCAACCGAATGGTGGGACACGGCCTCCGAATCGCCTATCGAACGGGACACACCACGATCTATGAGGTGACCGGGGCGTGATCGATTTCCTGCGCTGGGTCCTGGCGGTGGAGGTCGTCGGAGCCGCCTTTTTGCCGCTCGCGCTGTGGGTCTTTCGCGCTTTGCCCGACCGGGGCTTTATCTTCGCTAAAGTCATCGGCCTGGTGGTGATCACGTATGTCACGTGGTTGATCGGCTCATTCTTGCCGATAGCGACGTCGGTGGCGCTTCCCCTCAGCGTCCTGGCGGTAGGTGGCGCGGCATGTTGGTGGTTTTTATGGGCCGACACGGTCCCGGCAGTGCGCGACGTGAAAAACGCCATTGTGATCGAAGAAGCATTGTTTCTGGCCGCGCTCATTGTTTGGAGCGTACTCCGCGCGCAGGTGTTTCACCCGGGCATTGGACACACGGAACAGTACATGGACATGTCGTTCCTCGGGGCGTCGATCAAGAGCGCCTCGTATCCGCCGTACGACCCCTGGATGAGCGGCCACACCATCAATTACTACTACCTGGGCTATCTGATGTTCGGCTTGCTCATCAAGCTGGCGGGCGTAGCGCCGACCGTGGGGTACAACCTGGCTCTGTCCTTTCTATTCGCCTTCGTGGTGGCGGGGACATTCAGTCTCGGGTACGCCCTGACGAGGAAGCTGCACTGGGCCGGACTGTCAGCGCTTTTTGTGGCGGTGGTCGGTAACTGGCACGCGATCCTCGTGCAACTGCCGGCGCACCAGGACCCTGCAACGACCTACTACTGGTTCTGGCCAAGTACCAGAGTCATTGGATCCAACACCACGATCACCGAGTTTCCGTTTTTCAGCTTCATGTTGGGCGATCTGCACCCGCACGTCATGTCGTTCCCGCTGGCGTTGTTGGTGCTCGCCTTTGGAAGCTCCATCGTCCTCGCTCCCACGCCGCTCCGGCTCCGAAGGTCGGTCGATTCGCTTCTACCACTGGCGCTGCTCGCCCTTACGATTGGGATGCTATTTGCGGTGAATAGCTGGGACTTCCCCACCTACCTCCTGGTCGCCGCCTGCTGTATCGGGGTCCATGCCTACCTCACGGACAATGCACGCACCTGGTGGCGCTCGCCACTGTTCACGATCGGGGCAGTAACGGTCGCTTCACTCGTGTTCTATGCGCCGTTCTACGCCCATTTCCGGTCGCCCACGCACGGGCTGGGAACTGTGACCACTCCATCTGACTTGCTCGAATTCCTGCAAGTGATGGGCATCTTGCTGCTTCCCGCGACCTTGCTCGTCGGTTCGCTGGGACTTCTGTTTCAACCAGCCGGTGAGGAAGATGAAACCGAACGTATCGCCTCCCCTGGCCAGCGCGCTTCTGAGGCCGGCGCGACCCGGCCAGCGGCTGCGTTACAACTCACGCTGTACGCCGTGCTCTTTCTCATCGTCCTGGTAGCGGCGCACGATCATCTGTGGGTGGTGCTTCTCATGCTGGCGTTCGGCGCCGGTGTCGTATTCATATTGCATCGCGCGTTGAATGCGGAGGAGCCCAGCCGCCCGGATGCTATCGCTTTAACATTCGTATTGGTTGCGTGTTTGTTGATCGCAATTCCAGAAGTAATCTACGTACGCGACTCCTTCGACGGTAGTTCGTCGTATCGTATGAACACACTCTTCAAGCTGTACTATCAGGCCTGGGTCCTGCTGGGAATCGCGGCGGGATACGCGGTATATCGCGGCTGGCACGTGCTGAAGACCTACTTCTCCCCGGCCCTCGCCTGGGGTGCAGCCGCCTGCATCGTCGCCGGCACATTGGGCGGTCTGTACTATACGGTCAACGCTCCGCAGTCGGCCAATCAAGGGGGACTCGCTCAGAGTCTGGACGGAACGGCTCTGCTCCAGGCCAACGCACCGGGAGACTATGCGGCCGTGCAGTGGCTGAAGACTCACGTTTCGGGCACGCCGACCGAGATGGAAGCAACTGGAGGAGAATACGACACGAAATTCGCGCGCATTTCGACCTTCACCGGATTGCCGACCGTCATGGGCTGGGCCGGGCACGAATTCCAATGGCGCGGCGCCGATCCAGAGATACAGCGACGAGTTGACAATATCAAGACGGTGTATACGACCTCAGACCCTACTCTCGCTCAGTCTCTGCTTCGGCAGTACGGAGTTCGGTATTTGATCGTCGGTCCCACGGAGCAGCAGTCGTATCCAGGCCCCGGACTCACAAAGTTCTCGCACTTCATGCACACCGCGTTTGCATCGGGCGGGACCACAATCTACGCATGGTGATTCCACAAAATTCCGGCATCCAATGTACAATAGAACAGCCAACAGTAGGTTCCAACGGCAGCCGTCAGGCTGCCATTTTTGCTTCACAAGGAGACCATGCAACGCCCTACCGTGGCGAGTAACGAACCGAGCCGAGCAGTGCTCCTAGCCGTCGAGACGAACGACGGCGGTTGGTCCGCGCAAGAATCACTGGCCGAGCTCGCCCGTTTAGCCGAAACTGCCGGCCTGGAAGTCGTGGGTGAGGTCACTCAGCGCCTCGATCGTCCCCAACCCAACTCCTACTTGGGAAAAGGCAAGCTGCATGACCTCATCGAGCAGAAAAGCAGCTTGCGCTTTGACACGATTGTCGCCGACGACGAGTTGACCCCGGCCCAGCAGCGGTACCTCGAGGAGCGATTGGAAGTGCAGGTCCTGGACCGCACGGCGGTGATTTTGCATATTTTTTCGCTTCATGCCCGTACCAGGGAGGGTCGCCTGCAGGTCGAATTAGCACAGTATCACTACCGGCTCCCCAGACTTACTGGGCGCGGGGTCGAGCTCTCGAGGCTCGGGGCCGGCATCAATACCCGCGGTCCCGGCGAGTCGAAGCTGGAGAGCGACCGCAGGCGAATTCGGCGCCGGATCTCTGAGTTGAGCCGCGAAATCGAGCGAATACGCGAGCAGCGCTCGCACAACAGGAGGCAGCGCCGCTCGTCCGGCGTGCCGGTCATCGCTCTCGTGGGCTACACGAATGCCGGAAAGTCGTCGCTGATGAATGCGTTGACCGGGGCGGAGGTACTCAGCACCGACCAATTGTTTGCAACTCTTGATCCCACCACCCGACGCATGGAACTGCCGAACCATCAACAGGTTTTGTTGACGGACACCGTCGGGTTCATTCAGAAGTTGCCGACCGATCTCATTGCAGCATTTCGAGCGACCCTGGAGGAGATCACCGAAGCGGACGTCATCCTGCACGTCGCCGACGCCGCGAGCCCGCAAGTGGACCGCCAGACCGAGGCCGTGGAAGACGAGCTCGAAGAACTGGGTGTAGCCAATCGACCGCGGGTTACCACTCTCAACAAGGTCGACCTGATATCGGCGGAACGCGCGAGTTTGCTCGAAAAGTGGTTCCAGGAGCCGATCCTGATTTCCGCGCTACGCGGTATCGGGCTGCACGAGCTCGCGAACCGTCTGGCGGACGAATTGGCGGTCAGCTTCATTCCAATCAGCGTGCAGATACCGTACACCATGGCGGAGTTCGTCAATCTGTTCAGGTCCCGCGGAATGGTAGATACGGAAGACCATCGCCCGGAAGGGACCGTGATCAGCGGCCGATTGCCCGCTATACTTTTGCCCGATTTTCAGCGTTTTTTGCCTTGACCACCCATCGACCGGAGGCCTCCTTGCGGCTCAGCATCTTGCTGCCAATCATCACGCTCACACTCGCCGGCTGCGGTTCATCCACCGCCAAACCAGCTCCTACCAGCAATCCCCTCGCTTCATATACCGATCGTGCCAACGGATTTTCCTTCCGGTACCCTTCGAACTGGACCGTTCCCAAGAGCGGCGGCAAGGTTATCAACGTAGCGGGTGTGAGTACCTATGAACTCGACCTGACCCTTCCTCAAGATGCAGCTCAGGTGTCGGTCACGGTCGATGGCGACGTCGTCCCATTTCCGGCGTTTGCAGACGGCAAAACTGCACCCGACCCCAATGCGCCGTCGCACACGTTTCAGTATTTCCATGGGCACGTCGCCGGTTGGCCGGCCATGATCATTCGACGCTTCACCGGCAAGCAGATCACAGAGGTCGACACCGTCACGAACACCAGGACTCGGAGTTACGACGTGCGTGCGCTCACGGCGACGCCTCCGTTCCCATCACTCGTGACGCACGGTTACTCTCAGATTATGCAAAGCTTCAAAGTGCCATTTTCCTGACGCGTGAGAGGTGCGGCTCAAGGGTCGCAGCTACGCTCTCGTCGACACCAGCCGCTATTGCCATATGCGGAAAGGTGGAGTCACCGCGAGCGAGCCGGCGACGGAGCGACCGGCCTACGACGACCTCGCTATTTCCGCAAAACAACGCTAGATGTAGCCAAGCCGCTGCTGAATGAACACGACCGCCTCCACAAAGGCGAAAAAATATACACCCAGGAACGCCATCAGGCCCGCCCGGTAGGCGTCATCGATTCGCTTCAGCGGCACCTCGCCGACGAAGGTCACGAAACCGAGTACCGCTCCAAAGGCCATCAATCCAAATGGCAGGACGGCGAGACCACTCGCAGGCATGGTATCGAGAAATAGGATGGGAGCTCCGGGCGACACGAACACGAAGAAGAGCAGGACGGCCAGCACGCAGGCGTAGACCAGCCATCTGCTTGGCAGCCACCGAAAAAGCCGGATGGTGAGCACTCCCACGGCGGTGAGCCCCAGTACCCAGATAATGTTAACCGTCGTGGTCAGGGTGGCGAACCCCAATGCTCCCAGAACCAGCAAGCCGATCTCTTCCCAGGGATTACCGAGACCCAGACCCACGCGTTGCGCCAGCGTGGGGCCACTGGCCGAGCGATACTCCGACGTCTGGAAGGTAGTCGTCCGTCCCTGCGTGGTCGACTCCCACATTATGGTGGTAGCGTGACCGCTCGCAAAGACATGGGGTTCGAGTTGCGAGCCGGAGGCATAGACGGCTCGTTCAGTCGATGAGGAGGACGGATCCTTCACCTCGAACCGGAAGGCGTCGATATAGGTGCCGAGATCGTACGGTTGCTCCCAGGCTAAAAAACCCGTACTCTGACCGAAATTCAATGACAGTGAATTCGGACGTCCGTCCTGCGTATCTATCTGGAAGGGTGCCCGCAGGAGCCGGCCGGTGGAGGACGCTTCGAACAGGTACACTCCCGCGTCTCCTGCATACGCTCCCCATACATCGCCGAACCGATCCAGCGCCAGTTCCATCGGCCACTGGGTAGGCCCTCCACCGGACAACGATTCGAGGGTCGCCAGCACCGTGCCGGCTGCCGCGCGGTTCCCATGCCCGTCGATTCGGTCGTACATGACGTGCCAGGCTTTTTGTCCGCAACAGCTTTCCAGGTGGAGCAGATGGAGATTCCCGTGTGCATCGGCGACGGCGCGCGGGTAAAAGCTGTAATACGATGCTACCGTCAGCCGGTGGGGCGCTAGTCGTAGCCGGCTCGGGCTTAGAGGCGAAATGAAAAGGTCAAAGTTGCCGTAACGCTGCCATGAGAACACGACAAACACAGCTCCGCGCCGGGTCGCAACCAGGTATGGGTGTTCGAGCGGCGCGGGACTGGACAGGAGTTGAGAGACGCGGACCGTGCGGCCAGACCCCACGGAGGCGCCCATCAGGACGCTACGCCCGTTTTCGTTCCGTAGCCACACACCAAGATCGGCACCCCCGGCACGCAGCAAGTTCGCCTGGCTAACGTCGCCGGAATCCAACACAACCGATCGCGACCGGCCGTCACGATGAACCGTGAAAATAAGCTGCTGGGCGGAATTGTCGGCCCAGAGTAGATCCCACTGGCCATTGGAGTGGCGAACAGCCCCGTAATCGTATGTGCCGCCGGCCGGCGAGATCGTCGCCGGATCGGTCCAATGTGTCGCCCAGGTCCTGGGTGCCCTTGCAGCCAGCACTATGACGGCTGAAGTAAAAAAAAGTGCGAGGATGGGGAGAACGAGCAGTAGACGGCGGATCATGCCGGAAGGCCTTACACGTCGCTTCTCGATCCCACTAACGGAGCAAGTGAGACCATAGCGGCCGAGCTAGAGTGCGGGTTAATTCTAGGCGAAGTGGCAAGCGGCCCAATGACTCGGCGCGACTTCACGGAGCGGCGGCGTCTCTGCTGAACACACCTCCTGAGCAAGCCAACACCTGGTTCGGAACGGACATCCCGACGGCGGATTAATAGGACTCGGCACATCGCCCTGGAGCACGATTCGCTGTTTCTTGACCGAGGGATCGGGGATTGGAATCGCTGACAACAGTGCCTGCGTATACGGCATGCGCGGATTCGCGTAGAGCTCTTCCGCGGTTGCCAGCTCGACCATCTTCCCGAGATACATGACACCTACGCGGTCGCTGATGTATTCCACCACGCTCAAGTCGTGCGCGGTGAAGAGATAAGTCAATCCGAATTCCTGCTGCAGGTCCTTCAACAGATTGAGCACCTGTGACTGGATCGAAACGTCCAGCGCGGAGACCGGCTCGTCTCCCACCACAAACTTCGGACGAAGCGCGAGCGCGCGGGCAATGCCGATGCGTTGACGCTGACCGCCACTGAATTCGTGGGGATAGCGCCGCACGTATTCCTTGCGTAGGCCGACGACGGAGAGGAAGTATTGCACGATTTCTTCGCGTTCCTTCCGGTTCTTCATCCCGTGGACCATGAGACCTTCCCCGATAATGTCGCCGACCGGCATGCGAGGATTCAGGGATCCATACGGGTCCTGAAAGATGATCTGCAAGTCCTTGCGGGTGCGTTTCATTTCGTCCCGCGGCAGATCAAGAATGTTCTTGCCCTCGAAGATTACTTCGCCGGCGAGCGGCTTGAGCAGGCGAATAATTGAGCGTCCGATGGTGGTCTTGCCACAGCCTGATTCACCCACCAGACCGAGCGTCTCACCCCGCCTGATGGCAAAGGAGACATCGTCCACTGCCTTGACCCAACCTACCCGACGACGCATGATGCCGCCTAAAACGGGATAGTACGTCTTCAGATGGCGCACATCCATCAAGACGTCATCGCCAGGGCCGGTTGTCACTTGCAACGGCTTACGACCGTTTTCTTCCTGCATGTGGTTTCTGTCTCGCTCTCTGGTTTGAATAGTGACGTTGTGAGGCTAGTACAGCCAGCAGAAAACCTTGCGACCGTCATCTAGCGTTTTGAGTTCCGGCATGGTAGCGCACACATCCATCGCATAGGGGCAGCGGGGAGCGAAAGGACAGCCGGTGGGCATATTTAATGGATTGGGCACCGCTCCTGCAATCACGTTGAGCCGCTGATTGCGCATGCCCAGGGAAGGCATCGAGGCAAGCAAGCCTTTGGTGTATGGGTGCTTCGGATCTTTGATGATCTGTTCGACCGTTGCCTGCTCCATGACCTTGCCGCCGTACATAACGACGACATCCTCGGACATCTCGGCCACCACACCCAAATCATGTGTGATGAGCAACACCGCGGTATTCACGTCGCGGCGCAGATCTTTTACCAACTCCAGAATCTGGGCCTGAATGGTGACGTCCAGCGCGGTCGTGGGTTCGTCCAGAATCAAGAGGTCTGGTTCATTCGCCAGAGCCATGGCAATCATGACGCGTTGCCGCATGCCGCCGCTCAGGTTATGAGGGTAGTCGCGTACGCGCCGCTCCGGAACCGGGATACCGACCGTCTTGAATAGCTCAACCGTACGGTTCATGGCCTCGCGTCGGGTCACGTCACGGTGCACCCGGATTACTTCCGCAACCTGGTCACCAACGGTGTACACCGGATTCAAAGCACTCATCGGTTCCTGGAAAACCATCGAGATGTCATCGCCCCGGATATGTTGCATCTCACGTTCGGAGTATTTAGTTAAGTCTTTGCCACGAAACAAGATGCGGCCACCCGCAATCCACCCAGGTGGATCGATCAGCCGCATGATGGACAGCGAGGTGACGCTTTTCCCCGATCCCGATTCACCCACGATGCCGATGCTCGACCCGGGTGCGATGTCAAAGCTGACTCCGTCGACTGCTTTGACGGTGCCATCCATAGTCCGGAAGTGCACGCGCAGATCCTGAACTTCCAGCATCTTGCCGTTCGACGACGTGGCATCGCGCGGCGCCGGGTTCGAGGCGGAGCCGAACGCCGGCCTTGCCCCTGTCTCCAATACCCTCTCCTCTTATCGACTGGACGAACGAACTGACCCGGTGTGATCCGGGTCAGTTGAATTCTTTACGGCGACGGATTCGATCTAACGACCACTTAGCGTCGAGAACGGACGTCGAGCGCGTCTCGCAGTCCATCCCCCAGAAAGTTGATTGAGAGCGTGGTAATCAGAAGGAACAGTCCCGGGAATAGGGCCCACCACCAGTTGCCTTCTCCGAAGTATGTCTGAGAGTTGGCGAGCGACAGCCCCCAACTGACGGTAGGAGGTTTGATGCCGACGCCCAGGAAGTCGATGGCGGCTTCGGCACCGATAAATCCCGCCACGGCCAGCGTCGTGGCCACGATGACCGGACTCATAGCATTCGGCAGGATGTGTCTGAAAATGATTCGAGTGTCAGAGACACCGACCGCGCGTGCCGCCTCGGTAAATTCCTGCTGGCGGAAGGTGAGGTAATAGCCGCGCACCAGGCGCGCCGCTCCGGGCCAACTGAGTACGCCAAAGATCAGGACGATGAGCCACATGCTCCCTTTGCTGATGTAGAAACTCAGCAGGATGAGAAGCGGGAGAAACGGCAGCGTGAGGAAGACGTCGGTGATTCGCATGACGACGGCGTCGATCCAACCTCCAAAGTAGCCCGCAGTTCCACCCACGATGATGGCGATGATCATGGTCAACGCGGCGGAGATCAGCCCGACGGCGAGAGAAACACGTGCACCATACGTAACCCACATAAGAAGCGAGTGGCCGTTTGCATCCGAGCCCATGATGTAGCGCCAGTCACTGGCGCCGGGATACGTGAGTCGGGGCGGGACATTGCTCGCCAGATAATTCCAGTTGAGAGAATCTTCCGGCGAGATAAGTGGGGCAAAAATGCCCATCAAGGTGAGCAGGAGCAATGTGACGGCCCCGGCCATCGCGAGCCTATGTTTTCTGAACCGCCGAAAGATGAGTTGGCCCTGTCCGAGCTGGACCAGCGTAACCTCGTTGTCGCTCGTGAGGAACCTGTTCGCAACCGCCGAGGGCCCTGCAATGGGGGTCGGTAGCTCTTCCGAGAGGACAGCCTGTTGGTTGTGTTGTGGGTCAATCACGCCGAACCCTCCTGCAGGCCTAATCGTATCGAATGCGCGGGTCAACCCACGCGTATGCGAGATCGGTCAACAAATTTGCCAGCAGCACTGCCAGCGCGCCAATCATCGATAGAGCCTGGATCACGGGATAATCACTGGTCGTTATCGCCGTGATGTAGTACCAACCCAACCCGCCCCAAGTGAAGATCGTCTCGGTAATAATTGCACCGCCGAGCAATGCCGGGAGATACAGGCCGATGTTCGTGATGATCGGCAGCAGCGCGTTCCGGAACGCGTGTTTGAAAATGACCACGCGCGGGCTCAACCCCTTGGCTCGCGCGGTGCGGATGTAATCCTGACGAATCACCTCGAGCATCGAGCCACGCATGAACCGGCTATCACCTGCTATTCCGGTGACCATCAACACCGTCATCGGTAGCAACAAGTGACGCAAGAGGTCACCCAGAACCAGACCTGGCTGATGCTGGAGCATCACGAACCAATCGTGCGTCCAAAAAACCGGAATTGTGACGTCCTCAACTCGTCCAGGTGGAAGTACGTTGAACTGAACGGCGAATACAAAGATCAGAATCAGTCCGAGCCAAAACGTCGGCATCGACAGTCCGACGTAGCTCAGAAACGTGAAGGCCTGATCGAAAAACGTGTACTGTTTGAGCGCGGTAAAGACCCCGAGCGGAAGTGCAATCATCTGTTGAATGATGTAGGAACTACCCATCAGGAGAACCGTCGCCGGCAACTTTTGCGCGATCACGGCACTGACCGAATCGCCGGACACTGACTGTCCGAGATCGCCGTGTAAGTAGACACCCATCTGACTAAAGTACTGCGCGACCAGCGGCCGATCCAGACCGAGCCGCGTCACACACGCCTGCTGTTTCGCGGCCGCCGCGATGCCTCCGCCTTCAAAGGCTGCACACGGCCCACCCGGCGTGATATGCAAGATCACGAAGAAGACCACGGACAATCCGACGAGAATGAAAAGCGCCTGTAACAGGCGTCGAAGGATGTAGGTTCCCATGGCTCTACCCCCGCCGTCCCCTCACTATTGCTCGCGCCGGTACTTCATCAAGCCTACCACACGATTGTCTCAGCAATATCCGAGCCAACATCGGTGTGGTGATACATGTGAAACGAACCGACAAACTGTTTTGCAACAGGACAATCACGTTCGCCGGGCGATCACGGTGTCCGCAAGATGCACCAGCGCATCTTTTGCCTCACTGTCAGGAAAGTGGCAGAGCGCGTCCAGGGCGCGCTGCGCATAGGTTCGCGCGCTCTGGAGCGCGGTTTCGAGAACTTCGGACTGCTCAACCGCGCGTATCACCTCGCCGTGTTCGATTCCGGCGTGAAGATACTGCAAGATAGGCGATTCAGGTGGGAGCTGCTCCGCGAGCAGGATTGCGGGCAACGTAATCGTGCCCTGCCTCAAATCATTCCCTGCCGGCTTTCCAAGCGTTTCATCGTCGCCGGTGAAATCGAGCACATCGTCCGCGATCTGGAAGGCAAGTCCCAGATTCATGCCGTAGTCTCGCAGACGGCGAACCTCCTCATCGGTTTGACTGCTGACGATTGCTCCACCCTCGCAGCACATGGCGAAGAGACTGGCGGTCTTCCCGCGGATACGTGCAAAGTAGTCGCCTTGATCGATGGTTCGATCTCTGGTTGACGAGTACTGGCGAAGCTCGCCGCTGCTCATGTCCATGACCGTTTCGCTCAGGAGGGTCATGATTCGAACGCTGTTGAGACGTGCTGCCAGTTCCGCGGATTGAGCAAACAAAAAATCTCCCAGCAAAATGGCGACCTTGGAATCCCAGAGAGCGCTGACCGTCGCCAACCCGCGTCGAGTGATTGCGGCGTCGATCGTGTCGTCGTGCAAGAGCGTGGCCGTGTGGACTGCCTCGACCGAGGTAGCAAGGGTGAGAAGTTCGTCTCGTCGATATACCCCGAGTCGACCACTCAGAAGCACGAGCGCGGGTCGAATCCGTTTGCCGCCCGTGTCGAAGACGTGGGCCAGGGTCTCGCCCAGCAAGGGATGTCGGTTGTGTGACAACCGGCGCAGTTGTTCGCCAACCGCGGGCACGTCGTCCGCGACCGGTCCGTAAATGGAGGCGATTTCGGTCACCGGGATGACCACCGAAAGACCTCATTCGCGTTGCGCGAGACCTGCGTTGAAAAGGATTCCAGCGACAGACCGCGCAGCGAGGCCAACATTGAAGCAGTTTCAACGATGTTGGCGGGTTCATTGCGCCGACCGCGCCGACCTTGCGGTGACAGTACGGGACTATCGGTTTCCACCAGGATTCGGTCGTCCGGGACACGGCGCGCCACTTCCCGGAGCGCGTCCGACCGCTTGAAGGTCACATTGCCGGCAAATGAGACGAAGTAGCCCGACCGAATTGCATCGCTTGCGAGGTCCCACGACCCATCGAAACAGTGGAGAACCGCCCTCACCGGCACATCGCGCAATGCCGCCAGGACGCCATCATCCGCACCTCGGTTGTGGACGCTTACCGGCAAATCACGTTCTGCTGCCCATTTCAACTGCTCGCGAAACGCCCCGGTCTGCTCGTCGCGATCGATTGAGATGCCAAGCCAGTCCAGCCCCACTT
>JANWJD010000129.1 GCA_025449555.1 Chloroflexota bacterium | reverse complement strand
GTCGATGAAGGTCGTCATCGTATCCAAAGCACTGCTCGTCGCCTCCTACCGGCAGAAGCTCACGGAGTTGAGCCGGCTGGGAGTTGAAGTGACGGCGGTCGTCCCGAACCGGTGGAAAGAAGGCGGCCGTGAGCAGCAACTCGAGCCGGGACCAAACGGCGCCTATCGTACTGTTGTCGCCGATGTGCGCTTCACCGGTCACTTCCACCTTCACTACTACCCGGATCTCGGGCGCATCATACGTGAGGCTCGACCCGATCTGGTTCACCTCGACGAGGAGCCGTACAATCTAGCCACGTTGCTCGGAACGCGTGCGTCCTGCCGAGCCGGCATACCCAGTCTGTTTTTCACCTGGCAGAACCTCAATCGCCGGTATCCCATGCCGGTTCGAGTGATAGAGCAGTACGTGTACGCACATGCCGCTCACGCGCTTGCCGGAAATGAGGATGCGCGCTGTGTGCTCCGGCAGAAAGGCTTCGAGTCCGCGATCACAGTTGTGCCTCAGTTCGGCGTGGACCCGGATGTCTATCACCCCCAAGCCCACGAGCACGACCACTTTAGCGTGGGATTCCTCAATCGACTGGTTGAGCCGAAAGGACCCATGATTGCGCTCGAAGCGCTTGTTTCACTGCCGCCGGACGTTCGCATGTGTATCGCGGGCGATGGGCCGTTGCGCCGGCGCGTTGAGAGCACCGTCCGCGCACGGTGTCTGGAAGATCGAGTCGACCTTCGGGTCCGGATTCCGTCGGCCGAGATGCCGGATCTGCTCCGCAGCTTGAGTGTCGTCATCCTGCCGTCGCTCACGACCGACCGGTGGAAGGAGCAATTTGGCCGCATCCTGATTGAAGCGATGGCGTGTGGCGTGCCGGTGATCGGCTCGGACTCGGGCGAAATACCTAACGTCATCGGCGATGCAGGCCTGATTGTCCCGGAGGGAGACGCCGGAGCTCTGGCCGGCGCAATACAAACTATTCGGATGGACTCGGCCTTGCGGATGGAACTTTCAAAGCGGGGTCGCGAACGGGTACTGCGGAATTTCACCCACGCTCAGGTAGCGAGACAAACCCGCCAGGCGTATGCCGAGACGCTTTCGAGCGCGCAGGGTCTTTAAGCGAAGACCTGCTGTTCCTCGAGCTCCTCTTCCTCAGCTTCGGTTTCTACCCGGTGGAGCTTGCTCTTGTCGTCAATACGATCGATGAACATGATCCCGTTGAGATGATCGACCTCGTGTTGAAAGGCACGCGCCTCCCAACCTTCGGATTTGATCTTGATCGGCTTGCCTGAATTGCTAAGTCCACGCACGGTAATTTGTATAGTCCGGTCCACCGGGCCAGTCCAGCCGGGCATGCTCAGGCACCCCTCATATCCTTCTTCCATCTCCTCCGAGGCGTCGACGATTTCCGGATTGACTACCACTCGCAGTTCGTCATCTACATGGGTCACGATGACCCGTAGCGGAACATTGACTTGTGGTGCAGCCAGGCCCGAGCCAGGAGCGTCGATCATCGTTTCGATCATGTCGTCAATGAGGTGCCTGATCGAGTCGTCCACGCGGTGTACTTTCTTGGCCTTTTGCCGAAGGATCGGCTCCCCCAGTTGGACGATTCGTCGTACTGTCACCTATTTCTCCACTGTATCGTGTTCTATTCAATGGTAACGCGGGTCGCCGTCCCCGCTCCAAACCGGTGCAGATTCACCACCAACTATTCGACGTCGATCTGCGCCCGTTGCAGCTTGCCGCTGTAGTCGACGTAGACCGACTTCATCTCCGAGAATTCTCGCACGGCGCTCGTGCCCGCCTCTCGGTGCCCGTTCCCGGTCCCTTTCACGCCGCCGAACGGAAGCTGAATTTCCGCCCCGATCGTCGGCGCGTTCACGTACGTGATGCCTGCTTCCAGGTCCTGGACCGCCTGGAAGGCGAGATTGATGTCCTGGGTGTAGATCGCGCTGGAAAGTCCATACTCGGTCGAGTTCGCCACTTTCACGGCTTCCCCGTAGGACGAGACCGGCATGATGGCCACGGTTGGGCCGAAGATTTCCTCCTGGGCGATCCGCATTCGATAGTTGACGTCGCCGAAAACCGTGGGGGCGTAGAAAAACCCCTGGTCATACTCTCCACCGGTCAGCCGATGGCCGCCCAACAGGAGCTTGGCGCCCTCCGCCTCGCCGACCTGCGTGTACTCATGAATCGTTGTCAGTTGCTGCTCGTTGATGACCGGACCCATGTCCACGTCCGGATCGACGCCCGGGCCCACTTTCAGCGCCTGCGCTTTCTGCAAGAGACGCTGCGTGAACTCCTCCAGAACCGCTTCGTGCACGATAATCCGGCTCGTCGCGGTGCAGCGCTGGCCGGTGGTCCCGAATGCGCCCCACAATGCGCCCTCCAGTGCGAGATCCAGGTTGGCGTCGTCCATCACGATCATGGCGTTCTTGCCACCGAGCTCGAGCATGCACTTCTTGAGCGATCGTCCGGCGCGGGCCGCAACCTCGCGTCCCACCTCTCCGGAACCGGTGAATGAAATCATTCGTACGCGCTCGTCTTCGACGATCGGCTGGCCCGCTTCCGCCCCGAATCCGGTCACGAGATTGAGCACGCCCGGAGGAAGGCCGGCTTCCTCAAACAATTCGACGAGTCGAGTGGCGCACGCCGGCGTGTCCTCCGCCGGCTTGAAGACAACCGTATTACCACACACCAGCGCCGGAAATAGTTTCCAGGTGGGAATGGCGATGGGGAAATTCCACGGAGTAATGAGTCCAACGACGCCGATCGGCTGCCGAATCAGCGCCGCGAATTTATTGCGCAACTCGGACGGCACGGTTTCGCCAAACATGCGCCGGCCCTCACCGGCGATATATTTGGCCATGTCGATGCCTTCCTGTACGTCTCCTCTACCCTCCTGGAGCACCTTTCCCATTTCCCGGGTCTCGAGCTGGGCGAATTCTTCCTTTCGTTCCTCCAGCAGAAGTGCGACACGCAAGATGATGTCGGCGCGAGCTGGGGCAGGTGTGCGGCTCCAACCGAAAAAGGCAGCGTTGGCTGCGTCTATCGCCGATACCACATCCGATTTGTTCGAGCGCTGAAACGTTCCTACCACGTCGGAAGTATTTGCCGGATTGACGCTTTCGAACGTTGCGCCGCCCGATGACTCAACCCACTCGCCACCAACAAAATTCTTGAAAACGTCGGTCACCTACCCCTCCTTGCGTGGCCCCCTCCTTGGTCGGTGGCCGCAGGAGATTATAGGTCTCGGGTATTCAGGACCAACGGCTGCGATATACTGCGGCGTGCCGATTCTTGCGGAGGCCGAAGATGAGGCCGTCGGGGAGGGTGAGTGGTTTTGAAGACGCGCGACGATGCCTGGGAACTGATGACTGCCCATACGGAGAGTGAAAGTCTTCGACGACACATGTTGGCGGTCGAAGCGATCATGCGCGCATACGCGCGCGAATTCGGCGAAGATGAGGAGTTGTGGGGACTGGCGGGACTGTTGCACGACTTCGACTACGAAAAACACCCGAACCCAAGGGCCGAAGAAGATCCAAACGAACACCCCCTGTTTGGAACTCAGATCCTGGAAGCACAGGGCTATCCCGAGAGCGTGATCTACGCCATCAAATCGCACGCGGACTACTTAAATCTCCCACGCATCTCACGTATGGACAAGACGCTGTTCGCGGTTGATGAACTCTCGGGCCTTGTCACCGCGGCCGCACTCGTCCGGCCTGACAAGAGTCTCCATCATTTGGAAGCAAAGTCGGTGCGCAAGAAGATGAAAGACAGAGCGTTCGCTCGTGGCGTCAACCGCGAGGACGTGGTCAACGGCGCCGCCGAGTTAGGCGTCGACCTTGACACGCACATCGAATTTGTCATCCTGGCGATGAGAGCTGTCGCTCCGGAACTTGGTCTCGCGGGGAGCACCCCCGTCGCGGGCTGACATGCGACACTTCGCGGCGGCATTGCTCTTCGCCGGCAGCGCGGTAGGACTGATCGGCACGCGAGTCGGGAGTGCGGCCCCCAGCCAACTCGCTCAACTCGAACAGACAACGCAGCAAATTCGGCATTTGGCCCCGCTCCACTCCGTGCCGGCGGCGTTCCTGCCGAATTCCCAGTTCAATGCGGTCGTACAGGCCAACCAACGAAGGGGCGAAACCGACGCCCAGTTGGAAATCGGTCGGCGTGAACTGGTGCTGCTCGGCTTGCTCAGTCCGAGTGCCGACTACAAAAGTCTGATCTATCAAAACATAACGTCGCAGGTCCTCGGATTGTACGACTATTACGCGCACAAGCTGTATGTGCGGAACGAATCGGGTAAGGTGTTTGGCATCGATCGCTATGCCATCGCGCACGAATACACCCACGCGCTGCAGGATCAGCATTACAACCTGAAGAAACTCATGCCTGACCAGAGTGCATTGACGTATCGAAACTCTGATGCCGAGAGCGCTCACCACTCCCTCATCGAAGGTGATGCAGTCAACACGGAGTATCTTTACATTTCGAAGGCGTACACGCCGACGGAGATCCACGATCTGGTCAATGAGCCCGCCCCACAGGTGAAACCGTTGCCGGCGGCGCTCCAACGCGAGTTTGACTTCCCCTATACCGCGGGGGTGCAATTCGCCGAAACACTGTATAAGACCGGAGGCATGGCGGCGGTGGACGCGGCGTATCGGCGTCTGCCGACTTCGACCTACGAAATCATGCATCCGGCCTCGTACGCGCGACATTGGAAGCCGGCCAAGGTGGCACTCCATGGGGTAACGGGACTGACCGACTGGAAGCAAGTGGACGACGATGTGAACGGGGCCTTTGGCCTGGACCTCCTCCTCTGGCAATACTTGCCCAGGTCTCAGGCAGACCACGTCTCCAACGCCTATCGAGGCGATCGGTATGTCTTCCTCGAGAACGGTACGCAAGACGCCATGCTGTTAAAGACAGTGTGGACGTCGCACTCAACTGCCGCCGCGGCGAAGGCCGCGTGGGTGCAGTCAATTCGAAAACGGTTGCCGAATGCTCGCGTCACGGGAAAGGGCGCGACTACAGTGGTCCAGGGAAACGTGTCGGTCTACTTCCACGTTTCGAAGAACACTTTGAAGGTGGCGTACGCCCCGACACCCGCACTTGCACAGCAATTCGGTACCGCGGCGACCAATTGACTTTAGAATCCTCCACCGAGCGCGAGAGGGCGCTGGTCCGGCCCGTACCTGCTGGGGACGGCGACTGAGACGCCGCCAACCGACTCGGATGACTACCGTGCCGTCTTTCGACCCGTGTTTCGGCCCTCGCCTTTCGGATTGAGCGACGCTTCTGCATCTGCCTTCCATGCCAGGAACGCGCGCACGCAGAAGTAAATCGACAAGAGGATCCCCAGGTACAGCCACACCAGAGCAACTTCATGTCTCCACGTCAGAGCGAGCATCATCATGGCGCCCACACAACCGGCGGTGAAGCTGATGCCGGCCAGACTCAGCCAACGGTATTTTGACTCGAGAATTGCGTAGACAGCATTCATAGCAACGTCCCCTGGGCTGGTCGACTCGAGTCCAACTTCGTGGTGGTCAACCCAAGTCGTTGCTTGAGCGCGCGCACGTCCGCCGGTGAGTGCCCGGAGTAATGATTATTCACGAAGCCATACATTCGCTCGAGTTTGTGAGCGACGTTGTCTAGTTGCTCCGCCCACGCATCGAGGTCCTGTGCTCGATCGATCTGAGTCTCATGCATGCGCTGTATGCGGCGTCGGTCGCCGAGCCACCGCACGTAGGTGAAGTCTGCGGTACATTCGATCTGGCGGGGCATGTACACCAGATCGATCATGGTCCACGCCACGTGATGAAGTCGCAGAAACTCATACGTTTCGTCGCTCAGCCAGGAACGATGACGGAACTCTACGGCGAACCTGAAATCCGGCGGCAGCTTTGTAACGAATTGTTCGAGTGCGGGACGCTCCGACGTGGTGAAGTCCGGAGGGAGTTGAATCAATATCGCACCAAGCTTGGTTCCCAGCCCTGACATGGCGCTCAAGAACTCCTCGAAGTCAGACTGTGCGTCGATCAGTCGACGATCGTGGGTCACGGTGCGAGGCGTTTTGGCGGTGAACTGAAAATCGGAGGGTGTCGAACGGTCCCATAGTTGAACCCGATCGGGCAAAGGAGTGCCGTAAAAGGTAGTATCCAACTCGACCGCCTCAAACTCCTGTGCATAGTACGTAAGGTAGTCTCTCGAGGCGGTGCGCGGAGGATAGAGGGAGCCGACCCAGTCCTTGTAGCTCCAGCCTTGCGTGCCCAGATAAATCTTCACGTTTTGCTCAAGTCGATACTACCATCGGGTGATCGCGAGTCCGACCGTTAGTTGCTTCCTATGACGAGCATTTGCACGGTGCGGGGCCGGGAGTGATCCAACTCGACCAGGAAGATCCGTTGGTATCGGCCCAGGCTGGGTTGCCCGTCGGCGATCGGTATCGTCACACTCGCATTCAGAACCAGTGCCTGGCAGTGCGCGTGCCCGTTTGGATGTTCCTCAGGCCCGCATGGGACGTCGTTGTGCGCATACCCGGCACTCTCGGGAGCCAATCTGCCCAAAAAGCTGTCGAGATCCCTGAGCAATTCGGGTTCATGCTCGTTCACGGCGATGGCAGCCGTGGTGTGTTTGGACGCCACTATGACGATTCCGGACCGAACGCCCGTCTGCGCTACGTGTTCCGCCACGAACTCGGTCAGATCGATGAATTCTCTCGCATGTCGGGTGGTAACAGAGATTTGTGAAGCCGAAAAGGTCGCGGTTGGCACCGCGATCGCGAGATCCATGTAGGTCCTTCCGTTGCAGGATTACGCCATGTGCACCCACATGTACGCGTGTGCCCGCACAAAAGTTTCAAAGGAGCGGCGAGGTGGGACGTGCCCGTCCTAACAGCGAAACGGCCAATGCTCCCGCCCCGGCCAGGCCGGTCAGGGTGACAGTAAGCGGTCCAATGAACGGGATCGCCATGACGATGGTGATCACGACCAGTCCCGCCGACGTTGCCCACAGCAGAGGGACGCCGCGTCGCGCGAGCGACCGACCCAGCACGACGGCAGCCGCGGTCATGCCGAAGAGCCAGGCGAGAGTTGCGGCTCCAGCCAGGAGCAACGCGAAGGGAAGCCCGGCCAGACTCAGCGCCAGTGGCGCCACCAGAAAGACAACGGCTATGAGGCTGGTGACTCCTGCGCCGATACTCTTGAGCGGCGATTTCCGGAGGGTGGTCGAAATCAGTACTACTTGCCAGGGAAACACGATGGTGAGGCACGTCCCAATCAAGAGAAGCGCGAGGCCCGCGGCCAGTCCGAGCCGAATGCTGGTGTTGACGGTTGATTGAAGATGATGTCCGCGTGTCGGGGATGTGTCATTCCATGGATGAACTGCACCGCCCAGTCTGCCGGTCGCTTGGACATCGGTGCTCCGATAAATCCCGCCGATGATGGAAAGCACGTCGCCCGTCACGCGCGCGCCTCGATGAAAGTACACGTCTCCATCGACCGACACCAGGTCGTCCTGAATTGCACCCGATGCTCGGATGTTCCCGGCCACCACGACGACGATGTTACGTGAGCCGTGGGGCAGGATCACGTCCGACCCGATGGAAATGACCGGCTTCGAAACTGCGCCGGAGACGGTTATCGGTCGGGTTCCGACATGGACGACCCCCCGAAACAGAGCCGACAGCGGTACGGTAGCACTCAGCCCAAGCAAGAGGAGCCAGGCGATGATAAAGGCTCGCTTGCGGCTCACTCGCCGTCTCGCGGATACCACAGAAGTCGCGCCGCCACGAGCACGCCCAATGCGACGCCCACGATGCTCGGCACCGCTTGTAGACCTCCGTACGTCAGGACTGCGGAGTCGAGGTGCACGCCGACATCGAGGATGAACGCCAGCCACGCCAGCGAATCGATCATAACGTGAGCGCCGCTCGCCGACACCTGCATGAGACGCCACGCGACAAGTGGCCCGATCAACAGAATGAGCGGCAGCACGAAGCGGAGTCGATCGACGACATGGAGCCGGCGGCGCTCGCGATCTGCGTCTCGGAGCGACGCCTCAAGACGCTGGGCAAAATCCGCCGGCAACTCGATGGCGACTTCACGCTCGACGGAGTCGACAGGCGCTTGCATGCGGTTACTCCACGGCCAATCCCGGATCGGCCACGCGTAGACCTTCCCCCAACAACAGTTTGGCGCGACGCAACTGCGTCTTCACCGCCCCCAGGGACTGCTGCGTTACTGCGGCGATCTCGTCGTACGACAGGTCGTGCCAATACCTCAGTACGAGTACCCGACGATAGCGTTCCGGCAAGATCATGACGGCTTCTCGCACCATGTCGGCACGACTTGTGGCCAGTGCCGCCAACTCCGGGCAGTCCTCGACGACGGAGCGAACGGGTCGCAGCGTTTCCTCGGGCATTGGTGTGACTAACCAGTCGCGCGCCCGGAGTTGCGAAAGTGCAACATTACGGACAATGGTCGAAAACCAGGTGTAGAACCGATATTTAGGCGAGAACGAGTCCAGATAGACGTACGCCTTGATGAACGCTTCCTGGAGCGCATCTTCGGCGTCTGGACGGTGTCGCAGGATCTGTAAAGCCACGCTGAAGCCTGCGTTCTTGTACCGATCCACCAATTCGCGGTATGCGGCGTGGTCCGATGCCTGCGCCCGGGCTATCAGTTCGAGATCGTCTAGCTCTCGTACATCGGTCATGAATGTATACGCACTCCCTCAATCCAGCATATACCTCGTCATTGGCCGCGAAGTTTCGATGCGGACAAAAGATCCTTTCATTGCTGGCCCGAAGGCTGCTGGACGGTCACGCTCGCTCATTCGATCCCAGCGGCCCGCATGACTTCCGCCAGTGTTTCCCGATTTGCCGACTCGATTTCGTCCTGTCGGACCGGGTGGACCGTATCGGGACTGTCGCGGAAGTATCTCGGCAACGGCTCGAGCTCATCGCGTGACCAGCGAGCAAGCCAAGCGGATGGAAGTTCACGCGGCAGCGGTCGGCCGCTCATTTCCGACCATACGATGGCCCACGAGCGAGGCACCACGCGCCGCCAGTCGTATCCACCACTCCCGAAAGCAACCCAACGTCCCTGGCAGTGGGTGTGCGCCAGTTCGTGCACGAGTCTGGCTTGAACTACAAACGCCTCCGTCGTGAGACACAGGTGGGTCAGCGGATCGAATACATGAGTATCGCAGCCATGCACGGTGAGCAGCAGGTCGGGAGCAAACCGTTCGATCAATGGTGGAACGAGCGCGTGAACAGCTTGCAGCCACGAACCATCCTGCGTGAAAGGGATGAACGGCACATTTGCCGCATACTCCCATCCTTCGCCCTCGCCACGCTCTTCCACCCCTCCCGTCCCGGGAAAAAGAAACCGTCCCGATTCGTGAAACGACACGGTCAGCACCGACGGATCGTCGTAGAACAGCCATTGCACCCCATCCCCGTGGTGACAATCGAAGTCGACGTATGCAACCCGCGCCCCGAACTCCTCAACCGCGACCGCCGCGGCCAGGGCGGGATCGTTGTAGATACAAAAGCCGGAGGCTCGCCGCCGTTGCGCGTGATGTAGACCACCTGCGGGGTGAAAAACATGGTCGAGGTCCCGTCGCATAACGGCTCTGGCCGCTTCGGCTGCTCCGCCCGCGACCAGGGACGCCGCATAGTGCATATTTGGAAACGGGGGATTGTCGGAGCTGGTCAAGCCAAAGCGGCCAAGTTCCGACCCACGCAATGCACCGAGTTCTCCGGCTCGGACTGCTGCGATGTAGGCACTATCGTGAATGAGTTCGAGCACTGCGTCCGGTGCCGCTCGGGGCAGGCACGTCTCCTCTGCCGCTTCCCAGATGCCAAGCGTGCTGAGGAGATCGAGACCAAGCTCGATTCGCTCCGGTCTCAGCGGGTGCTGCGGCCCGAAATCGTACTGTAGAAGGTCCGGGTGGTAGACGAGAGCGACGCGGTCGAGCGACGGCATGAAGGGCACTTTCGAGCCGTATTGATCGGTGCTTAAGTCTATCGCCATGGCATGATCCGGGTGCAGCGCATCCCCCCTACCCCGATGCCTCATCGTCCGGGGTTGAGCCCCGCCAGACGCATGGGCTACCATCACGTGCATCCGCGAACATGGATTCCAGAGATCAGTCGTGCGCACGTGGATGGAGGCATGCACCATCGCGAAACGAATCCTGCTCTTGGTATTCGTCCTGGCGTTCGTTCTCCCGGGTGCCCGCACTGCTCGAGCCGCCGTGCTTCCATTTGTGACGGCTCCGGAGGCGATCGTGATGGACGGTTGGACCGGCGCCGTCCTCTACGCCAAGAATGCCAACCGTATGCGGGCCCCCGCCAGTACGGTGAAGATCATGACGGCCCTGGTAATCCTGCGCCATCAGGTGCCGCTCGGCCGAGTAGTAACGGTGAGCGCTACGGCCGCATCATACGGTGGTTCCTCGGCCGGTCTGTATGCGGGAGAGCGCATGACGGTCTGGAATCTTTTGCACGGTATGCTCCTGCCGTCGGGCAATGATGCCGCCATCGCGCTGTCGCAGACCCTGGCGCCCACTCCCCAGCAGTTTGCTCGCCTGATGAACGCTCAAGCTGTCCGACTGCACCTCTGGCACACGCACTATCTGACCCCGAATGGCTTCGACGTGCCCGGCCAGGTGACCACCGCCAGAGATCTGGCGAATCTGACGCGAGCCGCGATGCAATCTCTCACGTTTTCCGTCATTGTCGACACCAGGACGTGGACGGCGCGCGCCTCCGACGGTCGAGGCTTCCATGTCTGGCAGAGTCTGAACCGACTATTGTGGTCGTCGAAAAACGTCGACGGTGTCAAAACGGGGACGACGCCCGCGGCCGGAGCATGCCTGGTCTCATCTGCTCGAAAGGGCGGACGGTGGGTTATAGCAGTGAACATGGGGAGCACCAGCACCGCTCGCTTCTCAGACGGAGCGTCGCTGCTCGACTACGGGTTTGAGGTCGATGGCGTGTCCCCATCCACCGCATGACGCGGTCGCGGCGTGCCGTATAATCTGGACGCCTCACCTCATCGCGATTTCAGACAGGCAACCTCCGGCGAATCGACATAACAACTGGCGCCGCGACGTTTGTCTCGAAAATCATAACTTTGGCAGGAGCTTACGTGAAGATCAGTGCTAGCCAGGAAGACTTCAGCCGTGGCCTGCGGGTGGCAGGTCGGGCGGTAGCGGCACGCAGTCCGCTGCCCATCACGACCAACGTCCTGCTGTCGACCGATGATGGGAGGCTCAAGATTGCCGCGACCAATCTGGATATCGCCATCAGCACCTGGATTGATGCGACGGTCGCGGAAGAGGGAGCAATTACTCTACCTTCGAAGCTGCTGAGCGAGTTTGTGGACACCCTACCAAACGCACCGATCGATCTCTCGGTGAAGCAAGGCAGTCAATCCGCACATGTCTCGTCGGGTCGCTATGAGGCGAACATACGAGGCATGGCAGCCGACGACTTTCCCATTATCCCGACTGCCACGGAACAACCGGCCGCTACTATCCAGGCCTCGCTCCTGAAGGAAATGATCGAACAAGTGGTGTTCGCGACGGCTGTGGACGATACCCGACCGATCTTGACCGGCGTCCTCTCCACATTTTCGGGCACGGAATTGACGCTCGCAGCCGCTGACGGATTCCGACTCGCGATGCGCAAAGGCGAACTGGCCGAGGCTTCCAGTGGGGACTTCAGCGTGATTGTGCCCTCTCGAACGCTGGCCGAACTAGCCCGTGTGGTGCCTGATGGCGACGCCATCGTCGAAATAACCGTGACCCCGAATCGGAACCAGGTTGTGTTTCGTACCACCGATCTACACGTGGTGTCGAGACTCATCGAAGGCGCGTACCCCAACTTGAAACAGATCATTCCGACGAAATTTTCCACCAAGGTGGTCGTCAGTACCGGCGACCTCTTGAAGGCCACCAAGATCGCCAGCTTCTTTTCGCGCGACAACTCCAACGCCATTACGCTCGAAATCCAGCCGGGTGGAGAAGCCGGCGTGGGAAATGTGGTGATCAGCGGGGCGGCTGCCGAGTTGGGCGAAGACCGGGGCGAGATCGATGCCGTCGTCAACGGCGGAAGCGCTAAGGTGCAATTCAACTCGCGCTACGTTTCAGATGTCCTGGGGGCGGTTCAGTCCTCGCAGGTCGGGCTCGAAATCAGCGGCCCCAACTCGGCTGCAGTCTTTAAGCCGATCGATTCAGTCGATTACACGCACGTCATCATGCCCATGCACACCGGCGCTCGCTGAACCCTCGGCGCCGTGGCTACACGGCCGCCTTTGCTTCCTCAGCCGACACCAGAGGGTGCTCCGGGTTGACCCGAATGGTACGCAAATCGTAAGGCTTGCCAGTGGATCGGTGCGGAACGGTGTGGGTCGACGATATCAGAATCTGCTCATTCATGGCATCGCGTATAAGCGATCTCAGCTGGCTCTGCGAAAGGGAAGGCAGCACGCTTTCCCTTACCAGGTGAGAGACGATGTACGGCGGAATGAGATATTCCGACCGCCGCTCGAGATCCACCAGGTATCGAATCAGATTGCGCTGTCCTTCTTCGTCCAGCGCTGAAACCGCGACCGTGCCGTGAAGATCGGTGTCTCCCTCGCTGATTTCCTCTTCCTCCGCCGCGAGTTCAGTTTCCGTCATCTTGTCGTACTGCTCGGGTAGGTACGCCCAGTCCTGCAAGCCACGTGTCAGAATCCGAATGTGCCCCCGACGCTCCGCTTCCTGCATGAAGTCCTTGAAGCGCTCGAAGCCCAGAGCCCGATGATCCACTCCCTTGCGACCGAGCTGGATGCCGATCCACGAGAATAGGGAGCCGATCCGGTTGCTTCGATTGCGAAGGAGGTCGGCAAGCACAGTAAATGCTTCCTCATCCTGCGAGTTGTCTTCGACCGCAGGTTCGGCGGATGTCGCCGCGGCGGCTGGTTTGGTTTTCCGCACGACTGTCGCTGGCTCGGCCTGCCGAATCGGTTCGATGTCCACGTCGTAAATCAAGAGTTCATCCAGGTTATCTGCCAGCATCGACGAAAGCGTATGCGAGACGGCGATCACCACCACTCGCTTCCCACGGGCTCGAAGAAAATTCACCAGGTGGATCAGATCCGAGTCGCCTGACACCAGAAAGAACGTCTTCAAATGTGGTGCGGTATTGAGAAAGTCGATGCAGTCGACTGCCAGTTTTACGTCGGCACTGTTCTTGAGCGGTCGACCACTCTGCATCCGTACCGGCACGTAAACCGGTTCGATTCCAGCCGCATATAAGTTGGGCGGATCGAACGCGTTTGAACGCTGCTGCCAATCGGCATACGCGCGGGCAATAACGACCCGGCCGCGGTGGCCGACCGTGTCGAGCAATGACGAAATGTTTGGTTGCCGGCCCAACTCTTTCAGACCGACTTTGAGATTGTCCCAATCGATAAAAAGGCCGGCGTCAGGTACACCCTGATCGGTAATTCTTTGGTTCATAACGTTTCCAATTCCAATAAATACATAAAAACAGTCGTGCTGTTTACACAGGACTCTAACACGGGCTCTGGCAAGCGAGATATGCTCGGCCGGTACGCACAAAGCTGCGGATCGCTTGGTCTGCAATCCGCAGCCTCGTGTCTATCCCTGGCATGTCACGCGGGGAATCCGCTTCCCCTGGTTCCATCAAGCGGCGGACGTGCCCGCCATTTCTACTTCGCCACTCATGACCCGGGCGAATGGAACTCCGCCGGCCTCATCCAGTGGAACGCTGCGTCCCAGTGGCTCGACGTCATCCAGATAGAGCTGCCCGGCACAGCGCCCGCAGCGTAACTCTCCGCCGAGGTTGTGGGGCATAAAACCTGTATCCAGCGGCAGGAAACGCGCCTCCCCGAGGCTCAAGTCGGCAAACCCCACCAGTTCGCCCGCCGGCCGGCTGCACTGCCGACACCGCAGTGTCGCGCTCAGCAACCTGTGACCCATCTTACGGGCATTCTTCCACGAAAGCATGTCTAAATTCTCCTCTCCGTGATTCCATTGAACACGATATCGAAACAAACCGCCAGTTCCCGCCGCAATTCGTCTTCATTGAGCGACGTTACGCGTGAAAGTACAGCAATAAGTACGCCGCTGATACGATCCGCCACAATACTTATCGGAAGGTCGCGCCGAGCAGTGTGCTCCTCGCGAGCCTGCATCAAAATCGCCTCGAATATTTGAGTAAGAGGCAACGTCTCACGGGCTCGCAGAGCACGATCTTGATCTGGATGCATCAGTTCACGTGCGACTACGACCGCCAATTCTCCTTGTTCGATCGCCGTTTCGAGCAGCCACCGACTGACCTGCTCCAGTACTTCAAGTGCCGGCGACCCGGCCTCGAGCAGCACGTGGGCCTGGTATGCCACCCTTTGCACCCCGTCTGCTGCCAGTTCGAGGGCAAGGGCCTCCTTGTACGGAAAGTGATTGAAAACCGTCTGCCGGGCCACATCGGCGGCCTCTGCAATGTCTTCAACCGTCGTCTTCCCTACACCGCGGCTCGAGAAGAGTTGCTGCGCGCTGTCCAGCAACTGTTGATGTAATACCTGTCGCTTCCGCTGACGGCGATCCAAATCGATGACGTGATCCATACCTGTATTATAACCAGCGGTGTACTCAGTACACCAGTACCAATCGGAGCACAGTGCGGCGACCTGCCGCGCATTCGTGCGCTCGTCCACCTGCACCTCGACCCTTCAGCCGTGGTGTTACGGCATGGAGAACCGCGTGATACGCTATGGACATGTTGCCGCCAACGTGCATAGTGGTTCCGACGTACTGGACGCGCGAGGGTGGTGTTCGACGTGCCGGAGACGCGGTCTACGATCACCCAACTCCCCTGGGCGGTGAGAACACGCTTGAGGCTTTGCTGAGCAGTCTCGAGCGGCTCGATTCGTCACAGTTTTACGTCCTTCTATTGGTGGCCGTTACTGCAGCTGATGTGGCCGTAGCCGCCGAGCATGCGGTCCGCGATCTCGCAGACCGACACACCGGTATCACCTCCCTGGTGTTCGGTTCCGCCCAGTTACAGGTCTTCCACGCTTGCCTGGTGGAGTCCCGCCTCGAGTACGCACGCGATTTCCTTGACTTACTCCAGTATCCAAAGATTCGCAATCTCCAATTGGCGTTGCCGCTGGTTCTGCGATCGAAGGCCATCGTCGCTCTCGATGACGACGAGCTCGTCAACGATCCCGAGTTTATGCGGAAGGCAACCGTTTCGCTTGGTCTCGAGGTTGACGGAGAGGTGGTATATGGTTTGTCCGGCCACTACGAGCAGGAGGACGGCAGCATCTTTCTCAAAGTGGATCCCGCAAAAGCCGCTTCCTCGAACCTGTTCGATCTCAAGGCCGCCATCATGAACGAGGCGACCGACGTGCTGGACGCGGAGTCGGGCATGATCGTAAAGACGCCCTTTTGTTTCGGCGGAAATATGGAATTCTCCCCCGAAATGGTACGAGCCGTGGGGTTCGACCCCAGCATTACCCGAGGGGAGGACATCGACTACCTCATCAACGCCCGCATGGAAGGCAAGTCATTCTTCCTCCGCAAAGACCTCCGGGTTCTGCATTGTCCCCCCAAAGGCGGCTCCTACCAGGATGCATCGACCTCCAAATTGGAACAGGACATCATTCGCTTCCTGTACGAACAGCGGAAGCTAGAGGTCTCGCGCGAGCATCCGGCTCTCCACCCGGTGACGGCCGAGGAATTGATGCCGTATCCCGGTAAATTTCTCGAGGGCGATTTGGACGGCGATGCCTGTGAGGCCCTCGCGGCAGCCGGATACGACGCCGACTGCGAGGATTTTGTGCGATCCGTCCGAACCGGACTCGACGCCCGCGTCTCTGCCTATCTTCACTTTCGCGAGCGTTGGCCGGTCGTCATGGACGCCTTATCCGATTCCTCACCTATCCGGGACCAACTGATGTCACATGTCAGGAATGCATGAGGGCTCGGGAGTGACGGATCAAACGTCGTTCAGGTTGAGCGAATTCACCTGGTACAGCCGGTTGGCGACCTGGATCGGCGCTGCGATGCTGCTGGTGCAGAGTGTACTCGGCCGCGATGCGGGTCCGGTCACGATTCTCGCCGTGCTTCTCCTGGGTATCGGGTTTCTGTGCTTCCTGATGGGTCTCGCCGTCGAGAGTCGCCTCCCCGGGACGAACCTTCTGGTTGGTCCGGAGATCTCAGATACCGAATCACAATCGGTGACACCCGCCCCACGGGAGCCACTGCGGGCAGAAGCGCCGAGCCGGCCGATGGGGCCGCAGGCAACGGGCGCCACCATACCTCAACCACTAGACGAGTCAGAGGGTCGAAAAAAGCCTGAACAGGAGAAGTCCGCGCCCGTTGCTGCATCCTCCCCGGAAGTGCGGGGGCCCGGACGTCGGCCCAAGGTCCGCGAACGCGCGAAAAAGGCAGACGTGCGAACTGAACCGCGAGTGGAAAAAGCACCGGAACCGGCTCCTCCCCAGGAGCCTTCGATTCGGTCCACGCCGGTCCACGTAGAGTCGGTGCCGGTGGGCGTGGCGACCGAATTGCTGGGTCCCGGCGACGTGGGAGTGGGAGCCGAATGTCCGCGCTGCGGAAATACTTTACGACTGGGTCAGCTTGCCGCGAGTTGTCCGGTGTGCGGTCGGACCCATCATGCCGTGTGCTGGATGGAAAATCACTTTCATTGCGGGACCCCCGACTGTACCGGGCACGGCAGCCTGGAAGCTCCGTCGACTTCGCCCGATCCTCAATGACGCATCCGCCAACCGTTGAAGCGTCGATGATTGTGGTCGACCCTGTGCCGGCCTTGCATCCGAGTGGTGCCGTCCAGTGGCATGGGTCGCGAAGTGGGGTGTGAACGCGATCCGCGAACGGAGTCCAAGCAAACCATAAGCCGAGTTCTGTTCCGCACCGGCCTCACGACCCGTGCGGTGGTGACCATCTATCTACGCCGACGATCTCTCGCCGGCTCCAGCGACCTTACCCGAAGGACTCAGGCGAGCAACCCTTAGACGTCGCAAGGACATCGCGCCTTCCTACGTGGTCTTGCTCCAGATGGGGTTTACCGCGGCCAGTCGATCACCCGACTGCCGGTGAGCTCTTACCTCACCATTTCAACCTTACCGATGTGAATCGGCGGTATGTTTCTGTGGCACTTTCCTTGGGGTCGCCCCCACTGGGTGTTACCCAGCACCCTGCTCTATGGAGCTCGGACTTTCCTCGTACGAACCTTCCGCACGCGGCCACCCGGTTTGCTTGGACGCCCAAGCTTACGCCCTCTTCGACAAGTTTGTCAACACTCGGTTCGGCCGCATGACTTCTTCCGTGGCGTCATACCGGCACGCACCGAGGTCGCTCGGGAGCACTATGACTCCGGAATGCACGGGATTCCGGCGCCGGATGGTTCGAGCCAATTTCCCCCCTTCCTGGCCGCTTCGCTGTATCCTCGGATTCTGGACACAATAGAGGAACAGGAATTCAACGTCGTCACCTGGTGGGCCCGCCTCGGGCCACCGAGAAATGGATGATTACCATGCCAACATACCTGGCGCATCGACAGACTGGCCGAAATCAGTTATGACCCATGAAGAGCGCGTCGACCTGATCAGCAGTCGGAAGCTGGAACATCTGCAACTCGCGTTGCACGGGGACGCGGAATCCGATCTCGGATTGAACTGGAACGAGGTGCGGCTGGTTCACAACTGCTTGCCGGAAATGGATCTGGCGGACGTGGATCTTCAGACGGACTTCCTGGGCCAGACGGTGTCGGCGCCCATCTGGATCACCGGCATGACGGGCGGCCACGAGCGAGCTGCTCGCATCAATCGCCGCCTTGCTGTCGCGGCTGAGAGACACGGACTTGCTATGGGTTTGGGCAGCCAGCGCGCTGGACTGTTCGATCCGGACCTCATGGCCACGTATCGCGTGGCCCGAGACGTTGCGCCCCATGCAGTCTTGGTGGCGAACATCGGCGCGCCGCAACTCGTCCCGCAATCAGACGCCCCGGCACTCGAGCTCCACGACATCCGGGCCATCGTGGAGAGCGTCGAAGCACAGGCTCTGGCCATCCACCTCAACTTCCTGCAAGAAATGGTACAGCCCGAAGGTGACCGCAACGCGCGGGGGGTCCTTGAGGCAATTGGTGAGGTGGTGCGATCCGTGGGCGTGCCCGTCATGGCCAAGGAAACGGGCGCCGGTATCTCGCGCGAGCAGGCGCGAAGACTCCAGCAAGTCGGCGTGGCCGCAATCGACGTCGGCGGCGCGGGCGGCACCAGTATGGTGAAAATAGAAGGAGCGCGCGAAGGTCAACGGAGCAATGGACATGTGTCGATGGCCGAGGCGTTTGGCCGCTGGGGCATTCCCACCACGGCATCGATCCTCGAGACGCGCCATTGTGGTGTGCCTGTCATCGCAACCGGTGGTGTGCGCAGTGGCGTCGACGCGGCGCGCGCGATCGCGTTAGGCGCGGCCGCGGTTGGCGTGGGGTTGCCATTTTTGATGGCGGCAGACGCTGGAGAGGCTGAACTGGATCTGGTCATCCAACAGTTCATCACCGAGCTCCGCCGTGCATTGTTTCTTACCGGATCACGCACTCCAGAGGAGTTGCAGGGTCAGGGTGCGGTGGTGCTGGGAGACCTCTCAACCTGGAAAAAGCAACGCGGTTTGTAGCTCCTCAGGCGATGTTTGACGCTTTTATCGTGTGATAGAATCGTGCGCCTTAAAGCCGTGAGAAGCCGAGGTAGCTCAGTCGGTAGAGCAATGGACTGAAAATCCATGTGTCGCCAGTTCGATTCTGGCCCTCGGCACCAAATCACATTCTGGACCTGGTTCGGCCGCAGAGATGGCACTTTACGCAATCCTCTTCTTGCTCGGTGCCCTCACCGTGGTGCTGGTCGTACTCGTCGGGATATATGTGGCGTCCAACCGCGTGTCGGTCGGCGTGGACCCGGACAGACCGGGCCCCCGGGCGACCGTGCATTCAGGTAGTTCGAGCGAGCGCCGATGGTCATCACATGTTGGATCGCTTGACGAGCCCGTGCGACCCACCAACCAAGAGGAAATTCCAATCTGGCAACAGCACGTGGAGGCGGCGCGGGTTGCGGATCCGGGCGTCTACAAGAGTCGTCGCACCTCGCCCTACACTGGCGACCACTGGGATCCGTACGCGGAGTCTCAGTCGAGGGCCAGCCGGGCAAAGGCGGCGCGTCGGAAGCCCCGGCCCCATCGTTCCATGCACGTGGCGGAACACCTCGAGTTTTATCCAGGAGAGACCGATGCTTATACTCTGCTTGGCGTCTCTCGGGTGGCATCGGCGGAAGAGATCGAGCGTGCATACCGTCGCCGTGTCGCGTCTATCCATCCCGACAAGTTCCACGGCGATCCCATCGGTCAGCGGGACGCGGCTCAAAGGCTCAAGCAACTCAACCTTGCCATGAAGGTGGTGCGAGATCGGGTCAGCAGGGCTGACAATGGAAGTGGAGAAACCCCGTCCTGATCGCCGGAAGGCGCTTGCTCATCCGACCGGTGTGAAACTCGTTTGCGCATGGAGATTGCCGGCATACGCGTCCACCCGCACGCCTCTTCCCACTTGCGGGTGCCCAATCGAGCGGCGCACGCATAGGACTCCGCTTGGGCCGGTCACCCCGGCGGTCCAATTCTCCGTGTGCTGGGCGAAATGAACCGAAAGCTTCACAGTCAATCCTGAAACACCGAGCGCATCGGCGGTGCGAGCCCACACACAGTAGTGCTGGAACTCAGTTGCAACGGGGTTCGGATCGCCCACCCACGCGGAGAATATGGGGGTCCCACCCGCCACATAAGCCAGTCCGTTCGGGGTCAAACCACGAATCTGAAAGGTCGTGTATACGGCGGTTGCAGCCTTGCCGGCGGTTATCACAGCGCTGACACGGGACAGTTCGAGCGAATGCGAGCGTTTGGCCAGAAAAATGGCGAGGCGGAAGCAGTTACATCGCGGATCCCAAGGCATGGGACCCGAAAACCCGTGGTGCGAGGAGAGGAAGCGCACAGTCACAGACGACCTCGGCGTGAAGTGCGTCGCGGTCAACGTCAGCGTGACCTGATCCCCCACGTCCGTAATCGAAGGCGTCGCGGTGAGCTGCGCGCCAATAGCCGCAGGCGGCGCCGGAACTGCCTTTCGGGGTCTATGTACCGCCTTCCCCGGCGTCGCTTTTGCGCTTGTAACGGCTGCAGATACGGGTCCAGGAACAGACATTGCATTCAGCAACATGAGACACGGAAGGATGGGAAAAACGACTCGAAACGCGTGATAAAACAAGCAAGACTCCAGGTTCAAGTGACTTGGGCGGATGAGTATAACACGGTACTTTCAGCCTTGACTGCCCAAAAGTGCATGTGTTAAACATCAGTGGGCCGCAAGGCTCGAGCGGAAGTGGCTCAGTGGTAGAGCACCTCCTTGCCAAGGAGGGGGTCGCGAGTTCGAATCTCGTCTTCCGCTCCATTTTTTTATGGCGACGTGGCCAAGTGGTTAAGGCGGGGGTCTGCAAAACCCCTATCGTCGGTTCGATTCCGACCGTCGCCTCCAACTTAGCGGACCCTGCTCCCGTGCAGCCCTGTCTCTCCCTCGCCGGTTGTGTACTTTCTGTTCGAGTCACTCTGAACAGTGGACACGCCGGTGTGGTAGAACTTTGGACTGGAGATCGTACATGGCGGCCACAGTCCTGATCGTTGAGGACGAAGCTGGTCTGGGCGCTTTGCTCACCGACGTATTACAAACCGCTGGTTTCAACGTGGTTCTCACCACCAGTGGACGGGCTGAAGAGCGGGTACGCGACTTCGAACCGGCAGCCATCGTCACGGATTTCATGATGCCTGGCATGAATGGAGCTGAGGTGGTTGACAATATCCGGCGTGTTCTCAAAGACACCGCTCCGCCGGTGGTCCTGGTGACCGGGATGGATAACGCCGAGGAACTGGCTGCTACTGTCGGGGCGACCGCGTATCTTCGCAAGCCTTTTGACATGGACGATTTCGTTCACATCGTGCAACGAGCGGTCAACCAAAGGTAGCGCGGCCGTACGCTGAAATCTGCCCGCTTCACAATGTCGCATGGACGCGCTACACTGGCGGCGGCGTGCGACATGACGTTCGCGGCTTGAGTCGTATGGGAGACATTGTGGTCCAGAGCCCTCGCGCACTGTTGACCGGGACGGGAACTGTGGTAGATCGACCGCGTGGGAGCGCCCCGTACCGGACCGTTGCCAGCTTCGTCGTTCTGGTGCTCTTTGCCACGACGGTCGTTTCGATCGTCAAACCGGGGTCCGTCACCCTTTCCCATAACCAGGTGGTCAATGTCGCCATCGCGACCGCATCGATTCTGGTCGCCCTGGGGGCTGCTTTCTTTCTGGTGACCGACTTCCTCTTGTATGGGAAGTTAGCCAGTTTCTACCTTGGATATGCTTTTCTGGTATTCGGCGGAGCCAGCGCCGGTTCCGGTCTCCTTCCGCTCCTGCTGGGTTGGAGCAGGCAGATGCACTTTGTGCCGTATGGCTGGGCATTGCAACGCGTGGTGGGATCGATGTTCCTGTTCGCGGCGGGCCTGCTGGTCGAAAGGCACGTAGCCCCAGCTCGAAGGTGGCGGCTTGTTCTGGTCGGGGTCACGTTGACCTGCACCCTGGTACTCTCCGGCACCGTGGGCATATCGCTCGCCACCGGATCCGCGGTGCCAAGCGGCTTTCAGACTGTGCTGCAGATGGCTTCGTGCATTTTCTTGTTTGGCGCAAGCATCTTGTTCTGGCGATCGCCCCGAGACGAGGAAGGATCTCGCTGGTTTGTCTGGCTCTCAATCTGCCTGACTGTCGCCGGATTCGCGGAGCTGCAGTATGCATTCCATCCATACGAGCCCCGCGCTGTGCAGTTCGGAGATCTATTGCGTCTCTGTTTTTACACGGGCTTGCTTCTCACCCTGGGAGTGGAATGGAGCAGAGGCTACAAACGACTGCAACTTCAGGCGAGAGAGCTTGAGGCCCTGCACTCGCTTATGGCGCCTCCAAGCGTGCAAGACGTGTCAACCATCATCAAGCACGTGGTGGCAGTAGTCAGTCAGTCTCTCAACGTCAATGCACGCGTGGTCGTGAACGAACGTGGACAGGCCACATACGATGACTTTGCGACGCAAATGATCCATCTGGACGAACCTGTAGCGGGCGCCAATACCGACTCGCGCCGCGTCGTGGTCGCGTTCGAAAACGGGTCCGATGGTCTGACCGCGTATGGAGTTCCCCTCAACGCAGGCGACCGGCGGTTGGGCATGTTGGTCATCGACCGAGGCGAGGCGGGAGAATTCAGTTCTGAAGACATTCGACTCCTGAGATCCTTCGGTATACAAGCGTCTGTCCTGCTGGAACGCAGCTTTTTGTACGAAGAAGTCGCCGCCGGCGCCGTGCTGGCGGAACGATCGCGTCTGGCGCGCGAAATTCATGACGGGCTGGCTCAACATCTCGCGTTTCTGAAAATGCGGGTGGCGTGGTTGCAACGCTCGCCGGCAAACTTCAACCCAAGTCACTTAGTGGACATCGAGGGAGTGCTCGAAACCGCCCTCACCGAGGCGCGACAGGCGATTTCGACCTTGCGCATGGCACCGGAGGGAACCACCACCGCGGATTCGATCGCCACGTACGCTGAAGAATTCGGCCAGGTCTCTGGATTGAGGGTCGAGGTGCATACAGCCGAGAATGTTCCCGAGATCGGACCAAAAGCGCGGGTAGAACTGCTACGCATCGTTCAAGAAGCATTGAACAACGTTCGAAAGCACGCACATGCTCGGAGCGTGAGCGTCCACATCTGTTCGTCTGAAGATGGGCTCGAGGTGAAGGTGCACGATGATGGTGTCGGCTTTGCGGTCGAGCACGATTTTGAGGGACATTTCGGGCTGGACATTATGTCCGAACGGGCGCAGTCCATCGGTGGTCGATTAGAAGTGACCTCGACTGCTCACACCGGAACTGAAGTCCGGGTCACAGTTCCCGTGTCGGACCAGGAGCCGGTGAGCATAGCGGGCCAAACGGCCTAACCGACTACTTTTTCGGCTTCCTCGATGCGGCGTAATAGCCCCGCCGATTCCGAATCCACCTGACGAAGCTCTTTGCGGCGCGCTTCAAGTCGACCGCGCAATAGTGCAGCGGCGACATCGGTCTGCGCCTGTTGGAGGTCGCTCTCCAGCTCCCCAACCTCCATTTCGATTCTCATTCGAGTCTGCGCCGCCCGTTCGGCGAGCGTTCGCAGGTGGTCAAGCCGCTTGCGCGCGATCACCACGTACGCCTCATGTTGCTCTTTGGATGCTGCCGTGGCCCGATCCCACAGCTGCCGCGCCCGCCCTCGGAGCTGCTTCATCGACGCATGCGACCCCTCAGCGCCCTTCGCCAGCTCGTGAAACTGCTTGATCTGAACCTTGGCGGCACGCGGATTGCCCCGTTCCATCGCGGACTCCGCTCGTTCTAATACGGCAGACAGCGCGCCCTCGTTCCGGCTCCAACACTCATTGAGCTTGGCCCAGGCGGCTTGGTTTGCTCCCTGCCACTGGTCCCAGACGCGCGCCTGCACGTCGCGCGGCGCCCAGGCGCTTGCACTCTTCAAGCTCTCACGAATCAGTCGCAAATCGGTGCGCACTTCTTGCACCTGTGCGGCGGATTCGGCTTCCTCTACTGACTCGATGGACAACGTGAGACGGTCGGCAGTTTCCATCAAAGCGGATCGGGCCGCATCACGATTGCGGTCGTAGTCAACCCGGGCTCGCAGCAGCAATTCGCGGAGATGCTGGTCTACTGCCGCGCGCTCCTGCGCTCCGAGCCTTCCGTCGCCCTCAATCTGTTGAGCGAATTCTTGCGCCCGCTTAAACAATGCATCGAATTGCGGTTTGGTCTCGGCTGCGATCAACTGACCCTCGAGCATGGTAACGACGAATGCCGCCTCTTCGACGCTCGAGATAGTGGGCGTGGTGTCCTCAGTCGATTCCAAAAACCCGCCCCTGGTGACCGCGGGAGGAGGCCAGGTAGACCACGCGGTGCTGTGTAAGCACCACTATCCTTGCACCCGCTCGATTATGTGCTCAGCTTCCGTGACTGCCACCTCCTGCCGGTCGTCGATCGACGGCTCAACCTGCTTGTACAGCGCGAGCACATGATGACGGTCGGTCACGGCATATGCAACGCTCACGACTTCGTCCGCAAACTCGTTCAAATGTGCTTCCAGGTCGCGTGTGAGGGATTCTATCTCACGTGACGATGCCGCCCACGTCTTGAACATGCTTCATCGGCTCCTTCAGCCTGAGTTTCCACGGTGTTGCAGTGATTTACGTCGAGGTCCGAGGCTTCGCACCGGCACGAGACGTGCTGCTGTCGAGTTCATATACTCGCTTGGACACGAGTGTCCCACAAGGAGGGTGGTCATGCAAGAAACAACGCTTTCGGGTTATGTGCGAACGCTCTACGGAGTTGAGGACGATGTCCTTCAAGCTATGCGGGCCGACGCTGAAGAGCAGGGCCTGCCGGCCATTCAGGTGCCCTTCGAACTCGGTCGACTGTTGCAGGTGCTTGTGATGCAGAGCCGAGCTCGGAGAATCCTCGAAATCGGAACCCTGTTCGGTTACAGCACTGTTCTGCTGGCGCGGGCACTGCAACCTGGTGGGCGGATTACGACACTCGAAGTCACTCCCAAACACGCGGACCTGGCCGGCGCGAACTTCCAGCGCGCCGGCGTGGACGATCGGGTGGAAGTAGTAGTGGGACCCGCCGTCGACTCGTTGCGCAGGTTGGAGGGCCACGAATTCGACTTCGTATTCATCGACGCCGACAAGGCTTCGTATCCGGTCTATCTTGAGCACGCGCTGCGCCTCACCCGTGCTGGAGCAACCATCGTGGCCGACAATATATGGCGCGATGGCGGTGTCCTGAGCCCTGCCGTCGGCAACGCGGATAACGAAGGACTGGCTCAATTCAATCGCACCGTGGCATCACATTCTCGGCTTCTGACCGCGGTGATTCCGACCCGCGACGGGCGTGATGGTACCAGTGTGAGCGTCGTGTTGCCATGACGCTTGCCGGGAGGCGGCGTGGCACGCGCTTTGCTCTCAACAGGTAACCAACTTCCGGAGGACGACCATGTTCGCGTTGCCCAATCTATCCATCGGACTCGTCCCGCTCATCGTCGCCGCGATTGGGCTCGCCGCCATGATCGCGTTCGCCGTATTTCGGACCGTCGCGGCCCGCCACCACGAGCCGTCGCATCCTGACGCACAGCCAGGTTCGGATGCTCGAAAGTGCACATATTGTCGTCGCGGTGTAGCGATGCTGCGTGAGGAAACCGTGCGACTCGTCGGCGAAGACCTGGTAGGTGTCCGCTGCTATGTCTGCACCCGGTGCGGACTCCCTCAGTGGTGGGTCGAGCGTCGAGGTATCAGCCCGCACGTGCGGTGACTGATCGCCCGCTGCCGGGACCAACGTCTCATCCAATCTCATCTCCCAATTTCGCTCCGAGTGCCACTGAGACGGGAAGCCTCTGTGGAACGCCGGTCGAGCCCGCTGGGTTGAGGTCGGTAGAATAGCTCGCGCGACCGCACGATGGCCGTCCGGGAGACAGCATGTGACCGATCTCAACGAATTTATAGAGCAGCTCTCCTCCGCCAACCCGGTGCCGGGCGGAGGAAGTGTGGCTGCGCTGGAGTGTGCCCTGGGAGCATCCTTGCTCGCCATGGTGACAAACCTGACTCTTGGTCGAAGAAAGTACGCAGAGGTGGCGGAACGAGTGACCCAAATCCGTGAGGAAGCGCTATCGCTGCGGGCTCGCGCCTTGAGCCTGGCTGATGAGGACGTCGAAGCGTACGGGCGCGTTGCTCGCGTGCTCGGCATGCCGCGGGAAACAGATGCCGAGAAGGCGGAGCGTCGTGAGCACATGCAATCAGCCCTCAAGGGGGCGGTCGGCCCTCCGCTCGAGACCATGACCACCGCCACGCGCGTCCTCGATCTGGCCGCCGAACTCATGGAGATCGGGAATCGATCTGCGATCAGCGACGTGGGATCCGCGGCAGGGGCAGCGCGGGCCGGATTCGACGCCGCTCTTTTGAATGTGGAGATCAATCTCGCTTCAATAGCTGACGCGCCGTGGGTTCACGACATCCGGAAGACGGTCGACTCCTTTCCGCCGGTCGCGGAACGAGCCGACACGATTTCGAACTACGTGCTCGCGGCTATCAGGAACTAGCGCGCGTGGTGGCACAGATTCTCGACGGGCGTAAGATTTCCGTGTCGGTGTTGGAGAGCGTGAAGCAGCGGGTGGAAGGACTGCAGGAGAGCGGAATCCATCCAACTCTTTGCTTTGTCACCATCGGCGAGTCCGAGCCGGCTCTCATGTACGTGTCTCGGCTCGAGAAGTTGGCCGCCCGGGTCGGAATCTCGGTATGTAGACGGTCGCTGCCGTTCGACGTGTCGCTCGACGACCTGGATAGTGAAGTGGCGAGCCTCAACGCCGCCGACTACGTGGACGGAATACTGGTGCAGATGCCGCTCCCCCCCCACCTTACCTCGGTGGACCTGTCCATCATCATCGACCCCCGAAAAGATGTAGACGGTTTAACCGTTCACAACGCCGGCAAGCTGTATCTCGGCATGTCTGGGCAGGTGCCCTCGACGGCTGTTGCCATGACGCACATTCTGCATGTCAGCGGCATCGAACCTGCGGGGAAGCATGCAGTGGTCGTGGGGCGGAGCAAAGTAGTGGGTCACCCCGTGGCAGAGCTTCTGTTGCGATGCGACGCGACCGTGACGGTGGCACATCGGGCTACCAGGGATCTCGGGGCCGTCACTCGCGGAGCCGACATTTTGATGGTGGGCGCGGGCGAGCCACATCTCATCACGCTGGACATGGTCAAGCCGGGCGTGGTGATCGTGGATGCCGGCATCAACCCCACCGAGTCCGGAGTTGTTGGAGATGTCGACTTCGAGGCGTGTCGGGAGGTGGCGAGCGCAATAACGCCGGTGCCGGGCGGTGTTGGACCGGTGACGAACGCAATCGTATTGCGCAATCTGGTCGATAGTGCTGAGCAACGATTTGGCTGAAGGCTGGCATCCGAGCTGGGGCTCTCGCACCATGATCATGGGGGTGATCAATGTCACCCCCGACAGTTTCAGTGGGGACGGTATTGTAGGTGATTGCGATGCCGTTCTCCGCCGCGGACGACAGCTCGTGGCCGATGGGGCGGATCTCGTGGATGTGGGCGGGGAGTCCACGCGACCGTCATATACTCCGGTGCCGCTTGCAGAGGAGTTGACGCGCACGCTCCCGGCGATTAGATTGCTTGCCGAGGACTGCCCGCTTCCGTTGTCCGTCGATACCACGAAAGCCGAGGTGGCACGACGCGCCGTAGATGCCGGCGCGTCGGTCGTCAATGACGTCTCAGGTCTCCGGGATGATTCTATGCTGGAGGTCGTGGCGAGAAGCGGATGCAGCCTGGTGCTGGTTCACAATTCACCGGCTACCGGCGAACCCGATGTGACCGCCTTCGTGCTGGACGGACTTGCACAATTGGTACAACGGGCCGTCGACGCGGGCGTGGCCGCACGATCTCTGATCGTCGATCCAGGCCTGGGATTCGGGAAAACATGGAGGCAGAATCTGGAGATTCTCAATCGCCTCTCCGAGCTTCGTGCGCTGGGACTGCCGGTTCTCATTGGGCCATCACGCAAAGCGACGGTGAGTCGCGTCCTGGGGGTCGGCGTGCACGACCGACTCGAGGGAACGGCTGCTATGGTGGCAGTCGGCATCGCACACGGTGCGGATGCGGTGCGCGTACACGACTGTCTCCAGATGCATCGAGTAGCCCAGATGATGGACGCAGTCGCACGACCGACTTGAGCCGCGCCTTTACGCTCGTTCGATATATTCGAGTTCTTCCGGTGTCCACGCCCCGTCTACTTCGACCACTCCCAGTCGCTCGCTGAGGGTTCGAGTGAAAGCTTCCATCACCTCTCGACGTGGAATGTCCCGGCCCGCTGCTTCATCCAGACCGATCGCCGCTGCTTCCAGTTCGAGCAGAGCGGCAGACCGGTCGGCCACGAGCAGCAGTTGGGACAGAGTCGCTGCCTGAAATTTTAGGTAAATTCCGCACTGCAAAAGTATTCGCCCGGACCGACGCACCTGCGAGAGTCCGACCAGCTTTCTCCCGTTGACGACGACTTCGTAGGGAGACAATGATCCAAAGCACGCCAGCCGAAGGATCGATTCCACCGCCGTCGACGGCCTCGGCTGCGTGCGCGCACTCTCAATGCTTACCAGCCGGCCCGTAACTCCAAGCAGTTTCAGAACGTGTACCCATGCTTCGCCGATCCAACGATATGACTCCACGACGTCGGTCAACATGAGTGGATGTTCAGGCGGAAGCGCCACGTCGAGGCCCAGCAGGGACGGATCGGCGAACACCGAGGTACCGCCGGTATGGCGCTTGATCACGCGCACCCCGAATGCATCGCAAGCGTCGCCATTCACGTCGGCCCGAAGCTGGCCCGCACCCAGGATCAGCGTTGGTTCGTCAGTCCAATGCCACCAGACCGTAGGCAAGCTCACCAACCTGGAGAGTGCGTCACTCTGGTGCACATGCGCCGCACTCGCACCTGCATCCGCCGGCAAGCGTCTCCACACGTTCGGTTGGTCGGACGCCACGTTAGCCGGCTGTGAAGGTGGGCCGCCGGCCTGTGATTCGAAACCTCGTGTCTGTGCAATCGGTTCCATCGCGTTATCGCTAGATCCGCTGACGAAGGATATCCTCGGTTAATCGCGCCGCCTTCTCAGCCGCTTGCACCGGAGGACACCCTTCCAAAAGTGCAGCGGTAAAGCCCGCCAGGTAGGAGTCTCCCGCGCCGATGGTGTAGGGGGTGTGGACCAATCTGGCTGGAACAAAGCACTCACGACCGTTGCACCGCACAAGTGCGCCGCGCTCGCCCATGGTTGTGAGCAGAATCGCATTTGTCAACGCCTCGCGGGATGCAGCGGTGAGCCGTTCAACTTCGCTTTCGCTCGCCTTGACTACATCGGCCCGTGCCAGCAACTCCGCGAGGTCGAATTTCGTGGTTACCTCGCCCGATGAAACACCTGGCTCCCGGACGAACCCCTGCAGATCCATGACCAGCAGGCCGTCAACTTGCGGCACAGAATTCACATCGATCTCGCGCACGATAGGAGAGAGGACGAGCGCCTCGCACTCCACCCACGCAGGCAGTTCTATGTGCGGGAGAGCGGGAATGATGTACTCCTCGCCGTGTGGGTTGGAAACAACTTCAACCTCGGCCACATCTCCGGTCACGAGATCACACTGGAGACCCAAACGTCTCAGTGCTGCACCGATGTAAAATGCCGGCCCTCCGGGAATGGTTTTGCGACCGCCGCCCGGAAGCGTCAAAGTGTCCCGGGTGTTGGTCGATACAAGCGTGACGCGGTGTGCGGCGCGGGACGCTTGACCAGTCTCGTGCATAAGTCTCCTTCCCATTCACGGCGCCGTGTCATCATGATAGGGGTAGCGAGCCGGTGTCTCCTTCAGAGCGCCGGTCGAGCACGCAGCCGGAAGAAGCGCCGGCTAAGCTCCTGGCCCCTGCGTCATCTGAACTTTGGCGCGGATGGGCGACCCGCGAGCCGAACCCCACGAACCATAGAGAGGTGCGCAGCCCATGCAGCCGCGTGTATTTTCAGGAATCCAGCCTAGTGGCAGTCCCACTCTCGGGAACTATCTCGGAGCCATTCGTAATTGGGCCGAGGGGCAGGATAAGTTCGACAATATTTTCTGCGTGGTCGATTTGCACGCCCTCACCTTGCCTCAGAACCCCAGGGAGCTGAGGCAGAACACATGGGAAACCGCCGCGATGCTGTTGGCGGCCGGCATCGACCCCGATCGTTCCCTGCTTTTCGTGCAATCGCACGTGCCGGAACACACCGCCTTGACGTGGTTGCTCAACACGATCACGCCCATGGGATGGCTCAATCGCATGACCCAGTTCAAGACGAAAGCCGGTAGTGAACGAGACAGTGTGGGAGCAGGACTGTACAACTACCCTGTACTCATGGCGGCCGACATTCTGGCCTACGGTGCCAACCTGGTACCGGTCGGGGACGATCAGAAACAGCACGTGGAGTTAACGCGCGACATCGCGGAACGCTTTAACACTCTCTTTGGGGAAACTCTCACCGTTCCGCAACCGCTCATCCCCGAAGTCGGAGCCCGTATCATGGCCCTCGATGATCCGTCCAGGAAGATGTCCAAGAGCGAGCCGGCGGGAGCAATTTCGTTGTCGGATGCGCCCGATGTCGTGCGGAAGAAAATCGCCCGAGCCGTGACCGACTCGTTGGGAATCGTTCGGTTCGATCCATCGCAAGCCGGTTTGTATAACCTTCTCAGCATTCACCGCATTCTGTCGGGACTGTCTCCTCAAGAAATGGAGGCACGCTTCGAAGGTCAGGGATATCGAGTGGTCAAAGACGAAGTCGCTTCCTTGATCTCGGATGCTCTGAAGCCGTTACAGGATCGGTACGCAGCGTTTCAGCGGGAACCCGAGATCGTCGATCGGATTCTGGCGGAAGGGGCGGATCGTGCGCATGACCTGGCAGCGCCGACCGTGCGACGAGTCGAGGAAAGCATGGGTTTGCGAGCACGAATCCAGTCCACCGCCTCGGCACTATAATGACCCTTGCCCGCCGATTTCTCACGCTTTCACAAGTACGCTGACTGGGGCCCGGTTGTGTCATCACTGTATAGAAAGTGGCGTTCCCGCTCCTTCGACGACCTGGTGGGACAGGATCATGTGGTGCGAACACTGCGAAATGCAGTGAGCCAGCGTCGTGTGGCACACGCCTACCTCTTTACCGGTCCGCGCGGCACTGGAAAGACGAGTGCTGCCCGGATTCTGGCGAAAGTCCTGAACTGTCTCAATCCCACGGATGGAAATCCATGCAACCAGTGTGAAATGTGCGTGGCCGCCAATGAAGGTCGGGCCATGGATGTGATCGAAATCGATGCGGCCTCAAATACCAGCGTCGAGAACGTGCGTGACCTGCGGGAGCGGGTGGCATATGCGGCGGGAGAAGGCCGGTTCAAGGTCTACATCGTGGACGAGGTGCATCGGCTCTCCGGGGCTGCCTTTGACGCATTTCTCAAGACTCTGGAGGAGCCCCCGCCACATGTTGTGTTCGTCTTCGCCAGCACCGAACCGCACAAAGTTCCTGCCACGATCATGTCGCGGTGTCAGCGCTTCGACTTCCGGCGCATTGCACCGGAAATCATGTTGGCGCGGGTGCAGTTCGTCGCCGGTCAAGAGCGGATTGAAATCGACGACGATGCGCTGGCGCTGGTCGTACTGAACGCGAATGGCAGTCTGCGGGATGCCCTCGGCCTGCTCGACCAGGTCTCGGCCTACAGCACAGGCGCGATCGGTGCCGCCGAAGTCCGCGCCGCGCTCGGTCTCGCGGATCCGCTGCTGGTGGCTCGTATGTCGGAGGCGCTGGTGACCGGCGACATAGGTGTCGGATTGGGGGAAATCGAGAGGTTTCTCGAGGCAGGGGGTGACCCGGGCCAGCTGGGAGCCCAGTTGGTCGAATACTGGCGCAACGTGCTGCTGCGTGTTGCCGGTGCGCCCGTACCAACCCTGTCGATCGATCCTGCCCTGGACGAATCTCTGCAGAAACATGCGACCGCACTCACCCGCACCCAGGTAGTCGCGCTCTTGCGAGCACTGGCGGACGGGGACTTCGGCACGAAGTTCAGTGTCCCGATGGAACTCCCCCTCCAGGTCGGCTACGTGGAAGCCGCTCTGGCCGTCTCGAATGCGCCACCCGCCACACAATCCGCGACCACCGCGACCCCATCGACGAGCGCTGCGCCCCGTTCCAGCCCCCCGTCGCTGCCCAACGGAAGTGCATCCGCGCCACCAGCCCCGCGGGTGAACCCTGCGTCACAAGCGGATTCTGTGCCGGCTGACGCCGAGCCGGTGCCACCGTCGCTCCCACAGCCATCGGCTCCAGTACGACCAAGTGAAGGAAGTTCTACCGACCTGACCGGAGCCTGGGAGTGCGTGGTAGTTTCCATGCGATCCAAAAGCCCGAGCCTGCAGGCCATCCTGCGTTCGGGGTACTTGATGCGAGCCGAGGATGGTGAAATGGTGGTCGGCTTTCTGTACGAATTTCACCGCAACACCTTCTCAGACCCGAAAAAGAGAAAGCTTCTGGAAGAAGTGGTGGCGGACGCCCTCGGAATGCCGTATCACGTGACGTGCGTGCGGACCACGAGGGAAGAAGTTGCTGCGTTGAGCGGATCCCTTCCGGAGGACGACGGATTCGTCGAGGAAGTCTCGGAACGGCTGCGCGAATTTCACGCAAAACAGCTTGGTAACGGCAGTTCTTGATAAAATGGGTGTAACCGGGCGTACATCTCCACGACCGTTCGGTGCAGTCACTCAAGTCAGTCGTGGGATGACAGGCCCACGGAGGTATCACACGTGCTGGATCGCAAGATGCTCAAGCAGATTGAGCAGATGCAAGCAAACATGATGAAAGCGCAGGAAGAGCTAGGCGCGGCTTCAGTCGAGGGAAGCGCGGGGGGCGGGGCAGTTGTCGTCGTCATGAACGGACACCAGGAAGTCACGAGCCTGACGATCGATCCTGAATTTGTCGATCCTGAGGACGTTGAGACGTTGCAAGATGCAATAATCGCGGCCATCCACGATGCGCAGACGAAAGCGCTCGCATTGCAGCAGGACAAAATGGGCTCGGCTACCGGTGGCCTCGGCGGTCTCGGGCTTCCCGGCCTGTGAACCTTCGACCACTCACGATTGTGCCGCTCGAGGAGCCCCTTCCTGGAAGAGGACACTAGTTCGACATGTCCGTAACTGTGAAGCCGATTACCAGGGTCGTGGACGAGTTGGCACGCTTACCCGGTATCGGCCCGAAGACGGCGCAACGACTCACGTACTACTTGCTGAGAGCACCGGCCGAACAGGCGCAAGCGCTGGCCGATGCGATCACCGATCTCAAGCACAATGTTGTGTTGTGCTCCCAGTGTTTCAATATCACGGAAAAAACTCCGTGTGATATCTGTTCGAACCCTGCGCGCGACGGTTCCCGAATTTGCGTCGTGGAGGAACCGCTCGACGTCGTGGCGATCGACCGCACAGGACAGTATGACGGACGCTATCATGTCCTGCACGGTGCCCTTTCCCCCATCGAGGGGATCGGTCCAGACGAGTTAAAAGTCCGCGAATTGCTGCACCGTCTAGACCCGGAGGCGGTACAAGAGGTTATACTCGCGACGAACCCCAATCTCGAGGGTGACGCCACGGCTATGTATTTGATGCGACTGATACAGCCGTTGGGCGTGACCGTCACACGCCTGGCGCGTGGATTGCCTGTGGGGGGCGATCTGGAATACGCCGACGAAATTACGCTTAGCAATGCACTGGCCGGAAGAAGCCAGCTGTAGGAGGAATGACATGTCCGTGAAGATCCGACTGCGCCGCATGGGCGCGAAACACCAGCCAAGTTATCGCATCGTCATCGCCGATTCCCGCTCACCTCGGGACGGCCGGTACATCGACCAGGTAGGCTTCTACAATCCGCTGACCAACCCGGCGATCATTAACGTCAACAAGGATAAAGCAATCGACTGGCTGCGCCGGGGTGCCGAGCCGACCGATACGGTGGCGAAGCTCTTCACCAAATTCGACATCGATCCCGCGGTCGTTCGCAAGCCGGACTACGTCGCAAGCTCGACCGACACATCGACGCCCTCGACTGCCGCGGCCAAACGGGCCGTGAAAGCCGCCAGTCCCAAAGACGCGAGTCCCAAAGAGTGACCCGACAACTGGTCGAATACATGGCGGGCGCTCTGGTGGATCATCCGGACGAGATGAAAGTCATCGAGACCGAAGAAGACGGCGTAACGGTCTATCTACTTCAGGTGTCGCAGCGGGATATCGGCAAGGTGATCGGCCGGCACGGGCGCGTGGCACGCGCCATGAGAACCCTGCTCAAGGTCTCCGCGATCCAAAACCACACGCGGTGCGTCCTGGAAATCGAGTAGTCAGGGCGGCAGGTGGAGGCGTGGACCGAACAGACGACGCCTGGATGGTCATCGGAGAAGTCGCCGGAGCGTTCGGCGTGCGTGGGGAGATCAAAGTATCGTCCTTTACTGACTTCCCCGACCGGTTCAAAAACCTGAAGGCAGTGTATCTCGGAGCGGACAGACGGAAGCACGATGTCGTCCGCAGTCGGCTGCATCAGGGTCGCACCCTGCTACAGCTAGATGGAATAGAGACGCCCGAACAAGTAACCGCCCTGGGACACGTAGATATCTCGGTGCCGCGTACGGAGGCTATGCCGCTGCCGGACGGCGCGTATTATCTCGATGATCTGCTCGGCGTGAGAGTGCGCACGACCGAAGACGTGGACGTCGGTCCCATCACGGATGTCCTGCGAACTGGAAGCAACGACGTGTGGGTAGTTGGTCACGGCAAGCAAAGCGTGCTGATCCCCGCGATTACCGACGCCGTGCAGGAACTCAACGTCGAGGCGAAATATGCAGTAATATTGCCCTGGGTTCTCACGTCCGTGGAGTGAAGAGGTTGGCCCAGTCCTCTGACATGAATCTCCAACCGACGTCCCGCGCGACGCCCGACGGCATTTCTTCCGATCCCGTGCTCAAGCTCACGCTCATCAGCCTGTTTCCTTCAATTTTTGGCAGCTGGCTGCAACAGGGAGTGGTAGCGCGCGCCGTGGACCGCGGCCTCGTGTCGGTAGATCTGGTCGATTTGCGTCCTTTCGGCGTGGGGAAGCACCGAATTACTGACGACTACCCATTCGGTGGAGGAGCCGGCATGGTCATGAAGCCGGAACCACTCTTCGCCGCGGTGGAATCGCTGACGATTCCGCCAGGCACTCCGATTATCTTGATGTCGCCGCGTGGAAAGGCCTTCACCCAGCCACTCGCCGAGCAGCTCTCGCGACAGAGGAGTCTTATCTTGATTTCCGGTCACTATGAAGGTGTCGACGAGCGTGTCCGTGAGCATCTCGTGACAGATGAAATCTCAATCGGCGATTACGTCCTTTCTGCCGGGGAACTGGCGTCCATGGTCGTCGCCGATGCGGTCACCCGCCTCATTTCCGGCGTGCTGGCCGAGTCCTCAACCGCGGAGGAGTCGTTCTCGCACGGATTGCTGGAGTATCCGCAGTACACGCGGCCGGCCGTGTATCGCGGGTGGGAAGTCCCTCCTGTGCTCCTCTCTGGACATCATGCACGTGTCGCGGAATGGCGACGTGCTCAGTCGGAGTCTATAACCGCGGCAATGCGACCAGACCTGTTGGCGACGCGAGATGTGGTTTCACCACCGCGTGGTAGGACGAGACCCGCTGCCAGGCACGGCAGTACGATACACTCAGATTTGCAGGATGGAACCATCGACCACCGGTAGCATGAGCGCGAGGAGAGCGCAGCGCCTGATGAGCGAGCCGGCATTCCGCTTCCACCCACCACGACGCACGGAAATGTGGCGAGACCTCGCGTTGACCATGAGCCAGGCCGCGGCTTTGACCGGAGTGTCCGAGCGACAGATCCAGCACTGGATGGACCGCGGGTACATCAGTCCGACCAGCGAAGGGACGCGCAAGATCAATGGCGACGGTCTCGAGGAAGTCGTCTTGATTCGCCAGGCCCGAATCGCCGGGGTTCCGCTGCGTCAGGCGGTACGATTGGCTCGCGAATATTTGCGTAGTGCTCCTCCGACTGACCTCGATCAGAGGCTGCCGTCGCTCACTCTACGAGAGATCGACAAGCACTTGAGCGGCGTGAAATCGGGCATCGAAAAGGTGCAGGAACTGTTGCACGATGCGGGTGACCGAAGTCTCACACCGGCGAAGAAGGCGCTTCCGGTGGGTCGAGGGGATCGTGTATGATCACAGAGGTAGTTTCCCCCACTATTTGCGTAGCTTTGGGCTGTGTGCTCGAAGCCGGAACGTTGTAATTTCGACGTCGCGTGATGCGCGGCGTGATTGGAGAGGATGGACATTGGAGGAACGAGGACGCGACTTTGAAGGCATGGTCAAACGATGGAAGCGGAACTCGCAGACAGTAGTCGCGGAGTTCAAACGCCGTAAGTATTACACTCCACCGTCCGAGCAACGGCGACTCGCCAAGGCAAAGGCCGAGAAGCGTGCTCGCCGTGCGCAAATGAAGCGTGATCGCATGGAGCGTCGAAACGGGTAGACCTCCCGTTTAGGGCTCTCAAATCAGAATCTGTCATAAACGCCGACCGCAGTAGCTGTCGGCGTTTCGCTGTTGCCGCCCGACGCTGCGTGCGGCCCAGATCGTCCGCTCAGGCGTATTCACCGATTGTCGCACCATGTGTATTGACATTATAGGACGCATGTACTAACATTGATCCGACGAGAACTTTTCTGAGTAGGGCGGGAGGCAATGCATGATCCAAATACTGCCTGATTCTCCCATCAGTTTGCTGGAACAGCGTCTGGAGCGAGGCGGGGAGCTACTGTTCGATATGGAACAGCGCGGCGATACAGGACCGGAGTACGATCGCTTTCTCGCGCATTTCCTGGGACTGCTCGCGCAGTACGAGGAAACTGTGCGGTCTTGACCGGCGCGCTCCCTCGAACCGTGAATGGACCGTTCTGCTTTGGCGTGACTGTGACGAATGGCCCTCGCGGGATGGCACAAATTATGCTAATGTGCTCCGCATGAACACACAGGACGCACGACGAGACATGAGGTCGCTGGCGACCGAAGGGCTGGCGATTGTCAATCGCACGCGCGAGAGCCGTGCGGTTTCGTCGGAAGATCGGAACCAACTGCGTCGAATGGCGAGCGAGGCTCGGACTCTGTTGCCCGAAGCCGGATACCCGGGTGAAGCAGTTTGGCGTGGGCTGCAACGCGCCAGTATTGGTGCGGAAACGCAGTTTGATTCGTTCGATGCCGCCTACTGGCAGGACGTAACGGACGAGTTGGAACGCGGCGCTGCGACGCTCGCGTCGCTCGACGCGGTGAGCAACGTCAAGGACGCAGACGTTCATATCGTCGGGTAGACTGCGGGAAAGGCGCGCACCGTGCAGGTGCCGCGGTACCCGTCCGTCTGCAGGTCACAAATGCAATCGCCACTTGACGATTTGAACCCCGAACAACGTCGCGCCGTGACGTTCGATGGGCCGGCCCTGATGGTGGCTGCAGGGCCCGGCAGCGGGAAGACCAGGGTAGTCACTCGCCGTATCGCCTATCGGATCCAGCAACGAGGGGTCCGATCCGATCGGACGCTGGCCGTGACGTTTACGAATCGGGCGGCACGAGAGATGTCGGCTCGCGTGCACCATCTGATCGACCACCACACTCACGTACCGATCGGTACGTTCCACTGGATGTGCGCCGGCATTTTGCGCCGACGCATCGGTGTCCTGGGGTACCGTTCCGATTTTCGGCTCTTGCAGCCGTGGGAAGCGCGGAAGATGCTACATACCGTGGTGCCTGCTGCACAGGGAAAGGACGGCAGTCTTCTCACCGGCCTGGCGGATGCCGTGAGCGGACTGAAGAGCGGGATTCGGCTCGAAGCGCTCGCCGAGCGCAACTCGATTCCGGTCGAGCGACTGCGCCGAATCGCCGACGACTACCAACGAGCCCTGCGGGCCGCGAATGCTCTCGATCTCGACGATTTACCGTACCTAGCGGCGAAAATCTTGAGAGAGCAGGCGCATATTCGTGAACTCTGCCGGACGGCCGTGGACGAGTTGCTTGTGGACGAATACCAGGACACCAATGGTGTGCAACAGGAGCTGGTCGAATTGCTCGCACCCGTCCACGGTACCGTGGTCGTGGTCGGAGATGAAGATCAGGCAATATACGGTTGGCGGCACGCCGATGCCGGTGGATTCCAGCGATTTCGAACAGCATTCCCATCAACTGAAGTCGTCACTTTGGAGCGTAGCTACCGGCATCACAAGTACGTGGCACGTGCCGCCAATGCCTTGATCGCCGGCGACGAGAACCGGCTGAAGAAGTCGATCCGCACCGACCTTCCGGCGGGCGATCTGCCAGTCTGCTTTGCGGCGGCGGACGAGCGTGATGAAGCGGAGTGGATTGCCGGCGAGATTGCGCGCCTCACGTCGCTCGGCAAACTCCAATGGAGCGATATCGCGGTCCTCTACCGCATCAACGCTCAGTCTCGAGCGCTTGAGGACGCGCTCGTGCGCCACAGCATTCCATATCGGGTGCTATCCGGTCGCAGTTTTTATGCCCGCGAGCATGTGCAAAGGGTGTATGCATACCTGCGACTTGCACTCGACAGCCATGACGATACCGCAGCGGAGGTGCTTCTCCAATCGGTTTCCAGCCTCGGGCCGGGACGCATGGGAGAATTGCGCCAACGCGCGCAGGCACAGAACACCGCGCTCGTCGACTCGCTCGCCTGCGCTCATGAGATTCCCCGGTTTCCCCAGAGCCTCCGCTCGGCGCTGAAAGTCACACACGACCGAATTTCCACCGTTCGGGCACTGCGCAAGAGCTCTCTCGGGCAGGTGGTCGATGCAGCCGTACGAGCTGCTGGATGTGATCTAGACGCCGAAGGTAAGCTCACCGAAAGTGTAGTAGAGGACTTCGCGGAGGTCCGTGCCGTCGCCCGGATGCACCACGCCCGCCGCGGGACCCTTCGTTCTCTCCTCGATGGCGCAACGGTGGATGACTCGTCGAGCGATTCATCGAATAGCGTGCGTATGATGTCGCTTCACAGCGCGAAAGGCCTCGAATATCGAGCCATCTTTATGACCGGAGTGGAGGAGGGTTTGCTGCCACATGCCAGGTCGTTGCAGCGAACAGCCGAGGTCGAGGAGGAACGCCGACTTTGCTATGTTGGCATGACACGAGCAAAGGATATTCTCTGCCTTTCTTACGCTCAGTCCAGGCTGTTTGGCGGTCGCGGGACCACAGGACAACCCAGCAGATTTATTCAGGAGATTGGCCTGCACAATATGGCATTCAAAGTGACCACGGCGAAGCGGATCACTCCCCGTCTCGCCACAACCCGGACCGGCGATCGGGTGCGACACACACGCTGGGGAACGGGAACAGTAGAAGTGGTCGAAGGGACAGGACGGGACACCCTCACCACCATACTGTTCGATACAGGAGGGCGGAGACGGTTACAACTCTGTCACGCGCCCCTCAGCATCGACGGAGAGGGCCCACCTGATGTCTTTACCGGCTGAAGTGCCGGCCGACCAAAAACCGACCCGGAGACGACCGTCGATTGTTTCAATCATTGTCGGCATCGTGCTCGTCATCGTACTGATCGTCGGCACGCTGGAAATCCTCCCGTCGAATTACTACATCCTCTTGCCCGGGGATGCGCTCGCCGTGGCACCGATGATTTCGATACCCGGCCACCCCGCCCGAAACCGAGCCGGCAACCTCTATATGACGGATGTGACGTTCATCAAATCGGATCATCTGTTGGAGGAACTGTACGGCCGGCTCAACCCCTCGGCCGACCTCGAAAAACCGCAACAGTTCTCCGGGGGCCTTTCACAGAGTCAGTACCTCAAACTGAATGCCGCCCTGATGACCGACAGCACACATCAGGCTGAAGCGGCCGCCCTCAATACCTTGCCGGGCTACCATCCGACGTATGCGTCAACCGGCCCTCGAATTGTCTTTCTCGTTCCAAAGGCGCCGGCGTCGCGGGTTCTTAAGGTGGGTGACGTGGTCGAGTACGTCAACGGGAAACGGGTCAAGCGAGCTACTCAGGTCGCTCCTCTGGTTCGAAAGGTCAAGCCGGGACAGATCGTCCAGCTCGGCATTCTGCGCAAGGGCCGATTGATCCATC
>JANWJD010000128.1 GCA_025449555.1 Chloroflexota bacterium | reverse complement strand
GTTTGCGGAAATCTGCTTCTAAGCCCCAATTCGCCCAGCAGTTCCCTCTCTAGGTGTGCACATAAATGGACGCTATGGCCGATCCGATCGACGCGCTCATCGTCGAAGTCCTGAATCAGCGGGGCATACTCGTGCCCGACAATGAAGTCGCGGAGCTCGCGGGGGCATACAGGACGCTAGTTACTCTTGATCGAGTCCTTGAGCCAATGGTGATCGCGGCAACGGAGCCAGCGTTCATCGCACCGGCAGATCTGCCGTGAACGGCTGCGGCTCAGACCTTCACTACCTATCCATCACGGAGGTGGCGGCAAAGATTAGGTCCTCCGAGGTTTCTCCAGTCGAGGTAGCCGCGGCAACCATCGAGCGTATCCACCAGATCGACCCGCGCCTCTCGGCCTACTACGTCGTTTTCGATAAACAGGCCATGGTGGATGCAAAGGAGGCTGAGCGTCAGATACTCAACGGGGATTATCGCGGCCCCCTTCATGGGGTCCCAATTGCCATTAAGGATATCGTCGCCTTAGGCCCGACGACTGCGGGATCGGCGTTGCGGCGACAGTACATCGCCGACCGCGATGCCGCAGTCGTCAACCGGTTGCGGCACGCCGGAGCGGTCATTACCGGGAAACTAGCGACAAGTGAGTTCGCGCTTGGGGGCTCCACCCTTGCCGGGCCCTTCCCAGCCCCCCGCAACCCGTGGTCACGCCTCCTAAGTCCTGGCGGCTCCAGTTCGGGTCCCGGTGTGGCAGTAGCAGCCGGATTGGCATATGGCGCCGTGGGCTCAGACACTGGCGGTTCGATCCGGATGCCGGCCAGCTTGTGCGGAGTGGTTGGGATGAAACCGAGTTACGGTCGCGTTAGCCGGCGGGGTGTAGTCCCTCTGTCTTGGAGCTTGGACCACGTTGGCCCTATTACTCGGAGTGTCGAGGATGCGGCAACGATGCTCGACGCGTGTGCGACACGGCCGGCTGACGACGACGGCGTGAGCCTCCGGGCAAATGTGGTGGGCATGCGGATCGGGGTTCCCTGGGCGTACTTTGAGGACGGCTGCGATAAGGAAATCATTGCGTCCTTCACGGCTGCGACGGCGCACATGCGGTCCTTGGGGGCGCTTGTCTGCGAGGTCGACGTCGGAGTAAGCCAAACGGAAGCCTCCGCCGCCTTCTATCTGATCTCGCTGCCCGAGGCAGCCGCCTATCACCTCGGCGACCTGAGAACAAATGCGGAACTCTACGGGCGGGAGTTCAGGCTCCTACTCAAGGCAGGCGCGCTGGTGAGTGCGACGACCTACATCCAGGCGCAACGGGCCCGGCGCGAAATCGCCGACAGATTGGACGCTTGCTTCCAGGACATTGACGTTCTCATGCTTCCCACGGTCGGATTCATTGCCGAGCCGATACCCGAACAGCCCCGCCCCATTGCGAACCAACTGAAGGTCCCGCCCTCGCCCCTTTACACATCGTTATTCAATCTCACGGGTGGACCAGCGATTTCTCTCCCATGTGGATTCCTAGGCGGGCAGCTGCCCATCGGATTTCAGTTCGCGGCCGCTCCGCTGGGCGATCGGAAGGTTCTCAGAGCAGCTCATGCATACGAGTCAACCACAGAGTGGAGCCGGCGCCATCCAGACATCTGAAACAGGGCTATTTGCAACCCGGCAAGAATGCGCCTCCCAGTCCCCACGTTCTGCGACACGACCGCTATGCTTTGTCAGATGCATTCCTGCGTGCGGCGTCCAGCGAATCCGTTTCGGTTCGGAGCCTGCCTGCATCGCGATTCGCACTGCGTGATATGACAATCGCAACTAGAATCGACTTGGCTGCCGACCTCGGCGAGTCGTTTGGGTGTTATCGCATGGGCGACGATCAAGGAATGCTTGAAATTGTCACGTCAGCGAACGTCGCGTGCGGCTTTCACGCCGGCGACCCGCGCGTAATGGATCGGACCGTCGCGGATTGTGCTGCCCGAGGTGTGGCCGTTGGGGCGCATCCTGGATTCCCCGATCTCGTCGGGTTCGGCCGGCGAGAAATGGACCTATCACCTGCGGAGGTGCGCACTGACGTCATCTATCAGATCGGTGCACTTCAGGGCTTTGCACGAGCCCACGGCGTTGGGCTCCAGCATGTGGCGCCGCACGGAAAGCTCGCCAATATGGCAGTTGTTGATTCCGGATATGCCGACGCGGTTGCGGAGGCCGTCGCTGCTATTGACGATGCGCTCATCGTGCTGACCTATGCCGGGGAGTTGGCCGAATCTGCCCGCAGGAAGGGCTTACGCGTTGCCATGGCTGGATTCGCAGATCGAGCCTATCTCGACGATGGTACGTTGGTTCCAAGGTCGGAGCCCGGCGCCCTTGTAACAGACTCTGATGAGGTCGTTTCGCGCGGCATTAGGATGGTCCTTGAGGGCATCGTTCGCAGTTCCGGCGGTAGCGATGTGCATGTTCGGTGCGACAGTATCGTTGTCCATGGCGACACTCCAGGCTCGGTGGACCTGAGTCGCCAACTAAGGAAGGGATTGACAGCGGCCGGAGTCGAAGTCACGGCGCTGCGCGACCTCTAGGAGTGCGGATTCATCCCTTAGGAGATGCGGCTCTGCTCGTGGAGCTGGGTTCCAGTGTTGATGTTCGCCTCAACGCCCGGACACGAGACTTGGCCCATCATCTTTCTCGCGTTGAAGGCGTGGAGGACGCGGTGGCCAGCTACTGCGCCGTGACTGTGTACTACGAGCCGCGACGAGTGTCCTACACGCATATTCGCGATTTGGCCTTGACGCTGAACCCTCGCCTAGGTGTTCGGAGCGATGAGGGTCGGCTGCACCATATTCCGGTCGTTTATGGTGGGGCAGATCTTGAGGAAACGGCAGGGGAGCTGGGGCTCGAAGTAGCTCAGCTGGTGCGGATGCACGCGGAGAGGATGTATCGCGTCTTCCTCATCGGATTTCTTCCCGGGCACCCGTACCTCGGACCGCTCCCCGAGCGACTCCGGCTGGCCCGCAGAGCCACTCCCCGCGCGCAGGTGCCGGCCGGCTCCGTGGCCATCGCCGGTCGCCAAACAATCGTGTATCCGTGGGCTAGTCCAAGCGGATGGCACGTGCTGGGACGTACGTCCATGCAGTTGTTCCATCCTGATCATGAGCCGCCAGCCATGTTGCGGGCCGGAGATCGCGTACGGTTCGTTCCGACGTGATCGCTGCGCTGCGCGTTGAGAAGCCAGGGGTCTTCGCGACGCTACAGGACCTTGGGCGCCCGCACCACCGATCCTCCGGTGTTCCAGTTGGCGGCGCAATGGACCGCTTTGCCCTTATGGCAGCCAACCGACTGGTGGGCAACGATTTCGGCGCTGCGTGTGTGGAGATGCTGGTGGGCGGAAGCCTGCTGCTGGCGGAGAGGGACTGCCTGATTGCAATCGCTGGGGGCGACCTCGATGCTCGAGTCAACGGTGAAGAGGTGCCCGCATGGACGAGCCTCATGCTGACTGCCGGCGACCGCTTGCAGTTCGGTTCTCGGCGTACCGGCGCGCGTGCGTACCTTGCGGTGTCGGGCGGCTTAGCCGGCGATCGCTGGCTCGGCTCGCGCTCAACGAACTTGCTCGTTGGCAGGGGTGGCCTCGGTGGTCGTGCGCTTCAGAGAGCCGATGAGCTGACCTTGGCGGGGCCGCCTCCGAGAGCCGTCGTGGGTCGACACCTTTCCGTAGCCGCCAGACCAGCCTACCCCGTCCGGTGCTTCGCCGAGCTAGCAGCCGTCCTCGGGCCGCAGAGTTCCCGTCTTACTCGCGCATCCCTTCATCGGTTGTTCAAACAGGAGTACGAGGTCGATCGGGAATCTAATCGCATGGGGTACCGACTTGTCGGCGAGAGTCTAGAAGTCCGGGGCCCGGAGCTTGTTTCCTTCGGGTTGGCGTCCGGGTGCGTCCAAGTGCCCCGGAGTGGTCAACCAATCCTTCTCATGGCCGACGTCCAGACCACGGGCGGATACCCAGTCGTTGCTGGAGTCGTTCAGGCTGATCTGCCGGCCGCGGCGCAACTGCTTCCGGGAGATAGGTTGACCTTTCGCGAGTGCGATGTGGACTCCGGACAACGACGGTGGCGTACTCTCATGGCGGGGCTCGAGTCTCTTTAGTGAGGCTCGCGGGATGTCAGGAACTCGTCCTGATCTATCCGAACTCGCGGTGCGCCCGGGCAAGAGAATGGTGGGTGCGCGCGACGAGATTCGCACCCCGATGTCACCCCTCAGCCCCGCGACCACGCGTGCATGACGGCAGCTACGATGTTTTGGTAGCCGGTGCACCGGCACAGGTTTCCGACCAAGAGCTCCCTGATAGCCCGTTCGTCCGGAAACTCTGACGGGTCAACACCCTCCAGCGTCATCAGGATGCCAGCCGTGCAGAAACCGCACTGAACCGCGCGGTGCTGTTTGAACGACTGTTGCATGCGATTCAGCCCAGAGGCCGCCGCTAGACTCTCGACAGTCCTGATCGTCGCGCCATCCACCTGCACTGCAAGCATGATGCAGGACCGAACCGATGCTCCGTCTACCAAGACCGTGCATGCTCCACAGACTCCTTGCTCGCACCCGACATGCGTGCCTGTTAGCCTGAGGTCTTCGCGAATGAAGTCACTTAGTAGTCGGCGCACGGGAACAGTGCGTCGGACGTGCTCATCGTTGACAACCAAGTCGATTTCAAGTGTCTCGATCGGTTTGGGAACCGACTTCACAGCGTCGTGATCTCCGCCAGCGCTCGCGCAACCAACACATTCAGCAGCCGCTTCCGGTAATCCTCGCTGGCATGGAGATCGGTGGATGGGGTGACCTCATCGGCCGCTGCGGCTCCGCTCTCGCGGAGCGCTTCTGGCGTGGCGTACCTGCCTGTAACCACGGCTTCGGCTTGAAACAGACGTACAGGTCCGCCACTGACGCCGATTGCCGCGAGGCGTACCTCCTTGAGGACTCTGGTCTCAGGGTCAATCCGTGCCAGGGCAGCCACGCCCGCCAATGCAAAGTCACCAGACCGGCGGGCGACCTCGAGGAATGTGGTCCGCGCTCCTGGTGGAGTATGAAAGCGGACCTCCGTCAGTATCTCGTCCGGGTCAGCTGCGGTGGTGAACGGACCGCAAAAGAAGTCTGAGGCTTGGATGACGCGCTCCCCTCGGGAACTCCGAAGGACCATCTGCGCTTCGAGTAGGAGGGCTACCCCCGGAAGTTCGGCGGCGGGAGCTGAGTGCATCAGGCTTCCACCCATCGTGCCGCGATTCCTGATTTGGAAATGGCCCACGTGGCGCAAGGCCTGGACGACTAGGGGAGCCGTGATCAGCACATCGGGGGACCGCTCTGCCGTTCGTTGCCGCACCATCGACCCGATCAGAAGAGTTCCGTCCGCGACCGCCAACGAATCCATGTGGGTCACAGCGTTTAGATCGATGAGCACCGAGGGGCGGAGGAGCCGGAAGTTCAGCATGGGGACGAGACTCTGGCCCCCAGCTAGCAGCCTTGCCTCCTCGCCATGCTGAGACAGGAGAGAGATAACCTCGTTGAGATCACTGGGACGTACGTATTTAAACGGCGGCGGCTTCATCGCTGCCTCCGTGAGGCGAGCTTCTTCATGCCGCAAATAGAGCACGGCGGCTGCTGCTCAGAAGGCTCCGCTCCACGCGACTATCGCCGAATCCAGACAACCCCCAACCCAGCGAGCACCGGCCAAGCGAGCACCGGTCGTCGCGGGTGGCGCGGGGTAACGTCACCAGCGTACATTACCGGAACCTGCCGCGCTCGAGCCAGGCAAGGCACTATACTCTGGATCCCTGATAACTCGGACGGTGTAATGGACCATCTGAATATGTATATCCGCGGGGCAAG
>JANWJD010000127.1 GCA_025449555.1 Chloroflexota bacterium | reverse complement strand
TCGGCCTCGGCCTCGGCTTCGCCTGACGCCCTGCATGTCCGGCTCAAGACGGACCCCCGGAATTGCAGGATCTCGCTGAAGCCATCGCCTCCCAGGTGCGAGACGGCAGAGCATTCAAGGCTGACGGTCGCTTACGTGTTCTTTAGGAATCTGAAATAGAAGGCTGCAAACACCAAGACAATACCGATGTTGACTATCAGTCGTTCCCAGACATGGTTCCGAAAGAACAGTACATCGGCACTCACGACCACGGCAATCAACACCGCAACGTAAAGCACGATAGACGTGTTCTTTGTCATGTCAATCTCCGGTTCGAATATATCAGTAGGCGCCTACCCATGCCGCCTCCCTGTTGACCAGATGCTACTTGGAACGCACCGTGATCGCCACCAACCATCTCCAGCGGAAGGCAGCGGCAGTGAACAGGGTCTAGTACCTGGCTGTGCCACGGAACCGAGTAGTGAACCTGCGTCCAATCACTCTCGTCGCGCTCCGCGCCCACCGGATGAGGCAAACGGAGCAGCGACCGAGCGCCTGTCCGCTCTGGCGAAATGGCGGATTCATTTTCACCTCTGACGTGGGCGGGTCGTTGGACCAAGGCAACCTCCAGGACCAGTTCGACCGGGCCTTTGAGCGAGCAGGTATCAAGCGCCGCATGATCAAGGAGACCAGACACACGTTCGCAACACTGGGTCTCACGGAGCGGGTGCCGGTGAAGATCAACAGTGCAGCGCTCGGCCACGTCTCTTGTGCCGTTACGCAAGACATTTACAGCCACGTTGCAATTGGTTTGCAACAGGACTCCATGAGCCACCTGGATCGGCTATTCACCTAGTCTCGAGCGTTTTGCAGCAGCCGCTCAGAACGGCCTCCAAAATGCCGCCAAGGTCTGAACGAAAATTGGCGCGAATAAAGGGAAAGGGCCCGGGTTTATCCCGGGCCCTTTCTAAGAGTACCGGTCTCGATTTAGTAGTCCGGCATCGGAGGAGCGGACGGTGCCGGGTTCTTCTCCGGCAGGTCGCTGATCAGAGTCTCCGTGGTGAGCAGCATCGAGGCGATGCTGGCCGCGTTCTGCAGGGCAGAGCGCGTCACTTTGGTGGGATCGGGAACGACCTCGAGCAGGTTCTCGTACTCGCCCGTGGCCGCATTGAATCCTTCGTTTTTGCCGCGGCGCTCGACCTCGGCCACAACCACGCCACCGTCGTATCCGGCGTTCTCGGCGATCTGTCGTAGAGGCTCCTCGAGCGAGCGGTAGACGATGTCGGCGCCGATTTTTTCGTCGCCGGTCAGCTTCAGACCCTCGATCACCTTGCGGGCCTTCAGGAACGCGCTGCCACCTCCGGCCAGAACGCCTTCCTCCACCGCTGCACGAGTCGCCGACAGGGCGTCCTCGACGCGGTGCTTCTTCTCTTTCAGCTCGACTTCGGTCGCGGCGCCGACCTTGATGATGGCAACGCCACCGGCCAGCTTGGCGAGTCGCTCCTGCAGCTTCTCGCGGTCGAAGTCACTGGTCGTGTCCTCGATCTGAGCGCGGATCTGCTGCATGCGGGCACTGATGGCTTCCTGCGAGCCGTGCCCCTCGACGATCGTCGTGTTGTCCTTGGTGGAGGTGATGCGTCGGGCCTGACCCATCATGTCCATGGTCACGGAGTCGAGCCGCAGGCCGGCCTCTTCGGTGATCACGGTGCCACCGGTCAGAACCGCCATGTCTTCCAGCATCGCCTTGCGGCGGTCGCCGAAGCCCGGGGCCTTCACCGCCAGCACGCTCAAGGTGCCGCGCAGTTTGTTCACGACCAGGGTCGCGAGTGCTTCGCCTTCGATATCCTCGGCGATGAGCACGATGCTTTTCGAGACGTTGACCAGCTTCTCGAGCGCCGGCAAGATGTCGGCGATCGCGCTGATCTTTTTGTCGGTGATCAGGATGTACGGATTGTCGAGCGAGGCTTCCATGTGGGCCGTGTCGGTGACCATGTACGGCGAGATATAGCCGCGGTCGATCTGCATGCCGTCCACGAACTCCTGCTCGAGGCTGAGTCCCTGCGACTCCTCGACCGTGATCACGCCGTCCTTACCAACCTTCTCCATGACGTCGGCAATGATCTGTCCGACCTCTTCGTCCTGGCTGGAGTTGGTCGCCACGCGCGCCGTCTCTTCTTTGCTCTCGATCTGGCGTGAGAAGCTTTTGAGCTCCGTCACCACTGCCTCGACCGCCTTGTTGATGCCGGTGCGAATGGCCATCGGGTTGGCGCCGGAGGTCACGTTCTTCAGTCCCGCCGTGATCATCGCCTGAGCGAGGACCGTCGCGGTCGTGGTGCCGTCGCCGGCCACGTCATTGGTCTTGGTGGCAACCTCTTTGACCAGTTGTGCGCCCATATTGGCGAATGGGTCTTCAAGCTCGATGTCGCGAGCGATCGTCACGCCGTCGTTTGTGATCGTCGGAGAGCCGAACTTCTTGTCGAGTACGACGTTGCGCCCCTTGGGGCCCAGCGTCACCTTCACGGCATCGGCCAGGGCATCGACGCCCCGCTTGAGCTCGCGTCGTGCTTCTTCGTTAAAAATGATCTGTTTCGCCATGCGATCTCCTCCCTGCTTAGGCGTCGATCTTGGCCAGAATATCTTTCTGGCTCATGATCAACACGTCTTCGTCGTCGATTCGAATCTCAGTACCGGCGTACTTCGCAAAAAGTACGGTATCGCCCACCTGGACGTTCATGGGCTCGACCTGTCCGTCTTCCCACTTGCCGGGACCCACGGCCACGATTGTGCCCTTCTGCGGCTTCTCTTTCGCCGTCTCGGCGACGTAGATGCCGCTCGGTCGTTGCGACTCGGCCTCGCTCGGTCGTACGACGACGCGGTCGGCCAATGGCTGGATCTGGAGCTTCGCCTTGGTGTCCGTTGCCAAACTGGTATCCTCCTTCTTTCGATCTCTCTGAGTAGTTTAGCACTCTGCCATCGAGACTGCTAATTACGCTCCGATTGTACAGATGCAGGCCGATGCGAGCAAGTTCGTTCAATCACGGGCGGCCTGGAGGGTCTGTTGCGCCGCGCGGAGGTTCTCCAGGCCGCGCATCAGCAGATCCAGACCGGTATTGAAGACATCGTCCCAGGAGAGTTGGGCGGCATATGGGGCGGTGGCCGCCACGCGCGGGTACCGGATCCCGTCAATCGAACTCGATATTTCTCGCCAGTTCGAGGGCGCGCGCCAGGCCGAGCGCGGCCATTGGAGTAGGGCTCCGTCGAGAAATGAAACGAGCGTCTGATACGCCAGTGCCACACCGGCGCCGTCGAATCCCGCTTCCGTCAGTGCGTCCATCAGTTCTTCGGTGATAGCAAGTTCTCGCTCGGTGCCGCGTCGGGGCCGGTAAAGCAGCGGAAATGCGGCTGGGTGAGCTTCCTCCATGGCTGCCCAGACTGCGACCACGGCGCGGACACGGCCCTGCCAATCGGGCCTCGGGATGTCTGGTAGTACGAGGCTCTCCACCAGACGATCTGCGACGGCGTTCAGCAGATCATCTTTGCTCGTGACGTAGGCGTAGAGCGACATCGCCTCTACCCCGATGCGAGCGGCCAGTCCGCGCATGGTCAGCCCTGACACACCCTCCTCGTCGACCATGGAGAGTGCCTCCGTCACGATACGAGTGCGAGTCAGTGGTGCTCGATCCGCCAGCCGGGGACGGCCCCGCTGGGTGCGCCCCTCAGTCATCCATTCCTCCGTCAGCTCGCTGCGCGCCGCGAGAAGAGGTGCGGCGAACCCGCGCGTCGCCGTTTGCACTTCACGCTGCATTGTGCCATTCTATCGGTATAAATCTTACAACGTATGTTTTTTCTACGGTGACCTCGTTCCCTTGTCTGCTGGAGGAACATCAATGTCCCATCGATTCGCCACGCTTCCCACCGCCTGCTTGCTGGCCGTACTCCTTGGTTCATCGCTTGCCGTCTCGGCCGAATCCCGATCGAACGTGCCGGCTGGGGCCGCCGGCGCGGCTGCCCGGTGTAAGTTCGTCACGAAAAAGGTGCACGGTCATAAAAAGAAGGTGAAAGTGTGCAAGCGCGCGAAGGCGTCCCCGACGCCGACCGCCACGCCACCACTCTTCGACGGTCCGTCGGATGTAGTCGTGGATGCGCACGGTAACATCCTCGTTGCCGACCAGCATCATCGCCGCATCGCGACCCTCTCAGCCGCGGGCTCCGTGCTGTCGAGTTGGACCGACGCGGGGAGCAATCCCAAGATTTTCGATACCATGTACGGCATTGCGCTCGACCGGACTGGAAACGTGTATGTCACGGATGCGGCGAATCACCTGGTGGACAAACTGGACAGCGCCGGTAAGCCAATTGCACAGTTCAGTACCGAGAACGCTGAGACCGGCTCCTTTCCAACCCTCCTCGCGGTGGCCGACAATGGAGATATCTTTGTTTCGGATCACATGGCCGAAGCCGTGCTGCACCTTTCGCCCAGTGGGGCTCTCCTCGGGAAGATCGGACAGCACGACTTCGTGGACCCGTACGGAGTCGCCATCGGGCCCAACGGAAATCTCTACGTCGCGGACTTCGGCGGAGGTCGGGTACGGGAGTACACGCCGGATGGCAAGCCGGTCGCCTCCTGGGGCGACGGGGCAGGCGGGACCGTCCATCTCGGTGCTCCCGAAGCGATTGCGATTGACGGGCAGGGTACCATCGTGGTGACGGAACAGAGCGGCGACGTCGTCAAGTTCGACCAGTCCGGAAAGATCGTGAAGGATTTTGGATCCACGGGTGCTCTCCAACTCGATGATCCTTCCGGCATCGCACTGGATGGCCAGGGAAATGTGTACCTGACGGAGTTCATCGGCAACCGGGTGGATAAGCTATCGTCGAACGGGGATATTCTCGCCACCTGGAAATAGTAAGACCACATGATTGTTGAGTTCGAGGGTTTTCGGCCGCGGGTCGCGGAGACCGCTTTCGTAGCCCCGACGGCGGTGCTCGTCGGCAATGTGACCGTCGGGGAAGACGCCGGCATCTGGTTCGGCGCCGTACTGAGGGCCGACCATGGCGAACAGGGAATCGTGATCGGTCCGCGGAGCAATGTACAGGACAACTGTGTCCTCCACGTGTCAACCAATCGAGGAACCATGATCGGCTCGGATGTCACCATCGGACATGGCGCTCTGTTGGAGGGATGCGAGATCGCCGATGGTGCGGTCGTCGGCATGAATGCCGTGGTGTTGGAAGGGGCTCGGGTCGGTGCACGCTCGCTGATCGCCGCCGGCAGCACCGTTCTAGCCGGCGCCCAGATTCCGGACGACACCATGGCGGCCGGCCAACCCGCCGTGGTGAAAAAGGGGACGACGGGTGCTACGCGCTGGTGGATCGAACACGCCGCCGCCCACTACGTCGAACTCGCGCGCCGCTACCGGGAGCAAGTCCTCGATTCAACGAAGTGATCCGGGTACTTCGTCACCCGCGCTCGCACCTTCGCGAACGGTTCGCGCTCGTGAGGTTACTCCAGTCATCCGGCGTGTTGACATTGAGGAACGACCAACCTTCCGGATCCACTCGCCGGATCTCGTCCTCCTCCACCCAGCGCACCTGCAGCGGATCGAGTAGCTCTCCCAGTCGATATCGGCCCTCAGCAAGCCGGCCCAGCATGACAGGCACACAGCTTTGCGCATACACCGCGCACGTCGGATGGGCCCGGACGTTCCGCTCGGACCGATCTTCCTCGTGACTCCCACCCGGTCTCTTCTCCGTGCGCCCCGTCGTGGCCGGCTTCCCGCGAGACGTTCCATGGGTAGGGGCAGGCCCCCGCGCCTGCTCTCCCATTGCACCTTCCCTACTTTCCCGATCCGGCCGGCTGTTCGCCGTCCCGTGCGGGAGGCGAGGCACCACTGCGTCGTATCCGGGAGCGAGCTCAACCAGCAACCGCAATAGATCGGCCTGCAAGTAAGGTAGATCGCACGCCACGACTAGCGCGTGCTCGGTGTCCAGATACACTAATCCCGTCGCAATCCCCCCGAGCGGACCGGCCTCACCGTACGCGTCAGTGACAGCCCGGGTACCCTCGAGCTCCGGCGGAAGCGCGGTCCGCCCCACGATCACCACCTCGGACACCACGGTCGACACGACTCGCGCGATTCGGGCCAGCATCGTTTCGCCCTCGATTTCAAGCAGCGCCTTGTCGGCGCCCATGCGGCTGCTGCGACCACCCGCCAGGATGATGCCCGCGGTAGTCGCGCGCATTATCCGGACGCGAGGACTTCCTGACGGGATGCGTCCGGTTCCAGACAGCTCCGCAGACGGTCGGGATCGATATTGCCGCCACTGACGAGCGCCACAATGCGCGCGTGCTTCAACCCGGTCTTTCCCGTCAGCACGGCTGCGGAGGCCACCGCGCCTGACGGCTCGGCCACCAGCTTGGCTCCCTGCACGAGCGTGCCCACCGTGGTGAGAATCTCCCGGTCGGTCACGGTCACGATGTCGTCCACCAGTTCCCGTATGGTCGCGAAGTTCAACTCACCCACCCGGCTGGTGCGCAATCCGTCGGCGACGGTATCGACCGAAGCCCAGGTCGAAATTGTGCCGGTCGCCCACGAGTCACGCGCGTCGGCCGCTCCTTCGGGTTCCACCCCGATGACGCGTACGTCCGGGCGCAACGCTTTGACAGCAGTGGCCACCCCGGAGAGCAGGCCCCCACCGCCGACCGGGACCACCACGGCCTCGACCTCGGGCCACTGCTCCACAATTTCGAGACCGGCTGTGCCCTGGCCCGCGATGATCCGCCGGTCATCGAATGGAGGAATCACGACATAGCCATGTTCTTCGATCAATTCCATGGCGCGTTGCTGCCGATCGAGCGAAGAATGGCCTGCGAAGACGACGTCAGCATTATACGCGCGCGTCATCGCCACTTTGATCGGGATCGCATCCTCCGGCATCACAATAACTGCCCGTATCCCGAGCAGCGATGCGGCGCAGGCGACGGCCTGACCGTGGTTCCCTGAGGAGTAGGTGATGACACCTCGCCCGCGCTCATCCGCCGACAGACTGGACACTGCGTTGAAGGCTCCCCGCAGCTTGAAGGACCACGTGCGCTGGAAATTCTCCGCCTTGAGCCGGAGTTCATTGCCGGCGGGTACGTCGAGCCCAATGCCCTCGACCAGTGGTGTGACCACTGCCACACCACGAATGCGGTCCCGCGCGGCGTAGATCTCGTCGATTGTGACCGGGGCCATGCTTATTTGACGACCAGGGGAATCGCCCGCCGGCTTTGAATGCTCACCTGCGCTGCGAGCTTACGTGCGATGGTCTCGAACGGTTCGCTGTGCACCGAACCGGGCTGACCGGCGGGCACCGGCAGACCTTCGTCCCCGCTGACGCGAATCGCTTCATCCAGTGGCACACCACCGAGATACGGCACTTTGTTGGCGTCAGCCGCGCTCTTGCCACCGCCGAGACTGAAGATGTTCGTCTCATGTCCACAGTTCGGGCAGTGGAAACCGCTCATGTTCTCCACAATGCCCAGAATCGGCACGCGGAGGTTGCGGAACATTTGAAGCGCTTTGGTGGCGATGCCGAGCGCCACCTCCTGTGGCGTCGTGACCACCACCACGCCACTCAATGGAATCGACTGAATGAGCGTGAGAGGTGCGTCACCGGTACCAGGCGGCAGATCGACCAATAGGTAGTCGAGCTCGCCCCAACGGACGTCGCCCAACAGCTGTTTGATCGCCTGGCCGACCATGGGACCTCGCCAGATTACCGGTTTCTCCTCATCGGTCAGGAAGCCGATCGACATCAGTTTGACGCCATGCGCCTCATTCGGAATGAGCGTCTTGTCGTCCACTCGCGGCTGCGCCCGAATTCCCATCAGAGCCGGCACACTGGGACCGTACATATCCGCGTCCAGCAGGCCGACTCGGGCGCCGGATTGTGCAAGCGCGACTGCCAGGTTGGCTGCCACCGTCGATTTGCCGACACCGCCCTTGCCGCTTCCCACCGCGATCACGTTTTTCACGCCCGGCAGTTGGATCTGGCCGGCGCTGCTGGCAGGTCCACTGGAGCGCACGTTGGCGGACATCTTCACGTCGACCGCCGCGACTCCCGGTACGTCGAGCGTCGCCGCCTCAGCCTGCTTCTTGAACTGGTCTCGTACCGGGCAGGCCGGGGTGGTGAGCTCGAAGGTGAAGCTCACGCGCGCGCCACCATCACCCGGATTGATGGCCAGGTCCTTGATCATTCCCAGAGATACGATGTCGCGGTGGAGATCGGGATCGATGATTTTTCTCAGATTAGCGAGGACTGCTGCTTCGTCGACGGCCACCGCGGTCGACTCAGATCCTTTGTCTTTCCGGAACACTGCGGACTTCCTTTGCTGTGGCCGCGCCACTGTGCGGGGCCAATTGCACGTGCTTCACGCCTCGAATCGTGGCGAGAGACAGGGCGTCGAGCCGCATCTCCCGCATCCGGCCAGGCCGGTCCGAGGCTCAGCCCAGTCTACACCGGGCGAAATAAGAAGAGGGCCGGCAGCCCACGTTACCGGCCCTCTTCTCTGTGCTCAACGGCGTCGAATAAAAGCCGGGATATCGTACTCGTCATCGCCATCGTCGGTATCCGGCCGGGTGTATGGCTGCGGATCACGGCGTGGCTCGGCGCGCGGTTCAGGGCGCGTGTTCTCGAGCCGGCTCTCGGCCGTACGCTGTTCGTCGAAACTGGACGAACGCGGTCGCTGTAAATCTCGCGCGGGCTTGACGCCACGCTGCACCGTGTTGGTCCGACCCTCGAACCCGGTCGCGATGACCGTAATCTGAATCTCGTCCTGCAGTCGCTCGTCGATGACGGCGCCAAAGATGATATTGGCGTCTCCATCAGCCGCGTCCTGGATGACCCGGGCAGCCTGATTCACCTCATGCAGAGTGAAATCGCTCCCGGCGATATTGAATAGCACGCCCTTGGCGCCGGAAATCGACACTTCGAGCAGCGGGCTCGAGACGGCCGCCTGTGCCGCCTTTTCGGCGCGATCCTCGCCTGCGGCGCGACCGATCGCCATCAGCGCGGACCCGGCATGCGACATGATCGCCTTCACATCGGCGAAATCGAGGTTGATCATTCCAGGCTTGGTAATGGTATCGGAGATACCCTGGATTCCCTGATGAAGTACCTCGTCGGCCAGGGCAAAGGCGTCCGTCATGGACATCTTCTGGTCGGCGATGCTCAACAGCCGATCGTTGGGAATCGTGATGAGTGCGTCTACTTTATCCTTGAGCGCCGCGACTCCCTCTTCCGCGGAAGATCGTCTGCGGTTTCCCTCAAACGAGAACGGCTTGGTGACCACTCCCACGGTCAGTGCGCCCAGATCCTGCGCGATTTGCGCCACGATAGGAGCGGCCCCGGTTCCGGTTCCACCCCCCATGCCGGCGGTAATGAACACCATGTCGGCGCCGCGCATCGCCTCATACAGTTCTTCGCTGCTTTCTTCCGCCGCCTTCTGTCCCATCGAGGGGTTCCCACCGGCGCCCAGACCTCGCGTGAGCTTTTCACCGATCTGGATCCGATTGGGCGACTGTGCGCTCTGCAACGCCTGACTATCAGTGTTGACACTGATGAAATCGACGCCCTGTACCTGGGCTCGAATCATCCGATTGACGGCGTTCGTGCCGCCACCACCCACGCCGACGACCTTGATCGTCGCGTCCGGCAAGTGATCTCCGATCATGCCCCCTCCTCTCCTGTCCGGATCCCGGAATGGTCGCATGTTGTCCAAGTAACTCTCCTCATGGTGTAATCCGGTCCTCTATGTAAGAAACTCGCGGAACCAGCCCTTGAGCCTGCTCACACCCCTCCACTCTCCGAAGGCCGGCACAGACGCATGCACTCCATCAGTATGATACGCCGCCCATTGCAAAAGTCCAATCGTAGTTGCAAAGGCCGGTCGCATGATTGTATCGGTCAAGCCGATTGCTCCGGTGGGCACCCCGACCCGCACCGGAAGTCCCAGAACCTCCCTCCCCAGGTGTCGGATATCACGTAATTCCGCGGTACCGCCCACCAGCACTACCCCGGCGGGAAGATGACCATCGAAGCCGGCTCGGCGAATTTCCGATTGAATCAAGCTGAGTATTTCCTGGATGCGCGATTCGATAATTTCGGCCACCAGACGCCGGGAGATGAGTTCTCCCTCCTCCTGGTCGTACGTCTGGATTTCGAGCGTCTCGTGTGGATCCACTTCCGAGCTCATGGCGCTGCCGTAGTCGATTTTGATGCGCTCTGCCGCTGAAAACGGTGCTCGCAGTCCCAACGACAGATCGTTCGTAACGTGATTGCCGGCCACGACCAGGGCGCTGGTGTAGGTCACGCCGCCGTCGCAAAAGACGGCGATATCGGTGGTTCCTCCGCCGATATCGGCCAGCGCGATGCCGATGTCCTTCTCAGCGGCACTCAACACTGCTTCACTGGAGGCCAGTGGCTGGAGGATGAGATCGTCGATCTCCAGGCCGGCACGATTGACGCAGCGCACGAGATTGTGAATCGAGGTCGTGCCGCCGGTGATGATATGCATCTCGGCCTCGAGCCGCCGGCCCGCCATGCCCACCGGATCCCGTACCCCGTCCTGTCCATCGAGGGTGTATCCGCGAGCAAGCACATGGATGATCTCGCGGTCATTCGCTATCGCCTGGACTCGCGCCGCTTCTCTCGCACGTTCGACGTCCAGTGGCGTGATCTCGGCGGCGTTGGGTGAAACCGCCACCACGCCGCGTCGGTTCATGCCCGAGATGTGAGACCCAGTCACCCCTACATAGGCCGATTCGATCGTATAGCCGGAGAGACGCTCGCACTTCTTGACGGAACGCTGGATCGCTCCCGCCGCTTCGTCGATGTTGACGACAACGCCTTTACGCATGCCGGCCGACGGCGCGGTTCCCACCCCGACGATGTTGATCTGACGATTCTGATCGACCTCGGCAATCACGGTGCAAATCTTGGTCGTGCCGATATCCAGCGCGACGATCACATCATCTCGGGGCATCAGAAGGTTCCGCTCAGCAACAAAGTGCTCACAGTATACTTCACGTCTTTCGCACTTTGGGGGCCAATATCACGACGCCTTCCATGGCCTTCGGATGGGAGCCATGCCTTCCCACGCGAATGGAGCGAAAGGTCCATTCAACCACCAGAAACGGTGGCCCGCCACCTCGGCCGCGATCCGGTAGGGCGGCCCGCGGCGCCGGCCGCAGTGGCCCGCCGCCCTCTCCTGCTACGACCGCACAGGCGGCTGCATCCACTCCCCTCGGTCGAGTTGACGCGGTGCTCACCTTACCACCCAAACTTTGAGCTAAGAATGCACAAAGCGGGCAACCGGTTTCGCATAGCGCAGGTCGAGCGTCACTAGCTTTTCCGACAGTGTCGGAGCCTTCTGCAAGACCGCCACGAGCTCTGCGATGCGTCGCACCAAAGCAACCGGGTCGCCCATGCCCACGATCGCGTGCCATCCCGCGCGACCCTGGATCGTCAGGCCGCTCTTCCGATCGTAGCGAAAGGTGGAAATCGCGCCGTTTGGCGCCGGTGGCAGTGCCTGCACTGCGTACCGCACCGCTTCGACGATGCCGGGGCCGAAGCCACCACTGCGGTCTGATCCCAGGATGATAGGAAGCGTTGTATGCACGACGCGGTCAATGACCCTCCCGTCCAGGTCGAGTACGAACAACCCGTTCGGGGTCTGCCACGCTACCAGCGACGGTCGCATCTGGGCATGAATGATGACCCGATCGGGGAACGAGGTTTCGACCCCGGTGACCACGATTTCCCGCACCGTACTCAGCCTGGCCACCACCGCGTCCGATCTCACAGTGAAGATGTTGGCTCCGGTCACGCCGGCGACCGCCAGCATGCGCGCCTGCGGGAGGCCGGGGCCAACCACCTCAACCGTCCTCACCTTGAAGATACCGGCGAATGCCGCGGCCATCGCCGCCAGACAAAGGAGCAAGGCGACAATCGACGGGATGACCGGATGTACTCCCCGGTTATCGCTGCCGGTGCGGCTGCGGGTCTGAGTCCGACGGCTCGTGGTGCTCATGCCGGGTTACCCCGAATCCCTGTCAGGATGGCTGGACCGAGCCGGTCGACGTCTCCGGCGCCCATGGTCACAACCAGGTCTCCCGGCTCAACGTCGAACAGTACGCGCCGAACTGTTTCCTCGGGCGTTCCTGTATACAGCATGTCCCGGTGACGCCCATCCGCGGCCTGTACCAGATTGAGAGCGGATATTCCGAGCGTGTCGCTCTCGCGCGCTCCATAAATATCGAGCACGTACACCCGGTCGGCGTCGGCAAAAGCGCAGGCGAACTCTCGTAAGAAAGCCCGAGTGCGACTGAAGGTGTGTGGCTGAAAGATCACCAGCATACGCCGGCCGAATCGCCCCCGCATGGCGGCGAGGGTCCTTCGGATCTCGGTGGGATGATGACCGTAGTCGTCGATCACGAGCACGTCGTTTGCCTCTCCAACCAGCTCGAAGCGCCGTCCGATTCCGGCGAAGCTCGCCAGCGCCCGCGCCGCCAGATCCGCCGCGATTCCCAACCTGTCGGCCGTCGCGAGCGCCCCCAGCGCATTCCGCACGTTGTGCTCGCCGGCCAGTTGCATCGTATATTCGCGCTCGTTTCCGCCGGTTCCCGCCTGAAAGACTGTTGTTTCGCCGCGATCCTCAATCTGCCGGGCACGCCAGTCGCCCGACTCCAGCCCATACGTGACGACCGCGCACGTCGCCTCGCCGGCAATAACGTCCACCGGCGCGTCATCTGAGCAGATGAGAAGCGTAGACTTCACCTGGCGGGCAAATCGGCTAAACGCTTCGAACATACGATCCGCCGAGCCGAAATAATCGAGATGTTCAGGTTCGGCACTTGTTATAACCGCAATTTCGGGTGCGAGCTCGAGAAACGCCGCATCGAATTCGTCGGCTTCCACCACCACAAACCGACTCGCTCCAACGCGCGCGTTGGAACCGATGTCGACGGCTACTGCGCCCACGATCACGGTTGGGTCGAGTCCTGCTTCGATCAAGATGTGCGCGATCAACGCACTCGTGGTTGATTTGCCATGCGTACCCGCCACTGCGATTCCGCGGCCTGGGTTCGTCAATGCTCCCAGGAGCTGCGCGCGGCGGATGACCGGAACGCCTGCTGCTCGGGCGGCCGCGACGTCGGGCGCGCCACCGGCCGCAGGTGTGATGATCACGAGGTCGGCTCCC
>JANWJD010000126.1 GCA_025449555.1 Chloroflexota bacterium | reverse complement strand
TCAGTCAGATTCCGAACGAGCGGGTGATAGCGGTGCTGGACCTGCTCGACCTGACCGGTGCAGCAGGGCGGAAGTTCAGCACCTATTCGCTCGGCATGAAGCAGCGCCTCGCAGTGGGTGCAGCCCTGCTGGGCTCGCCCGATCTCCTGATCCTGGATGAGCCCGCCAACGGCCTCGACCCAGCCGGGATCGTCGAGATGCGCGATCTCATCAAGCGTCTCAAGGCGCAGGGACATACCGTTCTCATCTCGAGCCATGTGCTGCACGAGATCGAACAAATCTGCGATCGGATCGTCATCATGAGCCACGGCCGGGTTGTGGTGCAGGGCAGGGTCGAGGACTTGCTCGGCGGCAGCAGCCTGGAAATCCAGGTCAAACCAGTCGCTGCCGCCGAGCAAACGCTGCGGGCACTCCCGTGGGTCGGCGAGGTGAGTCGCGACGACGATCTGCTTTTGGTGAAAGCGCCGCTGGACCGGGCGGGCGACCTAACACGGGCACTGGCTGATCAGGGCATGTACCTCTCGCGGTTGCGGCCGCGCGAACTGAGCCTGGAACAGTACTTCCTCGACGTAACCGGAGATGCCGAATGAGCGCGTATCTGTCGTTTGAATGGATGAAGTTTTCGAAACGCTGGATGCCACGAGTGATTCTGTTCATGCTGTTGGCGCTGACGGTTCTGGCCTTTTGGGGACAGGCAACTCGCATCGAGGGTAGAGGCAATCTGTTGCTGCCGCGAGGATGGCTCGCGGCCCTGGCATTTTCTTCCTTCTTCGCCCCCTTCTTCTGGCCGGTGCTCGGCGGTAGCTGGGCCGGTAACGAGTACGGGTGGGGGACGATCAGGTCCATCCTTACACGGCGTCCGGCCCGTGCCACCCAGGCGCTCACCGCGCTCTCCGTACTGCTGATCGGGGTTTTGATGGCATTGATCGCCATCCTCATCGTCGCGACCGGTACTTCGCTGCTGGTCGCCTCATTCACCGGCAACCCTGCATGGACTTCTGGACTAGTCGACGGTGCCTTTGCAATGACGATGCTGAAAGGTCTCGTCACCGCCTGGTACGTTTCAAGTTTCTATCTCCTGCTGGCTTATGCAGCAGCGGTTGTCACACGCTCCGCGGCGGTCGGCATTGGGTTCGGGATTGGCTCGACGCTGGCCGAGATTGTGCTGCGCGAGCTTTTTTCCAGCCTGGGTGGGATCTGGAACACGATTGCGGAGCATTTTCCGTTCATCTACAGCCAGGACATGATCACCCGCGTCGTGGGGCCACTCCTCCTACCCGGTACCCGTCTGTCACGCGTTTCGCCCGGCACGCCGAGTGCGGGACAATCGCTGATCGCGCTCGCCATCTACGCCGCCATTTTGCTCGTCGTTCTGATGGTCGCCGTTCGCCGAAGGGATGTGACTGCCTGACTAAATATTTCCTTTCCGCGGGCGCGCAGTGATCCAACTTGTAACGAACATGCGTAATGACTACTGAAATCAATCGTCATCTAGAGGAGAACGAACCATGTTTGGTGGTCACATCTGGGAGCTGGCAATAGTACTCGGCCTGGCTCTCGTCGTCTTTGGGCCAAAGCGCCTCCCGGAAATCGGTGGAGCGCTGGGTAAGGGAATCCGAGAGTTCAAGCAGAGTACGTCGGAGTTGACGGATTCGATCACGGCCTCTCATGAGGCGCAGGCGCCGGTCGCGGTGCCACAGCCCGTGGCCGTCGTGCCTCAGCCCTCGCATGCCGCGGCACCCGAGTCGGAAGCTAGTCCCGCACCTGTTCCGTACTCAAACGCCGGCTAGTTTGTCGCGCTAGCGCGACAACATTTCGCGGCACACCGCTCGGCTGCTTCGATCTCGGCCGGGCGGCGGTGCCACGCTGTGCTCTTCACACTTCACGTAAATAGAGGCCTGTATCATGTCCGTTGCATCGTCCGTTCGCACTCCCTGTAAACAACCCGATCCGAAGTACTTGACGTTCGTCGAGCATCTCGAGGAACTTCGACATCGGCTCATCGTATCGGTGGGGGCAATCGTGCTCGGATCGATCGTCGGCTGGTTCCTGGCAAAACAGGTCATCGCGCTGTTGGTGGCTCCGGTGCGCGCGAGTTTGCACGTCAAGACACTGTACGTGCCTGAGGTCTACGGCGCCTTTACCATCAATCTGAAAGTCGCCATCATCATCGGGTTTGCCTTTGCACTTCCGGTAACGATGTACCAGGCATGGGCCTTTGTCGCGCCTGCGTTCAGCGGAAAGACGAGTCGGGTTGGTCCGCTGGTCATCACCTCGGCACTGGTCCTGTTCGCCGGCGGAGTCATTACGGCATACGAAGTAATTCCACTCGCGCTGCAATTTTTCGGCAAGTTCGAGAGCCAGAACCTGCAGGTCATCCCGTTTGCGAGTGAGTACATCGGGTTTATCTCCTTGATACTTCTGGTGTTCGGCATATCGTTCGAACTACCGCTGGTGCTCGTTTCCCTTTCCGCGATCGGCATCACGTCGTCGGGGTGGCTGTCTCGCAAACGGATCCATTTCTTTTTTGGGATCTTCGTCTTCGCCACCGTGGCAACGCCCGGAGCGGATGCCGTGTCTCCCATCATTCTTGGTGGCATCCTCTACGTACTCTTTGAAGTGAGTATCCTGGTCAGCCGATTCATCGGGAAGTAGGAGCGTGGCGCTCCGGCAACCAGGGAATCGTATTGCACTGACCTCACGACGTTAGCCGGGCCCCGTCGCATGCGACAGAGCGTTCGGTGGACTGCCCTGCATCTCGCGCCGTATCATCGACCCGAAGTCAGGAGTGCAGAGGGTTAGTTGGAGCAGCTGCGGATTGAGTTACTGGGCGGCTTCCGGGTGAATGTCGGAGACTCCTCGGTCGCCGATTCCATGTGGCACCGCAGAAAGCCCGCTGCGCTCGTCAAGCTGCTGGCACTGGCCCCGGCTCACCGACTGCACCGAGAACAGATCATGGACGCGCTCTGGCCCGAACTGGGTCCCGAGGCGGCAGGGGCGAACCTGCGCAAAGCGCTGCATCACGCCCGCCGTGCACTTGACACGGTCCACCCATCCGGAGACAGGCTCATCTCGTCCGAGGTCGATCTGCTCTCACTTCCAACCGCCTCCCTGTGGACCGATGTGGAGACGTTCCGGACCGAGCTAGCCGCCGCCCGGCGTAGCGGAGAGATCAGCACGTATCAGCGGGCAATCGACCTGTATCGCACCGGGCTTCTACCGGATGACCTCTATGAGGAGTGGACGGACGAACCTCGACGCGAACTCCACCTCGAGTTCATGGCGACGCTGGAGGAACTGGAGGGCTTGCTCGAGTCCCGTGGAGAGCTCGAGCGTGCTACCGATATTGTGCGGCGGCTGGTCTCGATCGAGCCGTTACACGAGGAGAGCCATGTGACTTTTATCCGCCTCTGTGCACTGGCTGGGCGGCGGGAAGAAGCGCTCCGTCAGTACGAACATCTCTCTGGACTCCTGCAGCGTGAACTCGGGACCGAACCAAGTCCGAGGACCCAACAGCTGTATGAAGAGATCAGGGCGCGTCAAGCCCTCGAGCCGCAATTGGCGGCTGACCTATGGGAACGAGTCGCCGACCTGCGGATGCTATCGGGAGACGGGACGGGTGCGGCGAAGGCGTACAGGCTGGCACTCGAGACGGGGGATAATTCGCGGGCGGCAGCACGGCTCGAGCGCAAGTGTGCCGAGGCCTGGCTCATGCAACACCGACCAGACGCCGCAGCCCCTCACCTGGCGGCGGCCGAGGCACTCAGGCCCGACCCGGCTGAGCAGGGGCGGGTGCTTCGCGCCCGAGCCAATCACTCCTGGGAAACCGGAGATATCTCGGGTGCGGGGCGTTACGGCGAACAGGCTCGCGCGCTGGCACAGACGTACGGTACGCCAGACGATCTCGCCGCCGCGCACGAGGCACTGGCCATCGTCTCGCACTTCAGTGGTGAGTGGCGGGAGGGGCTGGAGTCGGAGCTCGAACGGTTGGGGGCCGGCAACGGCGGTCCCGCACAGCTTTCACGCATCTTCGACATCCACCACTGCATCGGACAGTGTCACCTGTATGGGGACGGGCTCTCCGGTTCCGTCGAGCAGTACGCACGCCGGACGCTGGACCAGGCTGAAGAAATTGGCGCGGTCCGAGCCCAGTCGTTTGCCTGGTGCCTGCTCGGTGAATCCCTCTTGCTTCAGGCCCGGTGGGAGGAGTCCGCCGGGTGCCTCGAACGGAGTTGTGAGTTGCATGCATCCGTGGGCACCCGATCGGGCGCCCTTCCCTGGCAACGTCGTGCTGAACTAGCCGTATGCCAGGGCGCCTATGGCGAAGCAGACCGGTATCTGCGGCACGCCTCGAGCATCTCCACCATCTCTCCCATGGCGAATCATATGTGGGGCCGGATCTACGCTACCTCTGCCTTCGCGGCCGTCGAGCAAGGTGATGCGGAGCGAGCCGTTCATGCGGTACAGGCAGCGGCGGCAGCGGCCGCACGCTACGGCGACTGTCCGACCTGCAGCGCGCTGCTCAATCCCATGGCTGCCGAAGCGTTCGCGCTGCTCGCCGACCCGGAGGGTGGCCGGCCGTACGCCGAGTCCGCCGCCCGCGTAGCAGCGATGTTCAACAGTTCCGCCTGGCGGGCCATGGCGGAATCCGCGGCGGGAAGCCTAGCCGAGGCGGAAGCGGACAAGCAGCGAGCACTTCGACACTTCGACACTGCTCGCAGTCTGTACGAGCAAGCCGGTCAACCCTTCTGGGCCCGGCGCGCGTTACGCCTTGCCTCGCCCACGTCGGCGTAAGCCCGCCACCTGGAGGGAACGCTCAGGGAACGGATCGTTCGTATCGTAAGGCGTGAATGGAGGGCGGCACTGCAACCGTCCCATGCTTCGACCAGAGCGTAGAAAGGAACACGATGATGGACGAGACCAAGTTTGCATCCGGACGCTGGCAAGTGAAAGAAGGGAAAGCTGACGAGTTCATCGACCGCTGGAAGGATTGGATCAGTCAGGCCACCCAGGACACCCCCGGCTTCCAATCGGCCACACTCTTGCGGGCACAAGGTGATCCATTGCGATTCACCTCTATCTCTGAGTGGATCGACGACCCCTCGCTCAAAGCCTGGAAGGCCAGTCCGAGTTTCAGGCAGCACCTCGAGTCGATGAAGGCGTTGTGTGACGACTTCCTGGGAGGCGATTACGACATCGCGGCTGC
>JANWJD010000125.1 GCA_025449555.1 Chloroflexota bacterium | reverse complement strand
CGCCGGCTACACCGAGGCCGAGAAAGTACAGATTGGCCTGCGTTTTCTGGTCCCCAAGCAGCGCAAGTTTCACGGAATAGAAGAAGTCCAACTTGAAATTACCGAGGGTGCGATTCACCGGATCGTGCGCGAGTACACGCGCGAGGCCGGCGTACGCCAGTTGGAGCGAGAGATCGCCTCAATCTGTCGTAAGATCGCTCGACGTTTCGCAGAGTACGAAGCGGAAACCGTCAAGGTGGACAGCGACGATATCCCGTCCTACCTCAAAGCCCCTCGCTTTACCTGGGGCATCGCGGAGGAAAAGGACGAGATCGGGGTTGCGACCGGACTGGTGGTCACCGAAGACGGTGGTGACGTCATCCCGGTTGAGGTGACGCTGATGGACGGCAAGCCGAACTTCATACTTACCGGCCAACTGGGCGACGTGATGCAAGAATCGGCACGCGCCGCTATGTCGTTCGTCCACTCGCGAGCCCGCGATCTCGGAATCAAGCCGAGCGCTTTCGAGGAGCACTCGATTCACATCCACGTGCCGGCCGGCGCCATTCCCAAAGACGGTCCATCGGCCGGAATCACGATGGCCACAGCGCTCATCAGCGCACTTTCCGGGCGCGAGGCGCGACGCGAAGTGGCGATGACCGGTGAGATCACGCTGCGCGGACAGGTACTGCCGATTGGAGGGCTCAAGCAAAAGGTCCTCGCCGCCCACCGGGCAGGCATCCGAACCGTCCTGTTCCCACACAAGAATCTGAAGGATCTGGAAGAGATTCCCGATGAGGTACGGGCCGCCATGAATCTGGTACCCGTGGACGTGATGGATCGGGTGGTGGAACATGCACTGCTCGATCGGTCATCGCCGGCCGAAGTGATGAAGTACGCGCACTTCGACGCCATCTTGCTTCCCGGTTTAGAGACGGGATGGCAGTCGCCGCCCCCCGCGCCGGCTGGATAACTGTTGGCTATGGGCCCCGCCCGTGACGGGCGGGGCCTTTCCTCGCGCCTCTTCTTGATAGGAGAAGGCTCAATCATAATCGTTGACAAGTATGCACTCAACTCTTTACACTTAGGCGAGACAGAAGTCCATTGCATCAGGACATGCAAATGAAGGAGTCAAGGCACATGGCAAAAGTAGTTGGCATAGACCTGGGTACTACAAACTCGGTCGTGGCCGTCATGGAAGGCGGTGAGCCAATCGTTATTCCCAATACGGAAGGGAGCCGTCTCACCCCGTCGATCGTGGCATTCACGAAGACCGGCGAGCGGCTGGTTGGACAGCTGGCGAAGCGCCAGGCGGTAGTGAACCCAGAGCGAACGATCGCGTCGATCAAGCGCAAGATGGGGACGAACGACAAGGAGAACATTGACGGTAAGGGTTATACGCCACAGGAAATCTCGGCGATGATCCTGGGAAAGCTCAAGACGGACGCCGAAAAGTATTTGGGCGACACCGTCAATCAGGCAGTCATTACCGTTCCCGCCTACTTCAACGACAGTCAGCGGCAGGCTACCAAGGACGCCGGCACGATCGCAGGGCTGGAAGTGCTCCGCATTATTAACGAGCCCACCGCGGCGGCGCTGGCGTACGGGCTCGACAAGAAGCAGGCCGAGACGATTCTCGTCTTCGACCTGGGTGGCGGGACGTTCGACGTATCCGTGCTCGAGGTCGGGGACGGAGTATTTGAGGTGAAGTCGACCGCGGGTGATACCCATCTGGGCGGCGATGACTACGATCGCCGGATCGTTGATTGGATCGCGGACGAGTTCCAGAGTGAAGAGGGCATCGACCTGCGGAAGGATCGCCAGGCGTTGCAGCGTCTGCTGGAAGCGGCCGAGAAGGCCAAGATCGAGCTTTCGAGCGTCGTCCAGACGGAAATCAACCTGCCGTTTATCACGGCCGATCAGAACGGACCGAAGCACCTGATCAAGACGATCACGCGTGCCAAGTTCGAGGAACTGACCGACGACCTGACGCAGCGCTGTGTGGGACCGTTCCGCCGGGCGCTGCAGGATTCGAAGCTGAGCGAGAAAGACATCAACGAGGTCGTCCTGGTCGGCGGTTCAACCCGTATGCCCGTGATCCAGCAATTGGTGAAGGGGATGACGGGGAAGGACCCGCATCAGGGCGTGAACCCGGACGAGGTGGTCGCGATCGGCGCCGCCATTCAGGCCGGAGTGCTGATGGGCGACGTCAAGGATGTGGTTCTGCTGGACGTCACGCCTCTGTCGCTCGGCATCGAGACGCTGGGTGGTGTGAACAACGTGCTCATCCCGCGGAACACGACGATTCCGACCGCGAAGAGCGAGACCTACAGTACCGCGGAAGACAACCAGACCGCGGTGGACATTCATGTGACACAGGGCGAGCGACCCATGTCGCGCGACAACATGACACTTGCACGGTTCCGCCTGGAAGGCATTCCGCCCGCTCCTCGTGGCCTCCCACAGATCGAGGTGACATTTGATATCGATGCGAACGGCATCATCAATGTGCACGCCAAGGATCTGGGAACCGGCCGCGAGCAGAGTGTCAAGGTAACCGCCTCAACCAACCTGACGAGCGCAGACATCGATCGGATGGTGAAAGAAGCGGAGCAGAACGCGCAGTCCGACGCCGATGCCCGCGCCGCCGCCGAAGAACGGAACGCTGCCGACACGCTGGCGTACAGCACCGAGAAGACGCTGCGAGAGTCAGGCGATCGCATCTCTGAGACGGACAAAGCGACAGTGCAGAGTGCACTGGATGAACTGCGCGATGCCCTGAAAGGAAACAATGCCGACCAGATTCGCGGCGCGCGCGAGAAACTCGAGCAGGCGTGGGCTCCAGTTGCGCAGGGGCTGTACAGCCAGGCCGGCGCGGATCAGGAACCTGCCGGCGCCGCATCGGGCGCCACGTCCGGATCGACGGCACCACAGGACGATGATGTGGTCGATGCGGAGTTCCGCTCGAGCGAAGAAAGCTAAGAGGCGTGAGCGAGGGCGGCGACTTCGCCGCCCTTGGTCGACCCTCGGTGGGGAGCAGTAGATGTCTGACGGAACGAATGAATATGCGAGGCCAGGCGCCGAAGAATTGGATGCCGATCCGCGAGCAGTGGAGGAGGTCGTGACCTCTCAGGAGCCTGCCGGCACCGCCGAATCAATGGAGCAGTTGCGCAAAGCGCTCGATGAGAGCCGACAGGATGCGGCCGAACACCAGGAAAAATTTCTGCGAGTGCGCGCCGATATGGAGAACTACAAGAAACGGATAGAGCGAACGTACGCCGATCGGGCGCACAGCTCGAAGAAAGAGCTACTTCAGAACCTTTTGAGCGTGAAGGACAACCTGGAACGGGCGCTGCATTACGCCGGCTCTTCCGAAGCTGAGGGCGAGGGTCTGATGGAAGGGGTGCGCCTCACGCAGTATCAACCCGAGCAGATGCTGCAGAAGGAAGGCGTGGAGCCGATCGAGGCAGAGGGTCAGCCGTTTGACCCGCGCCTGGAAGAGGCCATTCAGAGCGTCAACGATCCGAGTGTGGACGATCACACCGTCGTCAAGGTGGTGCGTACCGGTTATACGTACGCAGACGAGGTGTTGCGCCCGGCTCAGGTCGTGGTGAGTGTACACGGAGGCGAGAGCTGATACGCACGAGCGTGGGCGGTCCGGTGGTGTAGGACCTACACCACCGGTTCGTCCCCCGCCACGAACGTGGGGGGAGGACAGATGGACTACAAGGACTATTACAAGATTCTCGGCGTCAATAAGAAGGCGTCCGAGAAGGACATCAAAACTGCGTATCGCAAGCTGGCTCGCAAGTATCATCCGGACGTGAATCCGGGGGACAAGAGCGCCGAGACCAAGTTCAAGGAAATCAATGAGGCGCATGCGGTTCTGACGGATCCCGAGAAGCGGCGTAAGTACGACACACTCGGACCGGATTGGGAAAAGCGGGTCGCCGGCTACCGTCCCGGCGGTTCCACTTCGACCCAGACCGGAACCGCGACGACCGCCGATTTCAGCGACTTCTTCGAAACGCTATTCGGAGGTCAGCGCACGGCGAGCGGACAGACCGGCGGATTCGATTTCGATATTGGCTCGATCTTCGGTCGGGGGAAGACGCCGCGCCGGGCCGAAGTGGCTCAGACCGGGACCGACGTGGAACAACCGGTCGACGTGTCGCTGCAGGAAGCGTTTCGAGGGGTCGAACGTACCTTTACGATCCAGACCATGCAACAGTGTCCGACTTGCCACGGCACGGGTTTGCAAAATGACCAACTCTGCCCGACCTGCCATGGTCAGGGCTCGATTCCCAAGACCAAGCGGCTGGAGGTGAAGATCCCGGCGGGGGTGCGGGAGGGATCGCGGGTGCGGGTGCCCGGCGAGGGCAACCCGGGCCAGAGTGGAGGCAAGGCGGGCAATCTGTACCTGGTGGTGCATATCCCAAACGATCCAAATTTTCGCCGCGAAGCGGACGATCTGCATTCTGAAGTGAGCGTTCCCGTCACGACGCTGGTACTGGGGGGCGAGGCGGATGTGCGGACCCTCGACGGCCGGATCACGATGCGCGTACCGCCGTCTTCGCAAAACGGTCGTGTCATGCGGCTGGCGGGTCAGGGTATGCCGAATCTGAAAACCGGATCCAGGGGCAATCTGTATGTGAAGCTCAATGCTTCACTCCCCACCACGCTCGACGACAAGCAACGCGAACTCTTCCAGCAGCTTGCCCAGGCGGGGGTTTAGCGTGCGGCCGGAATGGGAGGAAGTCCATGCGTGAACTACGTCGCTACACCATCAGCGTGGCAGCCGAGCTGGTGAACGTACACCAGCAGACGTTGCGCCACTACGAGCGCCTGGGGCTGGTTGAACCTCTGCGCGGAAAGGGAGAGATTCGTTACTACTCTCCGTATGACATCGAGCGGATTCTCCAGATTCGACGACTGGTTGAAGAGCTTGGAGTGAACCTGGCAGGGGTCGAAGTCATCCTCAACATGCGCGACCAGATGGAGCGCATGCGCCGTGAACACAGCGAGGCACTGGAACGAATGGGCGCCGAACACGAGACCGAGCGCCATCGACTCAAAGAAATTATCAAGCGGCTGCAAGGCAGTCAGGAAGCGGAAGTGAGCGTCGAACTGTAGAGGTCCGACGGCTCGCCCCGCCCTGACCGCCCGACACCGTGCGCCGACACCCGGAGAGAGACCGAATGAACGTTCAACGATTTACCGAACGCGCCCAACAGGCGATGACCACGGCGCAACAACTCGCTTCGGAGCGCGGCCACACGCAGGTCGAGGAAGAGCATTTGCTGCTCGCGCTGCTCGACCAACCCGAGGGCCTGGTTCCGATGCTGCTGGAGCGCGTCGGCGTCGCGGCCGAACAGGTGCGAATCGAAGACAAGCAATTGCTCGGCCGGTTGGCCACGGCCTACGGCGGCAGCTCGCAACCCGCTATTTCGCCCGAGTTGCGCACCGCACTGGTTCGCGCGCACGACATCATGGCGGACATGCACGACGAATACGTGTCGGTCGAGCATTTGTTGCTCGCTATGACGGACGACCGCGATGTCTCGACTGTTGGGAAGATGCTGCGGCGGATCGGGGTGACACGGGAGCGGGTGCTCGCGGCGCTGAGCACAGTTCGCGGCAGCCAGCGGGTGACGGATCAGAACCCTGAAGGCAAATACGCTGCGCTGGAACGCTACGGGCGCGATCTCACCAATCTGGCGCGGCGCGACAAAGTGGATCCAGTCATCGGAAGAGATGAAGAGATCCGACGGGTCATTCAGGTGCTCTCGCGGCGCACCAAGAACAACCCGGTGCTGATCGGCGAGCCGGGGGTGGGCAAGACCGCGATCGTGGAGGGTCTGGCGCACCGTATTGTGCGGGAAGACGTTCCGGAACCCTTGAAGGGTAAGCGCGTGATTCAGCTCGATCTCGCCGCCATGGTGGCAGGGGCGAAGTACCGTGGGGAGTTCGAGGAGCGGCTCAAGGCGTCGCTGAAGGAAGTCCAGGAGGCCGAAGGGAACATTATTCTGTTCATCGACGAACTCCACACGGTGGTGGGAGCTGGTGCGGCCGAGGGCGCCATGGATGCCGGCAACATGTTGAAACCCATGCTGGCGCGTGGCGAGCTGCACATGGTGGGCGCGACCACCCTGGACGAATACCGAAAGCATATTGAGAAGGACGCAGCCCTGGAGCGTCGATTTCAGCCGGTGCTGGTCGACGAGCCCACGGTCGAAGACACGATCAGCATCTTGCGCGGCCTCAAGGAGCGGTATGAAGTTCACCACGGCGTCAAGATTACCGACGCTGCGCTGGTGGCAGCCGCCACGCTTTCGAACCGATACATTGTCGACCGTTTCCTGCCCGACAAAGCGATCGATCTGATCGACGAAGCGGGGAGCCGGCTGCGCATGGAGATCGACTCTATGCCGTACGAGATCGACGAAATCGAACGTCGCATCATGCAACTGCAAATCGAGACCACAGCGCTTTCGCATGAACGCGATGAGGCATCGGCGGAACGTCTGGAACGGGTACAGCGCGAAATTGCAGAACTGCAGGGCAAGTCTGACGAGCTTCGGAGTCACTGGCAGGCCGAAAAGGACGCGATCGCCGCGATTCGAGAGACGCGCCAGCGGATCGAGCGGACCAAGAGCGAAATCGAACGAGCGGAGCGCGAGACGAACCTGGCGACGGCGGCGGAATTGCGCTACGGGACGATGGTGGAACTTCAACACGCTTTGAGCGAGCGGGAGGCCAAGCTCGCGACCATGCAGGCGAACGGCGGTTTGCTGAAAGAGGAAGTGGGCGAGGATGACGTGGCCGACGTGGTAGCCAAATGGACCGGCATACCCGTCTCGCGCCT
>JANWJD010000124.1 GCA_025449555.1 Chloroflexota bacterium | reverse complement strand
GCTCGATCAGATTGCACCACTCCTCGAGGATGCGACCTGGACCGTCCAGTCCGTGGTGAAGGAATTGGCGAATCGGACGCGAGCGTTGAATACTCAAGTCGCTCATCGACCTCACGCGTCTCCGTCGTCCGCCGACGCGACGACCCTGGTGGCCGCCGTGTGCATCGGGGATGAAGGCGGCGGCGTCTGGATCGGGGATAGTCGCGTGTATCGAATTGACGGCACCGCCGCCGTGCAGTTGACGCGCGATCACTCCTGGGCCGAGACCGCCGTGAGTGGAGGATTTATGACCGCCGAGCAAGCGGCGAACGATCCGCGTGCGCACATGATCACGCGCTGGCTAGGTCCTCCCGATCGGGATGACCCGGGGGTCGAGACGTTTCACTTCTCACTCGACCCGGACTCGGTAGTCCTGTGCTGCTCGGACGGTCTATATGGCTATTTTTCGCCACCCTTTTCCAGTGCCGAAGAGATGGCGGGCCTGGTACAGGCGCACATTCCCGATCTGCAGGCCGCGGCCGATCACCTGGTGGACCGCGCGCTCGAACGCGGCGGCCATGACGACATAACGATTGCCGCTTTGCAGTTAATATCGAGCACGGACTGACGTACTAGACCAGCTCCACCGGGTACCGATTCTCCAGAGCACCATGCTTCCCCTCGATGCCGGTGGTGAACACGGTTACATTTGCCACCGATTCAGCCGATTCTCGATAAAAGTCATCGAGTACGGTCCTCACCGTATCGAGCTGCTGTTCCGATAGCCCCGCAAGCCGCAGCGTGTGGGGTGTGGCGTCCATTCGAAATGGGAATCCCAGTACCGCCTCATCGGCCATCCAACGCAGTTGCCGGGTCGCGCGCCGGTATTCAAGTGTCGTCATGCGCGGCTTCACCGCCGACCATGCACCCTCCAGATAGTCCGGCCAGGTCGCCAGAGCCCGGTACTCGCTGCTCACCAGACCGGTCGGCGATGCGGCACTGATGTCGCCGAATATGCGCCGCAGTCGTTCATCACCCGAATTGGGGTCGGCCAGCGTGATTTCCGGCATTCCTGCGGCGTGACCCGGCGCCACCTGCCGTTTCTCTGCCGGGGGTAACACGGAAGTCCGCGGCACCTGGCCGAGGAAGGAAGACCGGAGCGCGGCGACCGCCAGCAGGATTTTGGGATTCACATAATGGAGGACGCTCAGCACCTGCGAAATACCCGCATCATTCGCCGGCGTGCGCATCTCACCGATGTCCGACATCGACGACACCGCAAATCGGCGGATTTCGTCGGCCTGTGCCTCGAAGTACAGCGTCTGAGCGTTGGTCTGCAACTGTCGCCACGCGACCCGAAGGTAGTCCGGCTGGGTCGCAAGCGCACTGAATACCAGACTTACGAAGGGGGCCCGCAACGTTTGTTTGATGTCCTGGAAGATCCCCTTGAGATCTCCCTCGGCCTGCTCCTCGAGCACCTCGGATGCGCCAAGAGCTGCGCTTGCATTCATTCTTGCTGCTTCCTTTTCGACGACTGTCGGCACGCTATGGTACCGGTCGGCGTAGTGGCCGGCCGTATGCTCGAACCACCTCAGCCGCACTCCAACCCGGCTTCGCGTGCCCCGCGGTACCTCAAGTATGTGCCGACGAGGACCATTGGGGCCATCGACTGCATGTCCACACTGCATGGACGTTTCCGGTACGGCCGGACGCTTCCGGTCGGGCCGGCCCGCGGCGCCAGCCGCAGTGGCCCGCCGCCCGGTCACCCGACACCACGGAGGCGAGGCACTGTTGCCCGGCCACGTCCTCGCATGGTCGAGATGAGCGGAGACGGCGTTCGCTCCTATCCCTCGCTGTACCACATTCGAACTGATCTTGCGCTACGGTCGGTCGTGTTCTACCAACTCAACTAACACCCCACCTGTGCCACGCGGATGAATGAACGCGATACGGCCGTGTACACCGCGGCGCGGTTGACGGTCGATGAGTTCCACGCCCTGCTCGGCCAATCTGCTCAACTCGCTTTCCAGATCGTCAACTGCCATGCCGATGTGATGCAGTGACTCCCCCTGCGCCCGGAGAAATCTGGCCACTCCGGACGTTTCATCGAGTGGACAAACGAGCTCGAGGTAGGTATCTCCATAGCTCAGAAATGCGACTTCAACCCGTTGAGCGGCGACAACCGCACGTTCGACCTGCGCCGGGCCGAATACTGCCCGGTATCGATCGATTGCCTTGTCCAGGTCTCGCACCGCGATCGCCGTGTGGTCGACCCGTCCCGATGTCACTCTCCGAGTAAGTCGCGCCGGTCCAGTTCGGCGAAACCGGCCTCGATCGCGGATTCGGCCCCATAGTTTATCGACGCCTCGCCGCGCGTTATGCCGTCGCGGCACTTCCCTCGGGCCGGATCGTACATCTGTACACCGGCATCATTGCGACCGTAGAACCAGTCGGCAGCATCCAGAGCCAGCGAGCGGTACTTTTGGGCACCCGTGAGATGGTGCATCACGGTGAGTCCCTGCATAATGGGCGCCACATCGTAGGCACAGACACCATCTTTGCTGCGTCCAGGATACGAATGCCAGAATCGCGCCCGTACATCCGGCTCGATGAGATTGAGAATCGTGCGGCGGCAGGCAGTGAGAAGTTCTGGCCGGTCCAGGACCTTGGCCGCGAAAGTGACGGCGTGAAGTTGATGATACCCCCACATGCTGACCGCAGGCGTGTTCGGCTGGTCGCGGAAGTATGGTGTCGCCGTGGAACCCGCGATGAATCGGCAACGATCGAGGATTGTTGCCGCCAGCTCCTTGGTTGGATTTGCCTGGTAGAGGTCCAGCTCGGCTAGTGCCTGCACCGCCTGTATCTTTCCATCGGCCAGCGGCTCCAGCACGCAGCGTTCGTAACTTTCCAGGTAGCGACGCTCTCCGGTCACTCGAAACGCTCGCGCCAGCGCGCGAAGTGCCCGCACTGACCACCAGTAACCGCCTGTGACCGAGGTCTGGCCGGTTGCGTTTCGAACACCGGCGGGATTGCGAATGAAGTTGGCGAAGCTGCCGTCCGGATACTGCATATAGTCCACGAAGGTCAGCCATCTTTTTGCCAGCCGAAGGGCCGGCTGCGATCCGGTGCGTTCATAGACTTCGAGGGCAAGCAGAGCCGCACGAGCCGTGTCGTCCACGCACGCGATCCCCTCGAACCCCGAGTCGGCCGCCACGATTGGACGGTACTGACCCGGCCGCTCGGGATCGGGTTCGCTGTAAACCATAACGCAACCGACTTTCCGTCCGTCGCGTTCAAAATCGAAGGTGAGGGCCCGCAGGTACTGCAGCACGCCCAGTTCGTCCGAACGGGGCGGCTTCGACTCTCGAACCGCAAGTTCAACCGTGAAAATTACACCTTCCCGTGTGTGCCGCAGTGGTCACGCAGGAGGTAGCAAGAACCAGACCACGACTATGCATGTGACTCCAATATAACACGTACTATATGATGCTCGCGGGCTCGTGAACCTACGAACCATCCGAGCCGGAAGTGCGGTCTACTGCGATGCAACCTTCGAGCGTGTGAAGAGCGCAGGCGCCACCGTCGGGCAGGAACCAACCAACCGGCCATATGGTGTCCGCGATTGCTCATTCCGGGATCCATCCGGCAATCAGGTGCGGTTCTCTCAGCTACTCACCGGATAGCTGCAGGGGACGGCGCCCCTTCTTCCAGGAGCGTGCGGCCAAAGACGTACGCCGAGTGGACCCTGATACCGGCTGTTCCGCTACAATAGTCAGGTTTCGATGTGAGCGCCACATCGCGTTCGCCGCGCCGTGATAATGGCCCATTGCCGTTTGATCGGCTCATTTTGTGCTAGGCAGGTTCCATGGAGAAGGAAATCGGCTTGCCCGTGCACGCAATGCAGGGAGCCACGCGAGACCCAGCAGTCGCGCGGGTAATTGACCCGGAGGGCCAGGAAATCGTGATCTCGGTCGTGATGCCGTGTCTCGACGAAGAAAAGACCATCGGTCCCTGCGTTACCAAGGCACTCGAAGGTATTCGACGGACCGGGCTTCCCGGCGAGGTGATCGTCTCCGACAACGGTTCGACCGATCGCTCGGTCGAGATAGCCACTGAACTCGGTGCCCGCGTCGTACACCAGCCGAATCGCGGCTATGGCAACGCCTACCGCAAAGGTTTCGACGAAGCCCGTGGCAAGTACATCGTGATGGGTGACTCGGACGACACATACGACTTCACCGAGATCGGCCAGCTGGTGGAGAAACTACGCGAGGGCAATGAATATGTGCTGGGCTCTCGCTTTGCCGGCAAGATCTTGCCGGGCGCCATGCCGTGGCTTCATCAGTACGTCGGGAATCCGGTGCTGACCGGGCTTCTGAACTTCATGTTCGGTTTGAAAAGCTCCGATGCTCATTCCGGACTTCGGGCGTTTACCCGCGACGCGTACAAGCGGATGCGATTGCAAACCACAGGCATGGAGTTTGCCAGCGAAATGGTGATCAACGCCGCGCGCGCCAAACTCAAAGTCGCCGAGGTGCCCATCACGTATTACCCCCGTGAAGGGGAGTCGAAGCTCCGCTCCTTCCGAGACGGCTGGCGCCATTTACGTTTCATGTTCCTCTACAGCCCGGATCATCTGTTTCTGGTGCCGGGCTCGGTCCTGGTCGGGATTGGCTTGATCGGGATGATCTGGCTCTCGACCGGCGCCAAAGTTGTCAGCGGCCACTTCGTCGACTATCACTTCATGTTTATATTCAGCCTGTTGACGATCGTGGGCTTCCAGGTCCTTCTCACCGGTTTCTACGCGAAAGCGTATGCGTTCACACATCGCTTTGCCCCAGATGATCGAATGATTCAGCTCTTCTATCGGTACTTCTCGCTCGAAGAGTGGCTCATCGCGGGGTTCCTGATTTTCCTGGCGGGCTTCGGTATAGACGCGGCGATTTTTTACACCTGGATTCAACACCATTTCAAGGATCTCTTCGCAGTGCGCGAAGCGTTGTTGGCGTTGACCTTGATGGTGGTGGGACTTCAGTTGATATTCTCGTCGTTCCTTTTGAGCATTTTGAACATCAACAGTAAGGTCACCGATGCCCCAGAAGGGGTGTCGCAATAGCCGTAGGGGAAGAGGAGAAAAGTGTGGCTGAAGCAACCGTCGCGGCGTCTGGACCGATCGAGCTGCAGATTCAAAGCCGCCTGGCGAGTGCTGATAACTACAACCGCTGGATCTATTCGCAAGTCGCTCCCTATCTGGGAAAGCGCATCCTGGACGTTGGATGCGCCATCGGAAATATCACGCAGTTCTACTCGGATCGAGACCAGGTCATCGGCGTCGACGTCGTGCCCGAGGAGCTTGCCGTCGCACGCGAGCGCTTCGCCGGCAAGAACTTCGAGGCCCACCACCTGGACGTCGCTTCGTCCGAACTCCTGAACTTTCGAGATCGCAATCTCGACACCGCTGTGTGTCTCAACGTGCTCGAGCACGTCGAGGATGATGTTCACGCACTCAGGAATATGCGTGACACGCTCGTCCCCGGCGGCACGATTTGCCTCCTCGTGCCGTGTAACAAATGGCTGTTCGGTCCCATGGACGCGATCGACCACCACTATCGTCGCTACCACAAGGACGAAATGAACGCCAAGCTCCAGGAAGCAGGACTGGCGCTCATTCATCAGAACTACTTCAATATGCTGGGTATCGCCGCCTGGTTCTTACAGAATCGTGTGCTGCGGCGCTCCATGGCTGCCCCATCCCAATACAGCTTGTACGACACCCTCGTACCGGTGCTCCGGGCGATCGAGGGCGTGGTGCCGGTTCCCGCCGGCCTGTCGCTGGTCACTATCGCCCGTACGCCGAGCTGAGCTGGTGACAAGGTCTCATCGTTTTCCAACTAAATGCTAACCGGAGCCAAATCTTGAACCCGTAAAGTACGAGGTGAGAGTAGTTGCACCTCCCCGGATTGCAAGCGCCAGAATCGCTTCATCCGAACTCCCCTGAGAGCAGAGACGGACGTCCACCGGGCGTCCGTCTCTGTTTGTTCAGAAGTCCAGCCCCATGCTGCCGGCGTTCCAGAGTCGCGTTCGCCGCTGCAGGTGCTGTTGCCACAGGTAGGCGCAGCTTGCCGGCTGATGCTGGACCTCAGCCGTAACGGGTCGGACTTCGAGCTGAAAACGCACGCTTCCCGGCAGGTTCCAGTTCGTCTCGAGTGATGGCAATCGCACCTGGTAGGAAGTTCCGGGTTTCCAGCGGGATGTCGGAAACCAGGCGAGCCCGAGCGGCTGGGAAGCGCATCCGACCAGATCGCGGCCCATCGTTTCGTAGATGATGGGCTCTTCAGTGACCCGCGTTGTGCTGATCGGACGAAAGAATACGGTATAGGCCAGGTTCGGAGTCCGATGGTTCGCCAGGTCGGTTCGCTGCACATCGTAGCCGAGCAGCTCGACTCCCCCGGCCGAACCACTGAGCCGGTGCGGCATGGGGCCGCGCGGCGCCAACGCATACCGATAGAAACGCGCGGGGATGGTACTGCGCGACAGGCCCCGCTGGAGCAAGATCAACCCATCGTCGGCCGCCTTGACACCCCAGCCAGAATGTAACAACTCCACCGCGCGGTCATGAAGTTGGTAGCTCGGCAACGGATAGGTTGGAGCTGAAATGTCGAGCAAGACGTAGTCGGCCGCGTGCAGCGGTGGGTCCGTCCCCAGGTCATTGAAGAGGTAGAGGTACCGACGGCTGCTGAGGTGTGGATCGAGCTGGTCCTGCGTCGAAACCGCGGTCGACGAAGGTACCAGGCCCGCAAAGCGATCCGCCAATTGCTGATGTGCGCCACGTGTGGGAACCGAATATGCTGCCCCCAGCGGCGTGAAACCGTTGACATGCTGGTTCCAGAGAGCGGTTGCCAGAATATATGCGCCGAGAATCAGCGACGCACGGCCTGGCTTTAGCCATCGCTCTAGCCGGCCGCGCAGGCGAGCCGCGCCGAGGATGCCGGCGATCACCACCACCGCCGCGATCTCCGCCGAATTGTCGCCCACTCCGGAATACATGTGAAAGTCCTGGCTGAACAGATTTAAAGCGAGTGTCGGCGCTGCCAGGAGCAACGCGGACGGAGCCGCCAGTGCCACGTACCCCACCGGGGCCAGAAGGTAGCGCAGATATCCCAATTTGGGCCAGACAAACAGCGCCTTGAGGATCGCGCCCGGATCGTGCAGCACCGTGTGAATCGGTCCGTGGAACCCATGACAATGAACCTGACCGGTCGCATCCGCTCCGCCACACAGGTACCCATAGCGGCTCGAGATATAGGTGACGGTCCCCGCCTGCCGGAAGTGCCTTTCGATGATCAGGGCTGCAAACAAAGACCAACCGACCCCCAACACCGCGGTGATCAAGCCAATCCGGCGCTCCTTCTGCACGAAAGCGATATAAAGACCGAACATTCCCACCACCAGGCCGATCTCCTCCTTTGTGCCCATGGCGGCTGCACTACACAGCAGAAACGGGACGTATTGGCGGCGATAAGCGAAGAGGAATGCGAACAAAAGCAGCGGAGTCGCGAGTGATACGGGATGAAACTCGTACAGATTGAGTGCTTCAACTGTCGGGTACAGCAAGTATGCCAGGGCGAAAACAAACGCAAGACCCGTGCTGTGCAGGACAGTCCGCGCCAGCAAATAGGTGGGAACGGCGCCCAGTGCCAGCGCCGCCGTCTGGAGTATGAGCAGGCTCTCGGGATGTGGATATGCCAGATAGACCAGCGAGATCACGGGGAAAAGCGCTTCAACGTGAAAGGAAAGTCGGGTCGTGGTGCGCCAGGCCTCGATGTTGTATGGCAGGCGCATGTTGGTGAAGGCGAACGGATGGCCATGAACCGTGTTCCATGCGGCCTGCCCCATATTTCCCATGTCCAGCGCATGCATGGTATACGCCCGGTACGCGCTCAAGCTCAGCCAACCGAACAATGCGGCATACCCGCACATCAGGGCGATCACAACCAATGGCACTATGCGGTCCCGCTTCGAGAGAGCATTGGCCGGCGGTTCGGACGGACTGGTTACGTCGGACGGCGGCGGGGCCGCGGCGCGAAACATGGCAGGCAATTTTAGCCGCAACCTGCATACGTATCGAATGAGTGGACCGGGGTGCGCGCCGTGGACGCCGGTGCAAAGCGTCTGGTAGCCTGTCAAAGTATCCTTCGCCGGACTTGAGGTAACGTCTGAACTATCGCACCCGCATTCCAGGCATCGTGACCGCGATCGTCCTCGCAGCGTCCATGATTGTCGTCCCTATGCACCGTGCGTTTGCCGGCCCAGCGACCGATGTCGTTGCAGTCACCAATGCCGATGGCAGGCTCGGTATGTGCGACATCCTCCTCGGTTCACCGGCGCCGGACAGTGGCCCAACCTGGGCGCAACTCGCCTACAGCGCCGGAGCACGTACTAATCGCTGGGAATTCCGTATGGATAAGCTGGAGCCAGTGGCAGGCTCCTGGAACTTTTCAGCCACCGACTCGGTCGTCTCCAACGATACCGCGCACGGGCTCGACACGGAGGGCATCCTGATCGGAACGCCGGGTTGGGCGGTGCGATCTGGCCAGACGCCGGGCAATGGTCTCCCCAAAGGACTTGGCCTTCCAATCACCGACCCGGCGAACGTGTGGGCCGACTTCGTGCGCCAAACCGTCCGCCACTATGCGGGCCAGGTGGCATTCTGGGAAATTTGGAATGAGCCTGATCTTAAATACTTCTGGACTGGCTCCCCGTCCGATTACTATCAGCTTCTCAGGGTCAGCTACTCCGTCATCAAGTCGGTTGATCCGACGGCGAAGGTCGTGCTGGCAGGCATGGTCGTTCCGGACCTGAACTTCTTTTCGGCCGTGCTCGACGCCGCCGGCAATGACAGTTCTGACCGAACGGCCCACGGGTACTTCGACATCGCGGCCTGGCATTCGTACGGGGCTGCGAAAGCGGCGTATCCGAATTTGATTCAGATGCGCGCTATCCTGACCAATCACGGATTCGGGTCGGCGCCGATCTGGGTAACGGAAGCTGGTTTCCCCGCCTCCAATCCCAATGGCGAGAGCCGGCAGGCGGCGTATGTCTTCCAATCGATCGCCTATGCCTTCGCCGCGGGCGCGGACCGCGTGTTCGTCTACCGGGCGAGCGATGACACCACTCCCAAGACCTGGGGCATGATCTCGGCTGATGGCATTCCCCGACAGGCCTATACGGCGTTCTCGGTGGCTGCACAGTACCTCTCCCACATACAGGCTGCCACCTACGACCCCACTGCCGACGCCGAACGCTTCGTCTTTTACACGCCGCCGAACCGGATCTCCCTTGTCTGGAACCACGGCACGACCGACCGAGCAATGTCGCTATCCGCCGGCCAGAACACCGGTACCCTGGTGGACTGGCAGGGAAACGTCAGCTCTCTGCTTGCCTCACGCGGGCAGTTCCACTTCACCGCCGCCGGCGGGAACTACAACCAGGGAGTCGATCCTTCGGGCTCTGTGGTGGGGGGGCCACCTGCGATGATTCTGGAAAGCAATACGCGCCCCGCGGGTCTCGGCGCGCCGGCTTACATTCCCCCGGTCGCCGGCCCACACCGTCAGCTCGTGGTCCTGAACGATGCGGCCGCGCCGGTTTCGGTGGAAGTCGCCGTACCAGGCAGCGCCTGGGAACGTGAGGAGTTGAAGCTTGCACCCCACGGCGTGCAATACGTGGATCTCGATCTGCTCGGCGGCCCCACCTACACCGGGCTGTTTCGAGTCACTTCCAGTAGCACTGTCACCTCGCAAGCATTGACCGGGCCGGTATCCGTGCCGGGCATCTCACCGGCCGGCTCCTGGACTGTTTCGGCTGCTCCTGCCGCCCTCCTGCTCAGCAATCCAAGCGGTTCGATCGTGAGTGGTCAGATCACCGCGTACGGGTACGCCGGCAAAGTACGTGCCCGCGAAAATGTATCCGTGGCCCCATTTGGAAGCACGCGCTGGACTGCTCCGGCCCCATTCCGCCGGCAGCCTCTCTCGCTAGCAATTCGCTCGGCAGGAAAGTTATTGGTCTCGGGAATCTCTGGTCCGCTCACGAACGCCGTCACACAACCACGTAACACGTGGTACACGGTTGCGCCGCAGACCTCAAAGCTTGTCATGTTCAACCCGCTGGGCTCGATCCCGGCCCGTGTCAACGTTCACTACGTGGGCAGCGGCATCGGAAAGAACCAGCACGTGAAGCTGGGCGGTCATCGTTCCCTCGTCTTCCCCACCCGTGGAGCGCGCACGGTGGTCGTTTCGGCGACGCACGCCATCACACTCGGATACTTGAACGCCACCGGAGTGCGATCGTCCATCGAGTCGCAGCCGTCCACGCGTACGGTCCTGACAGTGGGCGGAGCCACCACCAGCGTATCGGTCTACAATCCCTCGAATCGGGCCGCGCATGTCGCCTTCTCGGTCGTGGGTCGCACCGGAGCGACCACCACCACCCGGCTCATCGCCCAGGCAGGCGTCATTACTGTTCCGGTCAGAAATCCGGCCGACACGCCGCGCGGCGTTGTTGTAAGCAGCGACATCCCCGTCGTCAGCGCCCCCAGCTCCTAGCGGGGATCGTTCATGGTGCGCGCCCGGTTCCAGCCTGACGCTGCCACTGCGCAGGTGCCGGCTACACCCGGCACGCGCCCGACCACCTGGTCGCTCTCCACGGTGCGCCAATTCCTGAGTACGCGCGCCGTGTTGGAACCGCTCAGCGTCTGGGCACTCACCCGCCTTCTCATGATCGCCCTCACCTACACCGGAGTCATCCTTTTCGGGAATGCCCTCCATGACCCTCAGCATCCGTCCTTTCTGCATGCGTTGCTTCCCGCCTGGGCAAACGCGAAAAGTCATGGGTGGGATACGCAGTGGTATACCGACATTGCCCGTCGCGGCTACGACTGGACCAAGTCGGTCGGCACTTCGCCCACCGCCTTCTTCCCGCTGTATCCACTCCTGATTCGGCTCGGGGTCATCGTGACGCACCGTTCGTATCTCGGAGTGGCACTGGCCATCTCGAACCTCTGTTTCCTGGGTGCCTTGACCTTTCTCTGGCGATTGGCGTGCTGGGAGTTTGACGCTGAAGTGGCGGGACGGACCATCCTGTACATTTCCATCTTCCCAACTGCCCTATTCTTTTTCGCCGGCTACACCGAGTCGCTGTTTCTGCTGCTGTCGGTGGCCGCGTTCTATTACATGCGACGCCGGGCTTGGCTGCTGGCCGGGGTCGTCGGTGCCCAGGCCTCCGCCACACGCGTCACCCGTATCCACTTGCTGGTCCCGTTCCTGTACGAGTACTCGCGGTACTCGAATTTTTCCTGGCGAAAAGTGGAGCCGCGTGGTCTCGTCGGTCTGGCCACGGTGCCGACGGGACTCCTAGCGTTCATGCTGTACCTGCGCGCCACGGTGGGAGACGCCTTCGCCTTCGGCCACTTTCAGGCGGCCTGGCAAAAGGTGTTCACCCTTCGTCTCTGGGCCGGGCCGCTCGAATCCCTCCGGCAGATTCTCGTCGTGCAGCCCTGGGCTTCCTTCTTTGAAGTGCACAATGTCATCAATCTGACGGCCCTGGTGCTCTTTCTCGGCACCACCATCCTCGCCGCGCGCCGCCTGCCGGCCGCGTACTCGCTGTATCTGGTCGCTTTCTGGTGCGTCACGCTGACCAGCCCGGCCATCGCTAACGGCTATCCGGTTCCGCTTATCTCGATGTCCCGCTACGTGGTTACCCTGTTTCCGGTCTTCATGGCGTGGGGTCTACTCGGTACAAAACACACCTGGCATGACCTCTACCTGGTCGTAGCCACGGCCTTTCTGGCGGTTTTTACCGTGCAGTTTCTCATCGGCGGCTGGATCATTTGACATGCTCGGAAACCCCGTAACAAACCGACGCCGGCTCGCGTTGTATGCGAAGGACATGCATCGCCTCTCATGCTCACGCCCCATCACAGAACGTCCGAGCGTGTCAGGAGAAATGTCGCCCGCAGTTCGGAGGCGCCCAACCGGATGACCTTTCCCACCCTCGACTTTGCCGTCTTCTTTGCCGTGGTGCTGCCTGTTTCCTGGTTGCTGATGCCGTATCGCGTGCCATGGAAACTCTTCATCATCGCTGCCAGCTACTTCTTCTACGGCAGCGCCGATGTGCGCTTCGTCGCCCTGCTGGCGGGATGCACGATCTGGAATGCCGCGATGGCTCACTTTCTCTGGATATCCCGGGCCCACGCCCGCAGGCAGTCACTCGTGCTGGCAGCGGCGATCGCGGGAGACCTGGGTCTGCTCGGCTGGTTCAAATACTACGGCTTCTTCGTGCAAAGTGTCGCTGCGTTCACTGCCCGTCTGGGGATTCCGGCCCCGCTCCCGCTGCTCGGCGTCGCCCTTCCGATCGGCATTTCCTTTTTCACCTTCCAGGCGATGTCATACGTGATCGATGTGAAACGCGGACGGTGCGAACCGGTAGCTTTTCTGGACTTCGCGCTCTACCTCTCGTTCTTTCCCCATGTGATTGCCGGGCCGATCGTGCGCGTGGTCGAGTTGGTGCCGCAATTCGCATCGGCCCGCAATCCGCAGCGTGTAGAGGCCGTACGAGCGTTTGGATTGATCAGCGGCGGGCTCCTCAAGAAGGTCCTGATTGCCGATCCAATTTCCACGGGCCTGGTCGACCCGGTATTCGGCTCTCCGTCGCTGCACTCACGGGCGGACATCGTCGCGGCCACTTACGGCTACGCCGTGCAGATTTACTGTGACTTCTCCGCCTATACCGACATGGCGATTGGGCTGGCCTTGCTTCTGGGATTCCAGTTTCCGCAAAACTTCAACCGTCCGTACACGGCTATTACGTTGCAGGACTTCTGGCATCGCTGGCATATGACCCTCTCTCGCTGGCTGCGAGACTACCTATATATCGGCCTGGGGGGAAACCGGAAGGGCAGGCTCAAGACGTACCGAAATCTGATGCTCACTATGTTGCTGGGCGGGCTCTGGCACGGTGCTGCCTGGAATTTCGTGCTCTGGGGCGGAATCCACGGCGGTGGACTCTCACTCGAACGCTGGTGGGATGAACGCGCGGGCACCCGCGACAGCCGGCGCGTGCGCTGGCCGCTGCTCCGCTGGTTCCTCACCCTCAACGTGGTGTGTCTCGCCTGGGTGTTCTTCCGTGCCCCCGGTCTCAATTCCGTTGCCGAGCTGGCAAATCAATTGGTACGGGGCGGGGGCCAGACGACAGTCACACCGCTCGTGATCCTTGCCATCGCCACGGGGTTCGCGGTGCAGTTCTTGCCCCGCGCCCCGCTGCTGGACGCACGCCTCCTCTTCGGACGCCTTAGCCCGTTGGTGCAAGGAATCGCACTCGCCCTGGTCCTCTTCACCACCGGCGTTCTCGTCACCGGCCAGGGAGTAGCGCCCTTCATCTACTACCGCTTCTAAAATCAGATCTGCACCACCAAACCTCGGCCTCCCTGGGGTCAGCCCGTGCTGCCGAATCCGCCTCGTGACCGTTCGGAAAGTGCCTCGGTCTCGTCCCATTCGCAGGTCACTGCCGGCATCAGGATCCCCTGTGCAATCCGTTCTCCCCGCTCCACCACCACCGGTTGATCGGTGAAGTTGTAGACCTGGATCTGGATTTCGTCGTCCGGCCCGCAGTAGTCCGGGTCGATCACGCCGATGCCTCCTGGAAAGAGCAGTCCCTTTCGCGCCGGCGTTCCGCTCCGCAGGGCCACGACCAGCACATGATCCGGCGGAACGCAAACCACCACGTTCGCCGGTATTCGGGCGATCGTATGTGGCTGTATGGTTGCGCCCACCCGGCACACAAAGTCGAAACCCGCCGCGCCTTCGGTCGCATACTGTGGCAGAGGGAGCGATGGGTCGACTCGAGTGATCGAAACCCGCACTCCCCTTAGAGAGTCCCGAACGCGAATGGCTGCGGCTTGACGAATGGAGGCCCGACTTCGATTACCACTTGCTGGTGCTTCGGGAGTGGAATGGCTGCCGGGTTCCCAGCGTACAACTTCCCATTGACGTACGAGCGAACCTGCTCGCCGGCTACTACTGTTATCGGCCCGATTCGCTGAGAATTCAGGGGCTCGCCCCAAATCTTGAAAAACGTCACAAGCTTCGGCACGATCTTGCTGGGCGCTTCCATGTGAATGACGCCTTCTTCGCCCGTGTGCGTGTGAATCCAGAACAGGCAGTCGTGATTCACGTCGAAGCCGATGAGGGCGGGAATGTTGACCTGTTTTCCCTTGTCGATCAAAGTCAAATGCGCGTGTTGGTGATACGTCACCACTTCGCCACCTGGATTGCAGCCGATGCCGTCGATGGCGGCGGCTGGGATTGCGGTTGCGGTCGGCGTTGCAGTGCTACCTCCGACGTTCGTGGCATTGAACAACACCAAAAGAGCCACTGCTGCCAGGACGACCGCGACACCTACCAGGAGCCATTTTCGGTCAGGCCCCTGGTTTGCCTGGTGTCCACGCGCCTGTGCGCGACGTTCTTGCGCACGACGCGCTTGTCGAGTCTGTCGTCCCATTCAATCCGCTCCTCGAAACTGGTCAACCTGGCATCCCCACACAGAAGGGCCGGACCCATGCGGTCCGGCCTACAGAGGACATAAATCTCGCATCAAAGTATACCTGTCCTGCGCCCCTTTTGCTCGTGTGCCGGGAGGATATCTCGATTTTCAGTCAAGCGTTCAATGTTCGGGCGTCCACGTCTCTGCCAATGGAATCTCCTCGCGTTCCCGCTCCACCGGCGTGATCTCGAGCAAAGCATCGACCTCAGAGCGGCGGTACAACCGCTGGCGCCGGATGTTCTGTCGGTAGCTCGTCAAGAGGCCGCGATGGACATAGGAGTACAGCGTTGCGAGCTTCACGCCCAACGCCGCGCAGGCCTCCGCCGCTGTGTAGTATTCCGACGATCCCTCGACGCTCATCGCTTTCCTCTCGCGCTCCACACCCCCATCGTAGCCCGATCCTCGACTCCTTCAACGCACATAGCGTATCATCAAGCTTTATCAAGCTTCATCGTGTTATCTTGGAATGGGGCCGGATCCGGTTGCTGGCGGTAGGTTCCGTGCCGGCCAGTCCAATTGTTTGAGACCACACCGCACCTGGAGGAATGAGCCATGTCGATTCTGGTTGCGCCGCAGGGTATGGAAGGCGTTGTAGCCGCCGACTCCTCAATTACATCCATCGACGGAGAGCGAGGCGAGCTGCGCTATCGCGGCTATTCGATCGAGGAACTGGCCGAATCCTGCGCCTTTGAGGATGTCGTCGCCCTGCTCTGGGACGGTGAGCTTCCGACCGCCGAGCAACGGTCCGCCCTCGCAGTCGAGCTCCGTTCCATCCGGAGCGAGCGGCTGGACCTGATCACCACGCTTCGTTCCGCCCCGACCGATGCTCATTCACTGGACCTCCTGCGTTACGTCGTGTCCTGGGATGCCCTCATCAATCCGAAAGCGTGGGATACCAGCTCCGAGGCAAATCGTCGGAAGTCCCTGGAATTGGTAGCGTGGTTCCCGACGGTGGTAGCCGCTTACCATCGACTCCGGCACGGCCATGATCCGGTAGAACCTCATCCCGATCTTGATACCGCGGCGAATTTCCTTTATATGCTCAACGGTCGAGAGGCCTCCGAGCTTGCAGTGCGCACGTTTGACACCTCGCTCGTGCTGCACGCGGACCACGAGTTCAATGCGTCGACCTTCGCGGCCCGCGTCACGGTCGCCACCCAGTCCAACCTGCACGCTGCCGTATGCTCTGCCCTTGGTACCCTGGCCGGACCGCGCCACGGCGGCGCCAGCGACCGCATCATAACCATGCTGCGCGACATCGGCGAGCCATCCAACGCGGAGGCGTATGTCCTCGATCAACTGTCGCGCCGCCAGCGAATCATGGGATACGGTCACCGCATGTATCGAACCGCCGACCCACGTTCGCATGCGCTGCGTGCCATGGCGAACCGCCTCCTGGCCGGGACCCCGCGGGAGCCATGGCTCGACATCCTTGCGAGTCTTTCTGAGGTAGTCGCACGGGAGCGCGGCCGCTATCCCAACGTGGACCTCTACGCCGCGCTCGTCAACCACGAACTCGGGATCGATCCCACTTTTTACACCTCAGTCTTCGCCTTGAGCCGCATCTCCGGCTGGACCGCCCACG
>JANWJD010000123.1 GCA_025449555.1 Chloroflexota bacterium | reverse complement strand
GGCGGACCGGATGCCAACTGGATCTTCTCCTACGATCGGATCAATGGGAACTGGGCACCGTACAGCTTGAGTCCGGGTCATCCGGTGCCACCGACCCTGCTCACCGATCCCTCCCTTCGCACCCCGCTGGTCAGCGGCAATGCCAGTACGCTGCCGCTGGTCTATGACCCGCTGCCGCTCGGCCGGCAGGATTCGTTGGTGGTCAACTTCGCGATCAAATCGTTGCAGCAGTACCGGCCACGTGGCATCCTGATCAATCTGCCGGAAGTTGATACCGCGGGTCACTGGTCGTTGAACTGGTATCCGGAGGAAGCGCGACTGTACCGCTCCTTCGATGCCGACCTGGGCCGGTTGGTGGCTGCCTACAAGGCGGCCGGGATCTACCACCAGACGATGTTCGTCATCACGGCCGATCACGGCATGATTCAATCGCGGACTCGAGTGTTCGACAAGGACGGCGTGGTGAGCTTCATCCGAGGGATGCTGGGGCAGAAGTCCATCATCCTGACGAACGGTGGAGGGAAGGGCGGACCTACCATGACGCCGATCTGGCTCAAAGATCCGGCGCAGAACGGCCGTAGCGCCACCGCCATCTTCAACAAGCACTTTGCCAATGTCTCGGCCGTCTATTACATGACGCACGTTGGCGGACGCTATGCCTATACGATGGCGGGCTGCGAATCGTGCTCGCCTGACCTGAAAGCAACGTACGACTACTTGCTGAGTACGGAAGCCGGACCAACCGGCGAGGACATCGCGATCCTGCAACGAGAAAACTCGCGGAACAGCGGGCTCGATCGTATGCGCGGCCGGCACGGTGGGGCTGATTGGGGCTCGCAGCACATCACGTTGATCATGTCCGGCCCCGGGATCAGCGCCGGTGTGTCGCACCATCCCGCTCGACTGGCAGACATCGCTCCCACTATCGAGCGGGCCATGGGTATCACCCCTCATGCCCGCGACGGGATCGTGCTGGCCGATGCTTTTCAGACTCCGGTCGCGTCCGACGTGGCCGCACAGACCCGCTCTGATGCCACCGGTTACGCGTACGTCAACGCTTTGATGCAGCGCGCCCAGCACGATGTAGCACTGGAGAGGCGTGGCGCACTGGCAAATGCGGTGATCGTCGCTCCAAGGAAAGGTGGCTTCCCGGTGCTCCTGGGCGGTGCGCTCTCGCTCGGTATGATGCTGGCGCTGGCCTGGGTGGTGGCGGAGATGCGAAGGTAGGCGGGCACCCTCCTTCCCCAGATGCCGTAGCAGCGTCTCGCGCTGCAATCTATATCAATTTTGGGGCTTTTCGCAGCAAACCAAGGTCGTGCCCTCTGCAATACCGCTCAACTTTGACCTACAATGCAGCGTGGCCCAAATATCGACAATCAGCCGTCTTTCAGAGATCACCGAGGACCAATGGGGCCTCGTTACACGCCGCCAAGCAGAACGAACGGGCGTGTCGCAGGCAACCCTTCAGCGCCTTGCCGACAAGGCCGTCCTCGAGCGCGTAGCGCATGGCGTATATCACCTCTTGGGCGCGCCGGTCCCTGATCATCTTGCACTTCGGGCCGCATGGCTCCAGTTGGCGCCCGGAGTTCCGGCGTGGGAGAGAACCCCTGAACAGGGGGTTGTCTCCCATCGTTCGGCAGCAGCGCTCTATGGGCTCGGCCATCTCCCCGCCGATCGCCATGAGTTTACGCTTCCGACGCGGCGACAGTCCCGCCGACCGGATGTGCGTCTTCATCAAGGGCAGGTCGAGAAATGGATTGAGGTGCACGGTTTGCCGGTTACCCGCCCATCTCAGATTGCGTCTGACCTGCTCGCTGATAACGAAGATCCAACGGCCGTCGGACACGTGATTGCCGACGCAATCCGACAGGTCTTCGACTACCCGCACGAGTTTGCCGGCACACTGGCGCCACACGCAGCAAGATTTGGATTGAGGCGTGGCGATGGCGCGGCACTTCTACGCTGGCTGCTCGATCTCGTGGATGATCCGGAAACACGGCAATGGATGGGGGAAGTGCGGTCGCAAGTCCATCACACTACCGGCGACGACACCGCAATGGCGCACGACTCTGTCGGGGCTGGTAGTGGCCCCGCCCAATGAACGGGAAGCACAAGTACGGCAGTCCTGGAGCATTCCGCCGAGCGCTGACAGACAAGCTCCGGGCGAAGACGCAATCGAGTCGGTGGTCGCTTCCACAACTGCAGCGACAGATGGCCTATGACCGCCTACTCGAGCGGATGTACCTCGAGGACGCGGGGTGGATCGTTAAGGGTGCCACCGCTTTGCTCGCACGTGATATCGGCGTGCGGGGCACCATCGACATTGACGTCTACCGTAACGCTGCGCGTGAAGTCGCCGAGACCGAGCTCAAGGCAGCCGCCAGCCGTGACATCGGCGACTGGTTTCGATTTGAAGTTGGCGCTTCCCGTTCGGTGACTGACGACGCCGCTGGTGTACGTATCCCAATGACAGCCTACATCGGTGGAACGTCGTGGGCGATGTTCCACGTCGACATCGTTGGGAGCGATATCCGGATGACTGGAGAGCCGGAGTACGTGCCTGCGCTGGCTCGCATCGTCATGCCACAGGTCGAGCAGCACGGGTACCGTGCCTACCCGCTGGTCGACCACATTGCCGACAAGGTCGCGGCGACATTTGACCGCTACGGAGAAATGGCGAATCCGTCAACCCGGTACAGGGATCTGGTCGATCTCGTGGCCATCGTCATCCAGGCTTCCGTGGAGGCAGAAGCCCAGTTGGACGCACTGAAGTCGGAGGCTGATCGTCGCGCGATTACCCTTCCCGACCGCTTCACTGTCCCGGACCAGACTCTCTGGGAACGGGGCTATGCAGCCGAGGCTGGTCGATCGCTGCTGCCGGTCGCACTGACACTCGACGAGGCAGTCCACATTGTCCGCTCATTCCTCGACCCGCTTCTCGATGGCACCCATAGCGGACGATGGGATCCAAAGGGTGGCCGTTGGGTTCCATGACAGTGTAGTTGTGGTTGCAAAGGCGAGAAGCTACTTACCCGTTGGTCGGAGGTGCCGAGGCTGGTTTACACGTGGCGACATGCGTCGTGGGATCGGGGATCGGCGTGCAGTGGCCCAGCTTCGGGGGCCGGGTCGGCCAGGGTCGATCAAAGCTGTTGTCCCACTTCGATTGAGCCTGTAGCGCCTGGACGTCGGCTATCAGGCCGGGGGCCACGGCCCGTTGTGGCTTGAGTTCGTACGACATGGGATCGGTCAGGGCGTCCGCCAGGATCACGCCGTCACGATGGATCGGCGGCAGGCCCAGCAAGCGTTCCAGGGTGGGTGCGATATCGATCTCGCGGCTGGGAAATGAGGAATGAACGCCACGCCGAATTCCAGGCCCGCTCATGACCAGTGGGATGTGCTGCACCTTCCAGGTGGCTCCGCCGTGTGTGCCTTTCCAGGTCCCGGTGGTGTTGGTGGCCAGCGTCGTATAGTTTTCCCGATACAGCACCCACATATCCGGGCCATCCTGCCCGGCCGTCGTATCCACGAGATGCTGGAGCGCAGTGCCCACGGTTCGGTTGACCAGCCAGGACATGGGAGAAGCCTGCATGTAGCTATAGTCGTTTCCGGGTGCGGAGCGATAGAAGATGGCCATCACGTGCACGGGATGCAGGGCCACGAGATGCTCGGCGACCGACCTGGCCTGCGTCGGATTCTGCAACCAGATGCCGCCCCCGGCGCCATCGGCCCGCGCTACAGTTGCCCCTGCCGCGGCCGCCGCCACTTTTACCAGCCCAAAATTGCGAGCCGGCCGGGATTCCATCATGGCGTGGTCGGCGGTGACGATGAAGTCGGTCCGTCGCAGGAGACCAAGACGCCGATACGTATTCTCCAGTGTTCCGATCCCCGCATCGATCCCCCGCATCAGGGCATTCATAACCGTGCGGTCGGCCGGGCCATCCCAGTGCCCGTAGGTGTCCATTTCGGGGATATTGATCATCAGCAGGCGCGGTTTGACATGTGATGCCACCGCCGCGGCGTAGCGAAACGCCCACCTGTCTTCACCGCCGGGCGGGATTGGACTGGGAATAACCAGGGCACGTTTTTCGGCTGCAGTCAGCGGCGGTGGAGCGTGCATGAAGGTGGGGACAAACGTTTTCGTCAGGGTCTTGCCGAAAAGCTCGTAGTCGGCCGTTCCTCCACCGAGTCCCACGGTTGCATAGTCCTTGTGACCGCTCGCCGCGACCGATACCGCGTTGGGAATGAACTGGTGCAGGCGGGTGGCAACGCTGGGTACCGGCAGCGCTTTGAGTACCGGGTCGATCATGCGATTGGCCAGCAGGGTGCGGAAATCGACGTGTTGCCGCGTATCGGGAGCCGCCCAGCCGAAACCGAGGAACCCGTTTTCCCTGGGGAGTGTTCCGGTACCAAGGGTGACGTGAACCCCGGGAGTGCTGCTTTCCAATTGCCCCACAAAGGCACGATCGTAGGTGACGCCATTCTGCATCAGCGCATGAATGTGCGGCAGTTTCTGCAGATCGACGTTGGCTGCCTGGCCAGCATCGATCACCACCATCACCACGTAATGCCGCGGTGGTGTCGCCTCGGGCACCGGTACGGGAACACCGGTCGCCGTGACGGCGATTCCCGGCGTGCCTCCGGCCACATCAGCCTGAGCTACCCGCCCACGGGAAGCGAGACCAAAGGGCAGGACGGAACTGAGCAGTATGAGAATCGCCGGAGCGAGCCGGCGGACTGGGATACGCAGGAAAACCCTCCGGAGTCGGGATCGTGTAGGCCGGTCGCTCCGTCGCCGGCTCGCTCATAGTGGCTGAATACCTCCGCCACCCGCCCAGTGCGTGATTATCTTACTTCATGGCCTGCCCTGCATGAAGCCGGACAAATCAGGAGAGACCGGCGGCTGCCGGTCTCTCCTGATTTCGCGGTTCTTACCGATTTACGGGGTCGGCTGGATGCCCGCGGGAAGGTCCTTGTTGGTGACGACCTTGAGCAGCGACCAGGCGCTCCCCTTCCAGGTCCACACGGACAGTGCCCGCAGGGACGTGTCGCCGTTCTTGTCGAAGTGGAACGCTCCCACTGTGCCGTTGTAGCTGCCGTTTCGGATGTACTTGAGGATGGCGGAACGACGCTGGAAGTTTCCGCCCTTGAGCGTTCCGGCATTCTTCGCCGTGTAAACGGCCCGCAACACCGCGTTGGAGGCATCGAACGACAGCGCATCGTACGGTCCAGCAATCCAGCCCTTGTAGAACTTGTGCTCCAGGTTCGTGAAGGACTTCGGCGTGGCGGCCGGGTTGCCGACGGTGGTGGAGTAGGTCGAGGTCAGGTTGGCGACTCCACCGGCGAACGTGCCGAACGACACGTCGTTGATGGCATCTCCGCCGAAGAAGGCTCCCTTGAACCCGGCACGACGTGCCGCTTTCAGCATCGGGCCGGCGTACGGCTCGTCGCATCCACAGTAGATGGCCTGCGGATTCTTCTGCACGACTTCGCGGGCCACTGCTGCCGAGGAGGTAGCAGTCGATGCGGTGCTCGAGGTGTCGAGGTGTCCGCTTCCCACTTCAGTCATACCGAGATGACCCGTCGCCCAGGCAGCCATGTGCTGAGCGAGGCCCGCACCGTAGGTCTGCTGATCGTCTACCAGGAAGAACTTGGTCAGGCCGAGGCCCTTCATGTAGATGGCGCCGACCGGTCCCTGCAGGGCATCGGTCGTGACCACCCGGTAGTAGGTCGGGTACTTGAGACGGCCGTTGGCCGTGAGGGGCTCGTACGTTCCTCGCTGGAGTGGGTTGGTGAGAATCGGGTTCGTGTTCGAGGGGCTGATCATCGCCATGCCGCCGCGGTTCAGGATCGGCTCCGACACCTGCGCCATGCTGGAGTTCAGGGTGCCGATGTAGCCCATGTCGGCCGAGCCGGCCAGGCAGGTGCGTGCATTCGAGGCTTCTTTGGCCGCATCAACGCCGCTACCGTCCGATTTCGCATCGTCCAGCGTCAGGGGCGCCAGCAGATTCAACCCTGCTTTCTTGAATCGGGCACGCCAGGTCGCCGTTGCAACCGATACGCCGTGCCAGATGCCCTGGACGATGTGCGCATCGCCGCCGACGCCCACCGGGGCCGACGAGCACAGGCGCACGTTGATCATCGCGGCGTTGGAACGCGCCGCAAGCGTTGTGCCCCGAGCCACCGCGAACGATCCGATGAACGCCAGGATCATGCTCAGATAAAAGATCTTCTTCAAGCTATCTCCTCCGTGAAATTGAAATGGTCCCTCTCACATAAATACGCGACTACGCCTGTGACTTCCTTCTCCTCTTATTACCTCCTGATCCGCTCCTGCCAACACTCACCACGCGGAGGCGGCAACAGTGTGATACTACGGTGCAATCGACCTCCAGTCAAGGAAACGAATGAAAGGGGGACAACGTAACCACGACGATCGTTTCCTCGCCGTCAGTCGACCACCTGCCTCGGCAAGGACCGCTGCGCCGACTATTCCGTGCGCGCTGTGTAGAGTTCTGCGTTCTCTTCCTGCTGGAGCTCCGCCGTTTCCGGTTTCAACTCGCGCGCGCGGGTGCGAGAAGGCCAGATCCCTTGCGGTCGTAGCAGCATCGTCGCCAGCAGAATAATGCCGAAAAGCAATGGGCTTGCCGTCTGGAGATTGACGTTGTGCATCCAGTTCCCGAGTGAACCGATAAAGCTGGGGCCGGATTCCAGGCGAGCTCCCAGCGAGTTGATCCCGTCACTGATGTCCTTCAACCAGAGAAGATTCAGATACGACATGATGATGGCGCCGAGAATCACACCGGGCATGCTGCCCATGCCTCCCAGGATCACCATGACCAGGATGGTGATGGAGACGTTGAAGCTGAAGGTGGTATAAAACACGCTTCCCAGCCGTGAAGCCTCCAGCACGCCCCCGAAACCAGAGAAAGCAGCACCCAGCCCAAAGGCCAGCAGGCGGGTGCGCGTGATATTGATCCCCATGTGTGCGGCCGCGATCTCATCCTCCCGAATAGCGGCCCAGGCGCGACCGAGACGAGACTCCCGCAGGTTCCGAATGATGATGATCGTGACGATCACCATGATGAGGCCCAGGTAGTACCAGGGAGCCAGCGAGCCACCGTTGAAGTTCCCATGGATGCCAAAGATGTTGACCGTGGGTGGTGACTCGATCCCGACGATGGCATTGACCCCGCCCGTGATGTCGGGCCAGCCAAAGGTGTTGCCGGGTCCAAGATTCTGCATGACACGCGGCACGATTTCGCCGAACCCGAGTGTGACGATGGCCAGGTAATCACCGCGCAAGCGCAGCGTTGGAGCGCCGAAGAGCACGCCACAGAAGGCCGCCGTGATGGCGGCGATCGGGATCATCAGGAAGAAATTCACGAAGATACCGTGCGGCCCGAAACTGAGAAAGGGACTACTGAAGGAGTTGCTCGTGACCGAGAAATGGGGCGACCCCAGCCAGGCCAGGGTCAACGCGCCGATGGCGAAGAACGCGGCATACCCCAGATCCAGCAGACCGGCATACCCCACCACGACGTTGAGCCCTAGGGCCAGCAGCACGAAGACTTCGGCCTCGGTGGCTGCGTCGATCTGCACCTCTCCGACCATCTGCGGAAACACGAGGGTGACCAGCAATAGGAGCGCGAGAGCTGCCCATTGATACTCACGGCGCTCGCCCAAAGCTGACATCGCCGCGGAAATCGGAGCCGTCGCCCGGCTCAAACCGTTACGTTCCTTCACGCCCACGCGGCCCATCACACTTTCTCCGGGATCTGGGCCCCAAGCAAGCCGGATGGACGAAACACCAGGACGAGCACCAACACGGCAAAGACCACCGGATCGGACCACGCGGTTCCTTGACCGTTACCCAAGGTATTGATGAACTGTTGCACCAATCCCAGGAGCAATCCCCCCAGCATGGCGCCGCGTATATTGCCGATGCCACCCAGCACCGCGGCCGTAAAGGCGTAGAGACCGAGGGTGAAGCCCATGTTGAAGCCGATGCTGCCCAGATCCATGCCGTACACCACCGCCCCGGCGCCCGCCAGCGCCGACCCGACGATAAAGGTGAGGGTAATGATGCGATCGACGTTGATTCCCATCATCTGAGCCGCTTCACTATCCTGCGCCACGGCCCGCATCGCCTTGCCCATCTTCGTGCCGTTGACAAATCGATCCAACAGCAGCATCATCACCAGCGCGACGACAATCGCAAAGATGTCGACATCGCTGAACGTGGCGCCGAAGAGTGATGGGTGCGTCAGGGTCACAATCGAGGGATAGGTCAGGTTCGAGCCGCCTCGCCATTGCAAGAGCAAGTTTTCAATGATGAATGAGACGCCGATGGCAGTGATCAAGGGAGCGAGTCGCGGCGCACTGCGCAATGGACGATACGCGATCCGCTCGACCACCACACCGAGAATGGCACAGACGACCGCCGCGAACACCATGGCGAGCGCGACCATGCCGATGGCCAGCAACGTATTGCTGTACTGCCCGGTAACGTCCGCCATATTGGCGTCCATCTTCTCCATCAGAAACACGGAGGCAAAGGCACCAAAAGCGAATACGTCGCCGTGCGCGAAGTTGATGAGCTCGATGATGCCGTACACCATGGTGTAGCCCAGCGCGACCAGGGCGTAGAGGGAACCAAGCGCCAGGCCCGACACCAGAATGGAGAACGCATTGATCCCCATGGCATACGCCACCAGTTCCATGGCGATGACGAGCCCGAGCGCGATCAGTATGCCGGACTGTTTCCCGGCGGACTTCGTGAGCGACGTAAGCGGACGCGATGTCACTCCTACGGCCATGATTCCCGATTCCTCTCTCCCCTGGTCGATGCCCTACGGCAGCTTGCAGGCAACAATTCTGGTGAACCAGTGTACCGACATTGCACAGCAGGCTTCACATACTCCATTGATATCTGTACCATGGAGCATACTTTCGGTCAAGGTGCGTGCATGGCACAGACAGAAGCGCCTCCGGCATCCGGTCCCCCGGCAAAGTCTGATCCCGTGCTGGATGTCGTCAATCTGACCAAAAACTTTGGCGGCCTGGCCGCCGTACAGAACCTCGACTTCTATGTAGAGCGGGGCAGCATTACCAGCTTGATCGGCCCCAACGGCGCCGGCAAGTCGACCGTCTTCAACCTCATCAGCGGTCTCTATAAACCAGATACCGGTGAGATCAAGCTGGACGGTCGAGATATCGCCGGTTTGAGTCCGGATCGGGTGCAAAAGCGCGGCATCGCGCGTACCTTTCAAAACCAGCGCTTGTTTGCCAATCTCTCCGTGCTGGAAAACGTGCTCATCGGGTACCACTCTCGACTACGTGCCGGGTTGTTTGGCGACGTCGTCAAACCACCATGGGTGCGCAAGGAGGAGCATAGGGCACGAGACCTCGCCATGGACGCCCTTCGTCTCTTCAGCGATCGGCTGGCTCCATCGGCCCAGCGGCGATGCATGGATCTGGCATATGCCGACCGTCGCCTGCTCGAACTCGCCCGCGCGATCGTCTCCGAGCCTCGCCTCTTGATGTTGGATG
>JANWJD010000122.1 GCA_025449555.1 Chloroflexota bacterium | reverse complement strand
GTTTGGAGTGATTCGAGCGGTCCCGAGCGTGGCGCTCCTTTTCGTCGCCTATCCGTACCTGGGCACCGGATTCAAGCCGGCCCTACTCGCACTGGCGGCACTCGCCTGCCCGCCCATTCTCATCAATACCAACGTCGGGTTTCGCCAGGTCGACCCGGCGCTGCGTGAAGCGGCGTACGGCATGGGAATGAATACCTGGCAGGTATTGCAACGTGTCGAGTTACCGCTAGCGCTCCCAGTAATCATTGCGGGACTGCGAACTGCGACCGTTGAAGTGATCGCCAGCGCCACGCTGGCAACGTTCATTGGAGTGAGTACCCTCGGCCTTTACATCAATCAGGGACTACAGGAATCGAGAACTGACCTCATGCTGGTCGGAGCGATTCCCGTCGCACTGTTAACTCTGGGAGCAGAGGTACTGCTCGGCGGCGCGGAACGCTTGACCCGCCGTGGCTAGCTCAGTCGAACGAAAGGAGTTCAACAGCGACATAATCCGTTCTCAGCGACTCCTCGTTTGACCCTCGCGTAAGGGAGGAGTCGCAGCGTTCGCTCCGTGTATGCAGGCGAATGGGACGTCCAATCCCGCAGTTTACAGAGAGAAGGAAGTCTTTCATGACTCGCAACGAAATTTCTATCAAACGATTTCCGCCTACCAGTCGCCGATTGATTATCGGACTGGCACTGAGCGTGGCCGCGCTCACCGGGGGGCCGCTTGCGGCGACCAGCCATGCCGCCCATCCACAGGCTAAACCCACCATCAACATTGGAGAAAATAACTTTTCGGAATCAGAAATCATTGGAGACATGTACTCGCTTCTGCTCCAGAAACATGGCTATGGGACGAAGCTCCATGTGCTGGGTAGCGAGCCGGCGCTTCCAACGACTGCGCTCCGGCGCGGTGATCTGGATATTTTCCCGGAGTACACAGGTACCGGTCTCCAGGTCCTCGGGATCAAACGCATCGTCACGAGCCCGACCACGGCTTACAACACGGCCAAAAACCAATACGCGCAGCGCTTCCACATCACCTGGCTGCAGCAGTCGGCGTTCAACGACACCAACGGCGTGGCCGTGACGCAAGCGACCTCCAAGAAGTACCATCTGCATACTCTGTCCGATCTCGCAAAGGTCTCCAAAAACCTCACTTTTGCCGCGCTGAGTGGGTGTAAGGGGCGTCCCGATTGCCTGGGCGGGTTCCAGAGCACATACGGGATTCAGTTCAAAACCATCAATTACCTGGATGCCGCGCCCTTGCGTTACAGCGCGCTCAAGAATGGGCAGGCGGACGCGATCGAGGTATTCACGACCGACGGACCGATTCGTGCCAATCATCTCGTCGTGCTGGCGGACAACAAGCACGCAGTCTTCCCGGCGGATCACATCGCGCCGCTGGTGCGCGACACCGTGCTGCACAAGAATCCTGAAATTCGATCCATCCTCGATCCGCTGGCGCGATATCTCACAACCGACGCCATGGCAAAGCTTAACGGGCTGGTGATCCTGCAGAGCCAGGACGCCATGAACGTGGCTCGCACCTTCCTTAAATCCAAACATTTGCTGTAAGGCCTCCTGGAAATCGCAGAGAGAGGTGGGGGCCAAGGACTCCCACCTCTCCTCAACCATCAATCACCAAGTGCCAGGATGGAGAGATCATGCCGGCGATTAGCTTCACGGAAGTCACCAAGGTGTTTGATGCCGGGAAGAACACCGGGACAGATTCCGGACGTCCGGCCGCCGTGCGCGACGTGTCGTTCGAGGTCGAGCAGGGCCAGTTCGTCGTCCTACTGGGGCCGTCGGGTTGTGGCAAGACGACGCTCATGCGCATGGTCAACCGGCTGATCGAGCCGACGTCCGGATCGATTGACGTGGAGGGCCGAGAAATCCACGACATTCCGGTCACCGAGCTACGCCGTCACATCGGATACGTGATCCAACAGGTCGGCTTATTTCCGCACATGACCGTCGCTCAGAATATCGCCGTCGTCCCGAAGCTCTTGGGTTGGCCCAAGTCGCGCACCGAACAGCGCACCGACGAACTCCTGGACCTCGTCGCCCTTCCACCGGCCGAATACCGAAAGCGCTTTCCCCGCCAGTTATCCGGCGGACAGCAACAACGGGTGGGTATCGCCCGGGCGATGGCGGCGGATCCGGCAATCATGTTGATGGACGAGCCCTTTGGCGCGATCGATGCCATCACCCGCACCGATTTGCAAGACGAACTGCTTGCCATCCAACGGAAGGTGAGTAAGACCGTCATTTTCGTCACCCACGATGTCGAGGAGGCCTTGCGCCTGGCCGATCGCATCGCCGTGATGCGGACCGGGACGGTGGTTCAGTACGGTCGGCCGGTCGATCTGCTGACTCATCCGGCGGATGATTTTGTCCGCGCCCTGCTGGGCACGAATGACGTCTTCCGACAACTCAGTCTGGTGCCCGTTCGAGCGATCATGGAGTCTGGGCAGCTCTCCGCGGGGAAGCCGGATATCACGGTCCAGGCTGATCAGAATGTCCGAGCTGCGCTTGCCGTCCTGATCGCCCACGACGTGCAGGAGGCCGCAGTGGTTGACAAATCGGGCAAAACGATCGGTCGGGTGACTCTGCAGAGGATTCTGGACGAAGGGGCGCACGAGGTCGCGGAGGCTCGTGCGCCGGATACAGGAACGTAGGTGGACTTCACCTATTTCTCCACGCATCAATCCGACGTGGCGACGCAGTTTGGGCAGCACATTGAACTCACCGTCATCACACTGGTGCTCGCCATGGCAATCGCCGTGCCGGTTGGAACGCTCATTTCCCGCTTCCCGATCCTGTACACTCCTCTGATCGCGCTTTTCGGCATCATTTACACAATTCCCAGCCTCGCTCTGCTCGCCTTCCTGGTGGTCTATGTCGGAATAGGACGCACGAACGCCATCATCGCCCTGGTGGCATACGCCCAATTCATCCTGGTGCGCAATGTCGTCGTTGGATTGCGTAACGTCGATCCGATCGTGGTCGACGCCGCACGCGGCATGGGCATGAGCCCCCTCCAGATCATGGTGAAAATCAAATATCCGTTGGCCCTGCCCGTCATTCTCGGCGGCGTTCGCATCGCCGCAGTGGCAACCATCGCCGTCGCAACGATTGCTGCACTGATCGACGCCGGCGGGCTAGGACAACTTCTCTTTGAGGGCATCAATAACGGCAATAACTCGGAGATCGAGGTAGGAGCCGCGGCGGTGTCCCTGCTGGCCGTCCTGGCAGACATCTTCTTGCGCGTGGTGGATCACTTCCTCCCGGCTTCGCGGGCCGGCGCAACACACTGACAGCCGGATGGGCCAGGTGCCTGGTATAACTAATGCAATCATGACAACATCTCTCATCGTCCAAAAATTCGGCGGAAGTTCGCTCAAGAATCCGGAGCGCATCGCCGCCGTCGCCGATCGCATCGCACGAACCGCTCGCAGCGGGCCGTTGGTGATCGTCGTATCGGCCATGGGGGATTCGACCGATCATCTGATCGAGCTCGCCAGACAACTTTCCCAACGTCCCGATCGCCGCGAAATCGACATGTTGCTCTCTACCGGGGAGCAGGTGTCCGCCTCGCTGCTGGCCATGGCGCTGCACGAACGTGGCTTCCCCGCGATCTCTCTCGCCGGTTGGCAGGCGGGCATCAGGACCGACAGTCGCTTCAGCGTTGCTCGCATTCGCGAGGTAAACGCCGAACGCATTCAGCACGAGCTGGCCGGCGGTCGAATCGTCATCGTGCCTGGATTTCAGGGAATCGGCAGCGAGACCGGCTGGGATGAAGTCACCACGCTCGGTCGCGGTGGCTCCGATGCGACCGCGGTGGCGCTGGCTGCCGGCCTGGGACGAGTACGGTGCGAAATCTTCTCCGACGTGGACGGAATCTACACGGCCGATCCGCGCGTCGTGCCGGACGCTCGCAAACTGGACGACATTACCTACGAAGAGATGCTCGAGTTGGCTCAGTACGGTGCCCAGGTCATGATGCCGCGAGCTGTCGAGCTGGCCCAGATCTGGAGCGTGCCCTTGGAAGTGCGATCCAGTTACAGTACAGAAACGGGCACTCGCATTGGAGGAAACATGGAAGATGTTAGTCGGGTCGCCGGCATCGCCCACCAGGCCGCCGTCGCCAAAGTGACCTTCGTTGCTCTGGTCGACCGACCGGGCATCGCCCAAACGATCTTTGCCGCCCTCACTATTCGCCAGGTGCATGCCGACTTGATCGTGCAGAACATCGGTCATCAGGGCCGGACCGATCTCTCATTCACCGTTCCTGAATCGGACATGGAAGCGGCGAGTGAAGCCGCGGACGAGGTGCGAGAGAATGTCGACGCTCAGAGCGTCACGGTCAAGGGCGGATTGGCCAAGGTCTCCGTGGTGGGAGCCGGCCTCTCGTCGAGCCTGGAATATGCCTCGATTATGGTTGGGACGCTCGGAGAACTCGGCATTAACATCGACATGATTTCGACCTCCGGAATCCGCATCACCTGTGTGATCGACGGTGATCGGGTGCACGAAGCGGTCCGAGCCCTACACCGCGCTTTCAGGTTAGGAGGGGAAGACTCATGGTCGGCTACCGCGTAGCCGTGGCCGGTGCGACCGGACTCGTGGGGCGCACGATTTTGCAGGTCCTCGAGGAACGAAACTTCCCGGTAGCAGAACTGGTGCCCTTGGCCTCTGAGCGCTCGGCCGGGACAGTTGTATCTTTCCGTGGCGAAGAGATCGAAGTGCGCGTCCTGCACGAACGAAGCTTCCTTGGATGCGACCTCGCATTCTTTTCAGCGGGCGCCGGTGTCAGCCGCCGGTTCTCTCCTATTGCCGCGGAGCATGCCGCGTTCGTGGTGGACAACAGTTCTGCTTTCCGGCAGGATCCCACCGTTCCGTTGGTAGTGCCGGAGGTGAACCCCCACGTGCTGGATGGCTACCGTGGCATCGTGGCCAATCCCAACTGCTCGACCAGTCAGATGGTAGTAGCGTTGCAGCCGCTGCACGCTGTGTTTGGTCTGGAAAGTGTCATCGTGTCTACCTATCAAGCGGTCTCCGGCAGCGGGGCTAAAGGCGTAACGGCGCTGGATCATGAAGTTCGAACCGGCGAGCGACACCCCAACTCGCCGTACCCTCATGTCATCGCGTTCAACGCTCTGCCCCACGTCGATGCCTTCGACGGTGAGGGATGGAGTGGGGAGGAACGCAAAGTGATCGCGGAGACACGCAAGATCATGGGGCTTTCATCGCTGCACGTCGTCCCCACGACGGTCCGCGTACCGGTCCGCGTGGGTCACTCAGAATCGGTATACGCCCGTTTCACACGGCCTCTCACCGTGGCCGATGCACGACGCGTATTGGAGGATGCACCGGGTGTCATCGTGCAGGACGATCCGGCCGAGAGCGAGTATCCGTTGGCGATCCAGGTCGCAGGCAGGGACGACGTGTTCGTGGGCCGACTCCGCCAGGATCCGGAAGACGATCATGCCCTGCTTCTCTGGGTGGTAGGAGATAACCTTCGGAAAGGTGCGGCCACCAACTCGGTGCAGATCGGCGAGATCGCGGTGAGTCAGTTGGCGGATCGAGGAAGGGAAGCCCAATATGTCTGACTGGGGCTTCACGACCCGCGCCATTCATGTGGCTCAAGAACCCGAGCCGACCACGGGCTCCGTCACCACGCCGATCTATCAGACGTCGACCTACGCGCAGGAAGACATCGGCGTCCACAAGGGTTTCGAATACTCGCGCACCGATAATCCCACGCGGGCGGTAGCCGAACAGGTAATGGCATCGCTCGAAGGTGGTCGGTACGGGCTTGGCTTTGCCTCCGGTTTGGCGGCGGAGTCCACCGTCATGCACCTGCTGAAAGCCGGCGACCACGTCATCGCGGGGGATGACTTATACGGTGGTACCGGTCGCCTATTTTCCAGTGTCTTCGAAAAATTCGGCCTCGAGTTTACGTACGTCGATCCCACGGATCCGGCCCTGGTTGAGGGTGCGATGCGTCCCGAGACACGTCTTGTGTGGCTAGAAAGTCCCACCAATCCACTGCTCCGCATCATCGACATTCAGGCAGTCAGTGCAGTCGCACATCGTGGAAACGCCATTGTGGTAGTGGACAACACGTTCGCGAGCCCGTACTTTCAGCAACCACTGAGCCTGGGCGCGGACCTCGTGATCCACAGCGCCACCAAGTATCTCGGTGGTCACAGTGACCTGGTGATGGGCATGGCCGTCACCTCGGACGACGAACTCCACGCGTCGCTCAAGTTCCACCAAAATTCCGCGGGCGGTATTCCAGGGCCATTTGACTCCTGGCTCCTGTTGCGTGGACTGAAGACGCTCGAACTTCGCATGCGCCGGCACGAGCGCAATGCCATGGCTGTAGCGTGTTTTCTGGAGACTCGTCCGGAAGTGTCTCGCGTCCTCTATCCAGGACTGCCCAGTCATCCGCAACACGAATTGGCCGCACGTCAGATGTCGGGTTTTGGTGGCATCGTGACGATCGATCTCGCCGGTGGTGAAGCTGCCGCCCGACAGTTCCTCCGGAGGACAAAGCTCTTCCAGACGGCGGAGAGCCTGGGAGGGGTCGAATCGCTGGCCGATCACCCGGCAATCATGACCCATGCGTCGGTGTCACCGGAGCGGCGTGATTCCCTTGGCATTACCGGCGGGCTGATTCGACTTTCCGTTGGAATCGAAAATGAGGGTGACTTGCTGACGGACCTGGAAGACGCATTGCCTTCCTAACGACTACTCGTCACCCGCTCCCAGACGAGCACGGCCGTAAGTAACTCGCCACTTACCGGAATCGGATCAGTGCTGAGCGTGAGTCTGAGCCCCTCAATCCGCACTCGGTATAATTCAGCGCGTCTCACCTGCCCCCGTAGCTCAGTCGGATAGAGCATCCGCCTTCTAAGCGGACGGTCGTGGGTTCGAATCCCGCCGGGGGCACCAGACCCGTTTCCCGGGCGCCCTCGAGAAACCCTAGTGCGAGTGCTCGCCGTCCCCGCCATGCGAGAAACCTCGCAAGAGGTCGGTGACCTTGTCGACCACTTCGTCGGCGCTCTTCTTGTCCATATGTTTGGCCAGCACTCCCTCAGCCTTGTCCTGGGCCTTCTCGACCTTTTCGGGATCATCGAAGAATTTGGAGAGACTCTCCTGCGCCTTTTCGCTGAGCTTGTCAATCTTGCTTTCGTCTGGCTTCGCCATGGGGTCTTCTCCTCTGTGCTAACGACGGTACGCCGCGGGGTTCACGGATCCCGGGATCTACACAAGTTCGGCCCGGTTGAACGATCTTTCCATCTATTGTGCGCACGTTCCGGAACGGAAGTACATCTGCCGGTGCCCGTGGGTATCATGCAAGAGACGAAACGCCGGCCGGCGATGCCATTGCGAGGGAGAAGATTGGTTGAAGGGAAATCTGTGGGACGCCGACGCGCCACCTGAAGACCGGATTGTGGACGCTCTCGTGTATCGGTCCCGGCTGATCGGGGCGGATCCTGATCTGGTGGTCTGGGGTGGAGGTAATACTTCGGCCAAGACGTTTGAGTCGGACTTCCGCGGCCGGATGCGTGAGGTGCTGCGGATCAAAGGGTCGGGGACGGATCTCAAATCGATCGATCGCGGCGGATTCCCCGGTATTTTCCGTGACGACGTGCTTCCCTTGCTGGCGCGCGACGAGATGTCTGACGAAGAGATGGTGGCCTATCTCGAGCATTGCATGGTCGAACCGGGCGGCCGCCGTCCCTCGATTGAAACCTTGTTGCACGCGTTTCTGCCGGCCCGTCACGTCGACCATGTCCACGCGGATGCCATCGTCACGCTGACCAACACACCGGGCGGTGATCGGATCGTGCGTGACGCCCTGGGGGATGACATCGCGTTTGTGCCGTACCGCCGTCCGGGTTTTCAGCTCTCCAAACACGTACGCACGGCGGCTCAAGACAGTCGTGCAGTCGTGCTGGAGAAGCATGGGCTGGTGACCTGGGGAGACACCGCGCGGCAAAGCTATAACCTGACGATTGAGTTGGTGGAGCGAGCGGAAGCGTACCTGCGAAATAAGACCGCGGGCGCTGTCGGCGCGGCCCATCCCGTTCCCTCCCCGAGAGATAGCTCGAAATTACTTCTTCGTCTTCGTGGTCGGCTGGGGCATGTGATACTGCGAACCGAGACCGGCCCCGCGTACCGTGCAATCAGCGATCGCGATGATGTGCGAACGATCGCTGCGGCGGGCCCGGCCACGGCCGATCATGTCCTGCGAATTCGCCCCTGGAGCTGCGTCCTGGACGTCGAGGACGTTGAGGGGGCAGTCGATGCGTACGAAGCCAGGTATCGCGCGTTTTACGCCCATCACGCAACCCACGGCTTATCCATGCTCAACCCCCTTCCCAAGGTCTTCCTGGTTCCGGGCTTCGGGCTGATCGCGGCCGGCAAAGATGCAACGGACGTCCGAGTGACGGCGGAGGTGGCATTCCACACCTTGCGAGTCGCAGCCGCCGGCTTCGATGTCCATGGGGCGTACGAGTCGCTCGACGAGGAAGATCTTTTCCACGTCGACTACTGGCCCCTCGAGCTGTATAAGCTGACCGCCGCTCCGCCTCCCCGTGAGTTCGCCGGTCGGATCATGCTGATAACGGGTGCTGCCTCCGGCATCGGTCGCGCCGTCGCCCGTCACCTGGCCCGATTGGGGGCGCAAACCGTCTTACTCGACGTCCACGAGGAGGGGCTACGACGCACGTCCGCACAGATCGTCGACGCAGGCGGATTCGAGCCGCTGTTGGTACCGGTCGACCTCACCGACGAGGAGGCCACGGCGGCCGCTGTACATTGTGTGATCCACACCTTCGGAGGCGTCGACGCGCTGGTCTCGAACGCGGGAATCCCTGCCGCCGGACGATTGACGGATGTTTCTCCCGCCGCGTTCCGTCGCAGCCTGGAGGTGAACACTACGTCGCATTTCATCATCTCCGCCCAGGTGATGCGGGCCATGGAAACCACCGGTCTGGGCGGAAGCATCGTCTATGTGGCCTCAAAGAATGCATTTGGCCCGGGAGCGGGATTTGGCCCTTACAGCGTCGCCAAGGCCGGACAGGTGCAGTTGGCGCGCATCATAGCGCTGGAGGGCGGTGCGAGCGGCATTCGATCGAATATCGTCAATCCGGACGCGATATTCGAGGACTCCGGTCTCTGGTCTGAAGACGTGCGCCGCGAGCGAGCGGCGGCCCACGGCGTGCCGGTGGAGGAATTGGAAACGTTCTATGCCGGACGAAATCTACTTCATACCACGATTACCGGTCACGATGTGGCCGAGGCCGTGGCGTTCCTCCTGTCCGATCGGGCACGCGCGACGACAGGGGCCGTCATCGCCGTTGACGGCGGCGTGGCTTCTGCCTTCGCACGTTGACCTGTATGCTAGTGTGAAGTAGTAGCTAGGGGAGCGCGCGAGCGCTGAGAGTGTGGACCACGTCCACAGACCCTTCGAACCTGATCCGGATAATGCCGGCGCAGGGAACGCATCGGCCACTCCAGACCCCGCTCCCTCTAGTTGTAGCGGGGTTTTTGTATGCGGCAAGCTCATAGCATCGATGAAGGGGACCGCACCGGCGGTAAGGTGTCGGCCGACACCTTCACGCGTGTCATCGCTCCGCACCTTGGCTCCAGGCGCCCGGAAGTGCTGGTAGGCCCACAGGCTGGGATTGACTCCGGCATTGTCGACCTCGGTGGTGGGCGGGTGATGGCCGTCACGACCGATCCGTTCTTCGTCGATCCAGCGCTCGGATGGGAGCGTGCCGCCTGGTTTGCGGTGCACATTGTGGCCTCGGATGCTGCCACGTCTGGATTGCGGCCGGCCTATCTCTCGGTCGATCTTAATCTCCCGCTTCGCATGACGGACGAGGAGTTCGGCGAGATGTGGCGGGCGGTGAGTGTCGCCTGTAACGAGCTCGGCATGGCCGTGGTTACCGGTCACACCGCCCGCTACCACGGTTGCGACTACCCCATGTTGGGAGGGGCCACCGTGCTGTGTGTGGGTGACGCAGATGCCTACGTCGTGCCGAGCATG
>JANWJD010000121.1 GCA_025449555.1 Chloroflexota bacterium | reverse complement strand
CTATGTGGTGGTGACCCCTCTGCGGGGTCCAGTGGGCACGGATTATGCGAACTTAGCGGACGGCTGTCAAGGTTTCCGATAGCGTTTCCAGAAATCCGACTGTACATCGATGACCGGCCACTACGGTCACCCTGTGAACGGAGCTGACGACGCCGGCATCCGCAGCCTTCCGGAATCCTCGAGGAGCCGGATCACGCGCTGGATCGGTATGCCCGGCGACCGGTGGTCGTCGCGACCGACCATCGTGCGGCTACAAAAAAGCGAGTCCACCACTGCTTCCTCGACAGCCTCGACGGTCGCCGTGAGGAACGGATCCAGGCGACCCCACTCAACAAAATCCAAATGATCGATGCCGCCGGTGCCGGCAGGGGACATCTCAGTTGGGATTGAACGCAGTGCCCCGGGGTTGCCCGTGGAGAACGCCAGGAAGAGATCGCCGGAGAAATGCGAACCGGATGTGCCCGTCCGCCCCACCCCGAGCGGAACTCTCCGAGCGAGGGTGGCGCATTGCTGCGGCAATAGGGGTGCATCCGTCGCGACAATAGCGATGATCGATCCCGACCCAGTAGGGGCGGAATCGCCGACGAATGGATTGTCGTCGGTAAGGGCGGCACCCACGTTGACCCCGGCGATGACCAGTTCCTCGCGGGAGCCATGATTGGCTTGGACCAGTACTCCGACGGTATACGCGGTCCCAGCCAAATCCACCACTCGAGATGCGGATCCGGTGCCGGCCTTAAAGTCGTACGCATTCATGCCGGTCCCACCCCCGACCGAGCCAAGCTTGAACGGGCCAGAACGAGCCGCCTCGATCCCGGAGACGACGTGACCGGCGGTGACGTGGCGCCCATTGATGTCATTCAGGTAGCCGTCGAATGTCTCCGCCACTACCGGGAGCACCCACATCGACCGCGCGTCGGGGTTGTGGGCGAGCACCCATTCAACGACGCCCTGGTGGCAGGCGCCTATCGCATGGGTATTTGAGATGACGATCGGTGTCGTGAGCGCGCCGGTCTCCGCGATCCAATGGGCGCCGGTCATCTCCCCGTTGCCGTTCAAGGAGAACATCGCCGCCGCGCACGGCATTGTGGCCAGGCTTCGTCCGCGTGGGAGGATCGTTGTCACCCCCGTCCGAACGGGCCCACTGCCGGGTCGCATCCGGCCCCGTCCTTCGACGAGGGTGACCAGGCCGACTTCTACCCCCGGGACGTCTGTGATGCGATTCCACCGTCCGGGCACACCTTTGAAGGGAACACCAAGCTCACGAGCACGGATGCGTCTTCGAGGCTCTGCCAGCCTCTGCGCTTTCCGGGGACCGGACGTGGTCTTGATTGACATGGTCGTCCGCTATGCTAGTCTACGGCCCTGAAATCGCTACCGAAAACGATATCTCGAGCCCAGCGAGCAGACTCGTCTCGCTGACAAGGAGGAGGGACGACGGCCGTGCGGGCAGATCCTGTTCCCGTCGCGACGCTGCCCGAACAGCGTCGCATGATCCCGCGCGAACCTCCACCTTCGCTTGAGTCCCGGGCGCCGTAGATGCCGAACTGGCGGTTGTGGGCACTTTGCGCCGGAAGGTCCCGGATAGACCAGTCGGTGGCGACCTACCTGGAGGGCATGGGTGTACCACTTGAGATCCCGCACAGCATGTTCGTGCTGCGAGGACCGATCACGGTGGTCGTGGATACAAGTTTCAAGTCCCCCTCCGTGATTCGCAAGCACTATCCCCAGGAGGTGTGGCGCGTTGCTTCCGAAGACCCCCGTGCCATGCTTGCGGCCATTGGTGTGGAACCAGCAGACGTCGACGTCGTCGTTTGCACCCATCTGCACTACGACCACTGCGGAGGCAACGCCCTCTTCTCGAACGCTCGCATCCTGGCTCAGCGGCGAGAGATCGACTACGCGCGCTGCCCCACCTCGACTCTGATGGAGCGCGAGTACTTCTCAGCGGGTGCGGGGTTCCCGTCCCAGTGCGATCTCGATGACCTGACCCCTGTCGACGGCGATCTCCAGGTGGCATCGGGTCTGCGCCTTGTTACCCTCCCCGGGCATACACCAGGATCGCAAGGCCTCATCGTCGACACCGCTCAAGGTCCGATAGCGCTTGCTGGCGACCTTGTCATGGTGCGCGAGAACTTTACGGAAGGTATACCAGTCGGCCTTCATACTGATCTCGACGCGTGGTACAGCTCCTACCGAAAGCTCCGAGCGATCACCGACCAGGTGATACCGAGCCACGACATGCGAGTTTTCACTTCCGATGACCCCACCGTGGAACTAACCGCATGACTGCAGAGATTCATCCCCTCGACGACGCTGTGGCGGAATCCTCGCACCGACGCCCCCCGTCCATCTCGGACGTGGCCAGATCGGCCGGCGTCTCCGTAGCGACCGTGTCGCGCGTGCTTCGCGACCACCCGGATGTCCGTTCGGCGACGCGTCGGCTGGTACAGCAAGCCGTTCAGGATCTCCACTACCGGCCATCATCCCTGGCGCGTGCGCTGGTCACCGGACGGTCGAGGATGCTCGCACTACTGGTGAGCGACATCGCGAACCCCTTCTACCCTCAGCTTGCTCGCTGCATCGAGCGCGAGGCCGCCGCCAGCGGCTACACGCTGGTGATCTGCAGTACCGACGACGATCCCGCCGAGAGTGTTCGGTACCTGAACCGCCTGATGGCGTATGGCCTCGACGGCATCATTCACGCCTCGGTCGGCGAGGATGAGGCCGAGTTGCTCGATGCGGCGCCAGACCTGCCGATCGTCTTCACAAATCGGCGCCCAGCATCGAGTGATGTGAGTTTCGTGGTCTCAGATCATCGCCGCGGGGCGCGGCGGTTGACCAAGCACCTACTCGACCTCGGCCACCGCCACATTGGCTTCATCGCCGGCCCGTCCCATGCCTCGAACGCTAATGAGCGTCTTCTCGGATTCGACCAGGCAATGAAAGCGACGCCGGACGCGCGGTCGAGCGTCATTCGAGGAGGCTTCGACCCGTCTAGTGGCCGCGCTGCGGTTAGAGAATGGCTTGCACAAGGTGACCGGCCGACTGCCATCATCGGAGTCAACGACTCCCTAACAATCGGTGCCCTCGAGAGCCTCATCGAGGCGCGACTACGCGTGCCAGAAGACATTTCGATCGCCGGATTTGATGACGTGTGGCTGGCGTCGTCGCCGATCGTCGGCTTGACCTCTGTTGCTCAGGACATCGACGAGCTCGGCCGGCGGTCGATGCAGATCTTGCTGGAGGCGCTCACGGCGCCCCGTGGGCGCCCAGTCAGACAGGTTCTCCGCTCATCGCTCCAGATTCGTAAGACCACCGGGCCCGTTCCGCCCCAGCACAGAAAGTGAGACGTCAATGACAGGCGAAAAGGTCATCATCTCGTGTGCCGTAACCGGCGGCATGACCGTTCCCGGCCAGAGCCCGGCCATCCCCAAAACGCCCGACGAGATCATAAGGTCGAGTCTCGAGGCACATGCGGCAGGAGCCGCGATCATTCATATCCACGTTCGGGATCCCCTCACCGGCATGCCCTCTGCCGACCTGAGCCTCTTTGCCGAAGTACTCAGCGGCATTCGCGCAAGTTGTGATGCGATCGTGCAGCCGACCACCGGCGGCGGCGTGGGCATGACCATTGACGAGCGCGCGCGTGTGGTGGTCGAACTTCGGCCTGAAATGGCAACGTTCAATCTCGGGTCCTTCAACTTCGGCATCTTCACCGTTCATCATCGGCCCGAGATGGCGCCGTATGAGATCGACTATCTCGAGTCCACCCGCGACTACGTCTTCAAGAACACCTTTGCGGATATGTACAAACTCGCTGGTCACTTCCGTTCCGTGGGCACCAAGCCTGAGTTCGAAGCCTACGACGTAGGCCATCTCTTCAATCTTAGGCACCTACTCGACAACGGGATCATGAATGCGCCTTTCCATCTTCAGTTCGTGCTAGGCGTCCTCGGCGCGAACGGCCCGACGTTGAGCCAATTGGTGCACATGCTCTCCACAGCGAAGGAACTTTTTGGGGCCGAGCATTTCACTTGGTCGGTGGCCGGTGTTGGCTATCCGGCAGAGTTCCATATGGGTGCAAGCGCCCTGACACTTGGCGGCCACTTCCGCGTGGGCTTGGAAGACAACCTTCGCGTCTCAGCAGATCGCCGCGCCGGTTCGAACGCCGAACTCGTGCGTAAGGCAGTTGCACTGATTGAGCTCCTCGACCGGGAAGTGGCGTCTCCGAGTGAAGCGAGGCAATTGCTTGGTATTGTGCCGGCCCAAGAGCCGGCACTAGCACGGCCCTAGCGTCCCAATATTGCTTCACATGATGTGGACTTACATGCTCATCCTTACGTAGCTGATGTCGATGACTGCGAACGCTTCGGTATCGGCTCAGTCATGACCAGCATCGGGATCGGGAGATCAGCCGCCGAGCTCCGTACGATATCGAACGCGCCCCGTGAGGTTGAGCGTGGCGCCGAAGGTCACGGAGAACCTCGCCGGCCATGGAACGCCCCCAACGATGTCAGCGTTTGACGACGACTCGGCGCGAATGCGAAGCGCCTAGTCGGCGACGCCTTTCGCCGGGGCTCGCGGACGCGGACCGAGGCCCTGCCGGGCAGTGTGATCGAGCAGCGCGCTGACCTTCGCAACATCGAAGCGCTGCTTCGGAGAATGCGCGCCGCATAACCAGGCGACCAGGTCATTGCCGGGCACGAAGGTGACGTTGTCCACCTTAGTCGGACCCTCGAACTGCCCCCAGAGCACGACCACGGGCTCCACCCATGTCCTGACTCCGGTTCCGTCCTGAATGCGCTCCTTTAGGGCGGCACTCGCGCTCCGCTCTTTGGTGAAAATTCCGCGGTAGTCCGATACGATGTCGAGATCCTCCAGCCATTGGAAATGAAGACCACTGCTGTCCACGGTGATGCGCCCGAAGCAGTCCTTGGTGTCCAGTAGGAAGATGCCGGCGCTACCGACGACCACATGATCGATATTCGTACTGTCTTCCCATTGGAGATCGTGCCAGACCCTCCAGTCTGCAGCGGACAGGCGCCGCAAGGCCTTCGCCGTTTTGCGCTCGCCCTCACTGCCCCATCGCCAATTCTCGATCCGCGCCGGAGGTGACTCCCTCATCCAAGCGAGCGTTCCCAGGAGCACACCTGCTGCGATCCCGAATGCGACCTTCCACTGTCCGTTTACCACGAAACCGATGACACCCAGGATGATGGCGATGCCCAACCAAATGGCAAAGAAGACACGGAACCGCCGTCGCCACGCGTGCGCGAGCTCTTTATACTTCTGGCCAGCTGATTGACCACCACGGTGCGCCGTGCTCACGAGCCATATCCTCGATAGTCGTTTTCCCGCATGGTGCTAGGTGCGGCCGTGTACAGGTTTTCGTATCTGGTCGAGCTCGGTTCAACCAAAGGCACCTGACGTGTCCTCGTCGGGCGACGCGAGTCCTCCGGGTGCACGCGTCGCCGGTCCGGCACCAAGCATCAATTCCACGCACTTGATCACTGTGTCAGAAGCAGACTCGTCGCTGAAGAGCGTGGTGACTGGAAGTCCGGGCCGCATTCTGTATCCCTTAGCAGCGAGCTCGGCATATGCTTCGGCGGCCCCGGCCAGAGCATGCATCATGGCGGCGACCTGGTCGAGGATGATCGTCGGAACGTTGCGCCGGATCCAGTCAAAGTTGAAGACGAAGACAGTCCGCTTTGGATCCGGATAGATTGTCCAGATCGAGGTTCCCTTTCCCCCGATCTGGAACCAGGCGCTTGCGGATGGATACTTGCCAGAGCCCCAATAGAAGCGCTGATTACCCCAGTACATTTCGGTCGGCGAGTCATGGTCGCGGGCGTGTGCAAAGACGCGCATGAGCCGACCTCGTACCGGCTCGGGTACGTGCTCCTCTAGGGCCTCAAGAAAGCTCGTCTCGTCCCACGCGCGCCGCGCGCTCTCCTTGCGCCGCACAGCTTCCTCACCGTACACCGCAGGGACGAGGATCTCCAGTTGACCGTCGCGAAGGAAGCGCAGCTCAAGGGCCAAGATCGGTAGGTCATCGTCAGTGTGAGTATTTAGGTACTCGATAGTGTGCTTCAGCTCGTCGGTGATCTCATCGACCGCCACCACGAGGTGGAAGCGGCCGGCGACAAGGTTGTTGCGAAGCTCATCGATGAAGCGATCGGAATCGAAGTCTACGGAGTGGGCTTCCGCCAGGGTGCGCATCGCGTCAACGAGATCGCGCTTGGTGCGCGCTTCGAAGGTGCGCCGAAACGTGTCGAACGGCATCTGATGTGCACTGCTGGCATACGCGAGAATCTGACCGATAACCTGGCGCCGTATCTCTGGATTCGCTCGGAGCTTGCACTCGATAAGGAAGATCGTTCCATCGAGGGCGATGCCCACGAGGTCGATGGGGCCAACCGGCAGCTGAACTTCGTCGGCAACTAGCAACGGCGATCCCGCCGCACCCGGCAGGACCTCGGGAGAGGTTTCAAGGAGTTGCTGGAGGGCCCGCTCGTCTACAAAGCCCTGGGTCGAGGGCTCCCTCCAGGTGAGCTCGCCGGAGCGTCGGATCAACATCGCCCTGAACGTAGCAGGGTTGGGCGGTCCGTAGTCAACGCTGAGGCGCCGGAGCGGCCGCATTCGGAACGAACACTTCGGCGAGGCGGCGGCGCCAATCGCAAGCGGCGCCCGCAGCCGTTCGTGGGTCTTGACGTCAGGATCGCGGCGCCAATTTCCAAGGATTTCGCCGACCGTTTTTCCGTCAGCCGGACCAACTCGTACGCTCGACATGGATGTCGCTATCGCGGATCAGGGCCTCCAAGTCGCCGGCCCGGTCTCCTGACCCCAGGACATCCAAGATGTTGGCGTCCGCCTTCGCTCCCAGCAAACCAAGTAGGCGCCGGAGGTCGTCACCCTTGATGATCACCCGCCACTCGTACTCGCCGTCGCCGCTGACAATCGAGGTGCTCGGGCCTAGATCCTGGCCATCGATGTGTAGGTTGCCCGTCTCGTCCAGGTATGCCTCAAGGTGTCGCCGGTCGGATCCATCCCTCTCGTCCCGGACCGTCACTTTTTTCATGAGTCAGTTATCACAGACCGCGGCGACAGATGCCTGTCGCTCTGCGAGGCACTTCTACTACCCGCCGCGACCCGCGATAGGACAGGCTCATGGCTGATCCAGCATTGAGTAATGCCAAATTAGCCGTTCTTTTGGATCGTACCCTCAGCCACGTGGCGGACCGCAACAAAGTCCAGCAGTACCACCTGCGACTTCGGAGCAAACCAATCCGCAAAACGGCGGTGAACCGGATGCG
>JANWJD010000120.1 GCA_025449555.1 Chloroflexota bacterium | reverse complement strand
TGTCACGGCGCACGGCCTCGATGCTCCCGGCCACTACACCTCGGCGCACGACCTGGCTGTGATCGCCAGATATGCCATGAGGAGTGCCGAATTCCGGCGCATAGTGGCCACCACCAGCTATCACATACCAAAATCGAAGCATAACGCCGAGCACTGGCTCGCCAGCGTGATGGCGGCATCGTTGGCCGAATTCAGCAGCAAGCCGTACAACAATTGTTCGACTGTCAACTGTTCTCCCCGCGCCAGCACCATGGTGGACTCCCCGATGGTGGCGGCGCGTTTCGATACCCACGCCAACTCACCGAGTTTCGCGTGCTGCAGGACAACCATGGCGGTGGTGATCTTGGTCGTACTCGCCATAGGCAGCCGTTGGTTGGCGTTCTTCGTGAATAACACCCGACCGGTCGTCAGGTCGATGAGGTAAGCGGCTCTCGCCATGATGGGCGGAGGGGCATACCCCAGTACCGTGTTTTCCGCGGTGAGACGCTGTGGAGGCGACGGGGGGATGCGTGCGCGGATGCGGGAGGTCCCGTGACCAGATGTGGCCGTCTTTGTCCGCGTGACCGGTTTGGTCAGGGTTGAGGTGGGCGCAGTGATGGTCGCATGAAGGCCCCATGCCAGGTTCATCGCCAGGGCGAGAGTCAAAGACGTGATGAGTCGTCGTACCAATATCTGTGCTTCCTCCGCACGTAGGGTACCGCACCTCGCATGGTGATTCAAGACCCGGACCCGCAATTCATCACGCCGTGTGTGGTGCAGCAGTCAGAGCGGCGTTACGACGAGACCGGCGGCCGAAGTCAATACCCCGGCCGGCTTCGCCTTGAACACATCACGCCGAATCTGGTTTGAAGGGCTGGGGGGCATCGAGCCGATGCACGCCGGCAGATCCCGGGGCAGTTGCTGCCAGGTCTGCGATCGTGCGGTGTTCGACAGGATGGATCAGGCGGGGCGCGATTTCGGCGAGGGGCAGCAAGACAAAGGCCCGTCGTGTGAGCTCGGGATGTGGAATCGTGAGCTCCGGGGTTTCGAGCACGAGATCGTGATAGAGGAGAATGTCTAGGTCGACCACGCGCGGGCCCCATCGGAAAGTTGGACGGCGGCCGACGTCGTGCTCCACCTGCTTCACAGCCGCAAGGAGCTCGAACGGCTCGAGATCAGTTTCGGCCTCGACTGCCAGATTCAGGAATTCGGGCTGATCGGTGACGCCGACTGGATCCGTTCGATAGAGTGAGGATATCCGCCGGACGGTTAAAACTCGGTCCAGGTCGCTCAGTGCGGCTCGAAGGTGAGCCGCTCGATCGCCCACATTGCTTCCCATCGAAAGGTATACAGATCGTGTCATCGCTCTTTCGTCCATTTTCTCTGTGGACACCGACGGCAAAGTGGATTCTATGCACTTTCTTCATTGCGGCCGCGCTTCTTCCGGCCACGACGAGGCTTTCAGGATCGGCCGCCTCCGCGCAGACCATGCCGGCAGGCTCCGGGCCGCTCGTCACACTGCCGGCGGATCAGGCGGCACATCCCAAGACACACAACGAGTGGTGGTACGTGGTGGGCCATATGCGAAGCGGCGCGCGCACATTCGGGTACGAGGTGACGATTTTCAAATTTCTGGATGTGCGTCCACCCGGATTCTCGAGCAAGGTCAGCATCTATCGCACCGATATCGCCATTACCGACGAGTCGGGGAAACAGTTTCATCAGAAGGTGACCTATTATTTTCCACAGTCGGCCACTCTCTCGGCCTCAACGCTCGACGCTCGAGTTGGAAACGCCTCCCTGGTGGCATCCGGACCGAATGACTTGAAACTGCATGCCGCCTTCGCGAAGATGGGCATCACGCTACGTCTGCACTCATCTCGCCCGCCGATGTACGTGGGTGGCCGAGGGTACATTAATTTTGGAACGCAGTTCACCTACTACTATTCACTGACGGATCTCGCCAGTATTGGCACAATCACCTTGAACGGGCGGCCGCACGCGGTCACCGGGATATCGTGGCTCGATCACCAGTGGGGTGATTGGTCATGGGCCGGCGCGAAGGGCTGGACCTGGATGGCGCTCCAACTGGGAAACGGGATTCAACTCAGCCTATTCGACGTGCGCACGTTTGGATTGCCCATTACGTTTGCGAGCGTGCTCACCAAATCCGGGAAGACGGTGACAGTGCCCGGAGTGACGATCAAGAGCACCGGGTCCTGGCACAGTCCTCACACGGGCGCCAATTATCCATCGGGGTGGACGGTGCGCATTCCTTCCCTCAAAGCGACGTTTCGCATCGCGCCGACGGTGAAGGACCAGGAGCTCATCGCACCGAGCCAGCCTCAAGGCAGCTACTGGGAAGGCAGCGGTCGGGTAACCGGAAAATACGGGGGTCGAGCGGTCACGGGTGATAGCTATACCGAACTGACCGGGTACGCCGGGCGGTAAGTCCGCGCCGACGTACCCGGGTCGTTCGGATTACCTGCCGGGACCGATTGAGTAGGTCTTTTTCGAAGTCTTGAACTGCGTGCCAAGCGTTACGTTGACGCGTACGCTGGCGGTTCGGCTTTTAGTCGTGGTGGTGTTCTTGGGCTGGGTGTACGTCCACGAGGTGCGGCCCGAACTCCCGATCAAGCCATTGTGCGTCTTGTGGTGCTTGTTCGGGTAGGTGACCGTGTAGTGCGTGGTTGCGCCGGCCAGGGCCGAGACCGTGACCTTTTGCTTCGAACCAGGCGCGACGGTCCTGTGCACCAGTCGTACGGTCAACATCAGGGGAATCGGTGTGCTGGTGGGCGTCGCGGTCGCGGTGGCCGTGGCCGTGGCGGTGGGCACGGCCGTCGGATTTATAGGCGGGGGCGGACCGATGGTCGGGAAGGATTGTCCTGGAGGCGGTGGCGGAGGCGGAGTTTGTCCTCTGACGGAACCGGCGAGGAGGGCGAAGGTCAGAGCGACGCCGCACAGGACGGATATGACGATTTTTTTCACGTGTGTCTCCCGTTCGTGGTTTGTTGGTCGAAGCGGCCTCGGCGACGGAGCGCCGAGCTACGGGCGGGGTTGGGATGTTGGCGAGATTCCGGGCCGATTGCAATTGCGGAGCGCGGGCGCGGTTGGGATGTTGGCGAGATTCCGGGCCGACAGGAGTTGCGGAGCGCGGTTGGGAAAGCGGCAAGAGTTCAGAGCGACAGCATTTATGGAGCGCGAGGCGGAACGGCACGCGTCCGTTCCCTGCGAGGGTTCTGAGGCGTCCGGTTGGTCAGTGTGCATAACGCGGAAAGCGGGTTGATGTAACGGTCTTGGGTCGAAACCGGCTCTAGGAAGAGGGGATCGGAGGGTCGCGGTAGAGTGCGTGGTCGTAGATGAAACGTTCGACCGCGGGAACGACGAGGTAACGGATGGAGCAGCCGGAGCTGACCCGCCGGCGTACGTCCTCACCGCTGATGTCGAGTTGGGCCACGTGAACCAGCTCGACCTGGCGCCGAATCGACGGGAAGCGCCGCTCCACCTCAGCCCAGGACACGTCGCTCTCGGCGGGGCGGTCCATGATGACGACGTGGAACTCAGCCAGCAGCTCCTCGGGCCGATGCCAAGTGTGGAGCTGCGGGAGTGCGTCACAACCGGCCAGGAAAGAAAGCTCGGTGCCTGCACTCAAGCGGGAGCGAAGCACCCGAAGAGTATCAAGCATATAGGAAGGTCCGTCACGCTCGAATTCCACCAGCGAGAGTTCGAATCTCTCGTTATCCGCGACAGAGAGCCGCACCATCTCCACGCGGTCTAGGGCCGAACTCACCGGCACGGTGGTTTTGTGGGGTGGCTGAGAATTCGGAACGAAGAGCACACGGTCCATAGCCAGCGCATCAGCCGCATCCTGCACCGCCGCGAGGTGCCCCAGATGGATGGGATCGAATGTGCCCCCGAAGACCGCGACGCGTTCTGTCATGCCGGGGCTATGGCGTTGTCGTTCACCGTGGCGTCCGGGAAAGCGTGCGCGAACTGCCAGATAATGTCGGACGTTATGTCGGTGGCCGCCGACCAGAAGGAAATGGTCGCCGTCCAGGATTCCTTGCCGACATTGTCGACTCGCAGTTCGGGCTGCGGTGACTGCATCACGTGGGGCAGCTTGAGGAGCAACGGAAAGGCGCTTGCTCGCACATTGTTCGGGTCGACATCACGTGGAAACGTCACAATGATGTGGTTCACGCATCCACCCACGGCCGTGCGATTGGTGACGACTCCGCCGAAGATGGCGGCGTTCGGCACGAGAATGAGTTCGTCGTCGCGGCTCCGCAGGTGTGTGGTGCGCATCTGTATGTCCTCCACGCGTCCTTCGTGATTGACGCCGTTCGGTCCGACGACCTGAATCGTGTCCTGCAGCGCGAAGGGACGCTCGGCGAGAAGATACACGCCTGCCACCAGATTCTGGAGCACCTGTTGGAGCGAGAGGCTGGCGGCCAATCCGACGATGCCGATGAAGGCGGTAAGCGGCGTTAATCCGACCCCGAATTGGTACAGCACGGCGAGCACGGCCAGAACCAGAACCGCGATTCGAAGCGTGCGGGCCAGCAGGATCGCAATGTTGTCCTGAAACCCACCGCGCGTCAGGGTGCTTCTCATGCGGTCCGAGCTGCGACGCGAGACGCCAAGCGCCAGAATGACAATGACCAGCGATAAGATCGTCGGTTGGATGAGAGTAGCGAGCGCGTCTCCCAATTGCTCGGGATGCGCCCACCACCGAACCGGTAGTTTGACGCGCACGACCATTAGCAGCATAGAGTTCCCCCAGAGACGTCCTAGCGAGTTTATCACCCACTCTTTAGGGACGGACCGTCACCGACGCTACCAGAACGGCGTTCGGAGCAATGACTGTTCCGCCGACTGCGTGCCTGTTCACAGAACCCAGGCCGGAAACGGATATCGCGACGTCGACGCTGCCCCACGCGTCCGCGGGCGGCAGGAGCGAGAGAGAATCGGAACGGATGGTGCGATTCAAAGGCCAGGACGGGAGCGGACTCCAATCCCAGGTGGGGCTGTCCGTCTCCGTCTGCCAGGCAGAACCGTACGAAGGATGGCTGCCGCGGTAGACGGGGCTGAGGTGGAAGGCAATTCGGGCGCCGGGAGGAAGTTGAGCCCCGGTACGCCAGTAGGTCTCCAGACCGATTGCCGGTCGAGCCCGATTGGTCTCACCCGAACGAGGGTGCACGACCAGCCCAACGAGCCGGAGCGGGCCCCACCGAAGATCGACGGCCTGCAGGTGTGTGGACCGGCGAAATATGAAGGAAAAGAACGAGCCCGGAAGGGTGCGCCCTGCAATGCCGCGTGCCAGCAGCAGCACGCCGTCCGTGGCCGATCGTATGCCATAGCCATGCAGCAAGGCGGAGCGATACACCGCGTGCAGGCGCCTGGGGGTCACCGGCAAGGAGGGCACCGAGGCGTCGAGCGCGATGAACTCGGCAGGCGGTCCGTTGCGCGGATGGGTGGTCGGTAGCAAATAGATCCAGGGGCGATCCGACAGATGCGGCTCGATCTCATCGGCGGCAGCAACCACAGCCCGAGGCGGAATCAGGGCGAGTGTGCTGGATTCAAGCGCTTGATGCGGACCGGCGGTCGGGACCAGATACCCGGAGGACAGAGGGGTAAAACCGTAGATGCGGCTGTCGACGAGCGATGCGACGACTACCAGGCAGCACAGCACCGGCGTCAGGAGGGACGAATCTTCCCGCTTGATGGCCTCGCCCCGTCGACCGACCCAGGCGATTCCGAGGATCGCAGCGACCACGATTACGGGAACGGTTTCCGCTGAATACTGGTAATAGCCGCTGTACATGGTCGAATCGGTGCTGAGCAGGTTGATGAGAAAGACCGGCAGCGCGACAAGTAGCACGGGAAATGCCAGCAGAGGAGTGAAACCGAGCGGATGAAACAGATCCAGCAGATAGCTCAGCCGGGCCCCCGACCCGAGCGTACGCAGCACCAGTTCGCGATGATGTACGGCCCCTCGCATGATGCCGGCCAACCCATGACCTAGATAGGAGTAGCGGGCCAGGTACGGTGAATGTCCCGAGGGATTGAAGTGCGGAACAATGACAGCTACCCCGATCAGAAACCATCCGATGCCGGAGAACACGGACAGCAGGCCGGTCCACGGATGTCGACGCACGAGCGCCCATATTCCCAGGCACGCGATGACCAACCCGACTTCCTCTTTGGTGGCCATGGAGAGTGCGGCAAAAACACCAAAGGCGAGCAATTGGGATCGATAAAGAAAGTACATCGCCCACAGCAGAAATGCAGCACTCAGCGCCACAGTGTGGAAATCATCCAGGAGCGCGTTCTGCAGGCTGGGATGCAACAGGTACGCCAGCGGAAACGCCAGCGAAAACCAGGCTCGGCCGAGCGCTTGTCGTGCCAGCAGGTAGGCCGGAATGGACCCGGTGGCAACGATCAGAACCTGGGCGACCAGGAGGGTCTCGGGCCCGGAGTGCACCAGGTAGAGTGGCGCGAAGAGGAGCAGCAAGGGCTCAACATGGATAGCAAAGCGCGAGGTGAGAACCACGTGCCCGACCTGCATGTCGGTGAACCGCAGCAGGTGTCCGTGCAGGGTCTCCCACACCGCTTGATCCATGTTGCCGAGGTCGAAGGCATGAGACTGAAAAGCGGCATGGCGGGCCACGCTCAGCCATGAAAAGACGACCGCAAAGCCGACGGTCATGAGTGCGAGCAATGCGTATGGGAGGCGAGTCAGCTCCGCAGCCATCGGCCCGACCTCTTCGGCGCGCCAGATCGGGGAGAGGCGCTCGCGGATCACGGACGATCGACCACGCTGGTCGAGGATGCGGGTGGCCGGCTGGCGAACGGCAACACCAGGGAACCGACGATGCCGGGTAGGGCGGTGTTGAGCGCGAACATGAGAAAGGCAGCGAGCACGGCGTGCGACTGCGAGACACCGTAGTGACTGAGCAAGACCGCCGCTGCCGCCTCGCGCACCCCGAGTCCGCCGATCGTGATCGGCAGCACGTTGGTGAGCACCACGAGCGGGAAAGTGAGGAACACGATATCAAGCGACCAGCTGTGCCAGCTCAGCAGGATGACGCCGAATTGAAGGAGCACCACGACGAAGGAGAGAATTGTGAGCGTCAGAAAGGCCGTGATCGAGGTAGGTTTGAGCGCTTCGAGGCTGGTGGCTATGCGCTCGATTTTCGCGCGCATGGGGATCCGTGCCGGGAGGCGCAACAGGAGGCGGATGAGTGGTGACGGTTGGTATACCGCAAGCAAACCGAGGGCTGAGACCAGGGCGAAGGCCGCACCGGCCCATGCTCCGAGCAAGACCCAGGCTCCGGCGATTGAAAGCCAGGCAAGCACGAGCACGTCGAATCCCTTGTCCACCAGTACGAGACCGGCGATCTTGAGCTTTTGCGGGTCTCGGAGATAGGCCGCTCGGACCAGCTCGCCGAGCCGCGCGGGGGTAATCAACGCCACGCCCATCCCTCCGACCAACGACACCGCCGCCTCGCCGAAGGTAGCTCGCACCCCTGCGGCCTCCAGCATCAGGTGCCAGCGCAGAGCCTTGAAGTAGAGGAACGGGCCGGTGAGAAGCAGGGCGAAGAGGAGATACGGTGGACGGGCAGAGCCGGCGGCGTTCACAACCTGGCCGAGGTTTACCTTGTAGAGCACTACGCCGAGCAGCGCAACCGTGATGATATATCGCGCCCAGCGATTCGCAAAAACCGTACGTAGCTCCGTCACAGTCAAGGATATCCTGTTGCGCCCGTGCCGAAAGCGCCCAGGGGTCGCCAAAAACGACAAATTGCAGTACACTTCAGTACCACCCAGCCTCGACCCGGGTCGAGGCTTTTTCGCATATGGAATGAATCGTGACATTGCTCTCCGCTCCAAATGACCTGCCCAAAGAGACATCGCCGTCCATCGAGCTTCTGCTGCAGGAGGTTGAAGCCTACCTGCCCGAAGCGGCGGTGCAAACGGTGCGCCGGGCGCACGACTTTGCCGAGCAGGCGCATACCGGACAGGTGAGAAAGTCCGGTGAGCCGTATCTGGTCCACCTCATCGCGACCGGTTATTACCTCGCGGCATTGAGGTTGGACGTGACGTCGATCGTGGCGGGATTGTTGCACGATACGATCGAGGACACGACGGTCACGCATGACGATCTGGACCGCGAGTTCGGGCATGCGGTAGCCCGGATCGTGGAGGGTGTCTCCAAGTTCGGTGAAATCGGTCACCGGCACCGCATCTGGAAAGTGGAACAGCAGGAGAGCGAGGACCGGCGTCAGCGGGTGGACCGGGCGAAGTTGCAGGCCGAGAACGTGCGGAAGATGTTTCTGGCGATGGCCGAAGATCCACGCGTCGTAATCGTGAAGCTGGCCGACCGGTTGCACAATATGCGAACGCTTGAGTTCCAGCCCCAGGAGAAGCGAACTCGGATCGCACTGGACACGCGGGAGCTCTATGCGCCGCTGGCCGGCCGGTTGGGCATCGCCCAGATCAAGACTCCGCTGGAGGATCTGGCCTTCAAATATCTGGAACCCGAGCCCTACAAATGGCTGGTCGATATGCTGGCCGAAGAACGAGCGTCGCGCGACCAATACATTCAACGCATGACCGAACAACTCCAGGAGCAACTGAGAAGCCAGGGCATCGAGAGCGAGGTCACGGGGCGAGCCAAGCATCTCTACAGCATCTACAAGAAGTTGGTGCGGCAGGACGTCCCGATGGACCTGAACCGGGTGTACGACCTGTTTGCACTCCGCGTCATCGTGGAAAGCGTTCCGGAGTGCTATCAGGTGATGGGACTGGTCCATTCTCTCTGGCTGCCGGTGCCGAGCCGATTCAAGGACTATATCGCGGTGCCGAAAACGAACGGCTATCGGTCACTGCACACGACGGTGTATACCGAGGACTCGAGACCGACCGAGGTGCAGATTCGAACGCGCGACATGCACGAGGTGGCCGAGTTTGGAGTGGCCACGCACTGGTACTACAAGGAGCAGGGTCGCTCCGATAGTTTGCCGCAGCCGCTGTCGGATTGGATTCAAGCGCTCATGCAGTGGCAGAACGAACTCAACCCAGATGCCGCCGAGTTCGTGGACACTCTCAAGATGGACATGTTTACCGGGCAGGTATTTGTGTTCAGTCCGCGGGGCGACATCATCGATCTGCCGACCGGGGCCACGCCGGTTGATTTTGCGTATCGCATTCACACCGAGTTGGGTCACCGCACGATCGGCGCCAAAGTGAACGGCGTCATGGTGTCGCTCGATACACCAGTGCACACGGGAGACCGCATCCAGATTTTGACGACCAAGACCGCGAACGGCCCGGGGCGGGATTGGTTGTCGTTTGTCCGCACGGCCAATGCGAAGCAGAAGATTCGTCAGTGGTTCAAGCGGCAGGATCGCGAGGAGAACATCGCGCGCGGCCGCGAGATCCTGGACACCCAGCTGCAGAAGCTGGGGCACGGGACCCTCAACGAGCTCGGGCAGGCGGCCATGATGGAGCTCGCCGCGGGGTTAAGCCTGCGTACGCCGGACGATGTCCTGGCCCAGTTGGGATACGGGGCCCTGACGCCGCATCAGGTGCTCAACCGCCTGGGTTTGCTGCGGGTAGAAGAGGAAGACATCCCGTTGGTGGCGCCGCCCACGGTGCCCACGTCAGGCGATGTGCGAGTGCTGGGAGTGGGCGATCTATTGACCCGACTGGCGAGCGACTGCTCACCGGCTCCGGGCGACGCGATCGTCGGCTACATCACGCGCAATCGTGGAGTGACGGTACACCGGCAGGACTGTCCGCGCATCCAGGCCGAACGGGAGACGGAGCGCCTGGTGACCGTGGATTGGAGCCCGCGCGACGATCAGCAACTGTACTCGGTGCCGGTCATCATCGAAGCCTGGGATCGGGATGGATTGCTGCGCGATGTGGCAATCGCCGTGTCGGAGGATCGGGTCAGTATGACTTCTGTCGAGGCGCAGAGCCATCCTGACGGTCATGCCACCCTGAAAGCGACGCTGCGGATTGCCGGGATCGATCAACTCTCGCGCGTCTTCTCTCGCATCGAACGGGTGAAAGGCGTGATGAGTGTGCGCCGGCAGGGACGCGGCCCCAAACCGGTGGAACAGACCGCCTGACATCCCTGCGTACTTTCCCCGATGGAGACACTCGGGCAGCATGATAGTATGGCGGCAGTCGAAAGAGGGGAATGAGCGTGCAAGCGGAGATTCCGGTGAGCAGCGGGGCGGAGACCCCGTATGAGCGTCGCCCCTGGCTGGGCCAGTACTCGCCGGACGTTCCCGCAGCGCTCGAGCTTCCACCCCAGTCGATCTGGGATGCACTCGAAGACACGGTGACGCGGCACGGCGACAGCGGTGCACTGGTATTTCAGAATTTCGGCATGACGTACCGCGAACTGCGCGATCACGCGGCACGGATGTCGTCGGCCCTGAGCCGGGTGGGGGTGAAGGAGGGGGACGTGGTGCTTGCTTTGCTGCCCAATCTTCCTCACTTTCCAGTGACCTACTACGGCACAGTTCGGTTGGGAGCCGCGCTCACCACAGCATCGCCGCTGTCGGTGGAACGAGAAATTGAGGCGCTGATCAAGGACTCGGGCGCCAGCACCATCGTCACACTCGATCTCTTGTTCGAAAAGGTGGCGAACGTGTTCGAAGCGTGCGGCGTGCACACGGTCGTGGTCGGAAGCGCTACTGACTTCATGCCGCTGTGGGCGCGTCTCGGCGGCAAATATTTGAAGAAGGCGCCGCAGCCCAAGGAGGCAGTGACGTATGGCGGCAAGGTGCAGAGCATGCGCCGATTCCTGCGTAGCGGACGATCGGACGTGGCGGTTCGAGCCGTGGAGCCGGAAAGAGTCGCCCTGCTGCAGTACACGGGCGGCACGACGGGATTGCCGAAGGCGGCGATGCTCACGCACGCCAGCTTGCTGGCCAATGCGCGGCAGATGGTCGGCTGGTTCCCGGACTTACGCGACGGAGAAGAGACGATACTCGCCGTTTTGCCCTTTTTCCACGTGTACGGAGTGACGCTGGTCATGAATGCCGGCCTGCTGCTGGCGGCAAATACCATCCTGATTCCCCGTCCCATGTCGACTGAGATGTTCGAGGCGATTCCCAGGTACCGGCCCACCATTTTTCCGGGAGTACCGACGCTGTATGTGGCAATCGTGAACGACCAGCGCTCCAGAACATTCGATCTGTCGTCGATCGACGTGTGCGTGTGTGGCGGCGCGCCGCTGCCGGCCGAGATCAAACGGGACTTCGAACAGTTGACGGGCGGCCATCTCTACGAGGGATATGGTTTGTCGGAGGCGTCGCCGGTGACGCACGCCGTGCCGCACGACGGTCGAAGTAGGGTTGCCAGCATGGGGCTGCCGCTGCAGAATACTGATGCTCGCATCGAGGACGAAAACGGCAACGCGGTACCAGTGGGGGAGTCGGGAGAGCTGGTTGTGCGGGGTCCGCAGATTATGAAAGGGGACTGGCGGCGCGAGGCCGACACGGCGGACGTGCTGCGGGACGGCTGGTTGCGCACCGGCGACATCGCCCGGATGGACGACGATGGGTGGTTCTATATCGTCGATCGCAAGAAGGACCTGATCATCACCGGCGGGGAGAATATCTACCCGCGCGAGGTCGAAGAGGTTCTGTTCGAACACCCCAAGGTGAAAGAGGTCGCGGTGGTGGGCGTGCCTCATCCGTACGGGGGCGAGATCGTGAAGGCATTCGTGGTACTCATGCCGGGCGAGACGGCCACCAAGAAGGACATCACGCAGTTCGCGGCACAGCGCCTGGCCAAACACAAGGTACCAAGGGCTGTTGAGTTCCGGGACGATTTGCCGCGTTCCTCCGCACACAAAGTATTGCGGCGCGTGCTGGCCGAAGAGGAGCGTGCACGACAGGGCCAACGGAAGCCCCGCGCTGCGAGGGATGTCGAGCTGGAGGGCTAGCGAAGCTCAGTCCGAGGGCACATCCTCGAGGTCGAAGTCCAGGTCGTCCTCGTCCGGGCCACCGCCGCGCTCCTCGAGGAGGGTGCGAGCCGAGCGGGATGCCACACCGTAATCGAAACCGCGGCGCTGCAAAAAGCCGACCATCCGGGTCAAAAATGTGCGCTCGTCCAGGGTCCGATACGATCCCATCTTCTTGCGTCCGGCATCCAGCGCGATTTCGGTCTCATCACCAATGGATTCGAGGGCTCCCTCGATGGTTTCCGAGGCCAGACCCTTCTGTCGGAGCTCGACACGCAGTGCCCGGGTCCCACGTGGACGGAAGTTTTGCCGGTTCTCCACCCAGAAGCGGGCGAACTCCTCGTCGTTGATCAAATTGACGCGCTGCAGGCGCTCGATCACGGCGTCTACCACCGGCGACTCGACCGCCTTGCGACGGAAATAGTCTCGAATCTCACGCGTGCTGCGCGGTCGGTAGGACAGGAAATTGAGCGCGGCGTTGTACGCTCGTTCGGCAGAGTCGTCTCCTTCCAGTGCCGCAATTTCCTCATCGGAGAGGTCGCAGCCAATTGCAACATGGTGCGTCGCGATCACCAGGGCGGAAGCACCAAACGCAAATCGTCCGTCGAGGTAAACGTTTACCCGCTCTGGATTATTTTTTTGAGTTTCTAGTGCGGTTACGAGCGGCATAGCCCTTTGTACCCATTGTCCCACTGTCTGCGCCATTGCTATACTTTTACAAGTATTTATCCGGCAAATCTTCCACCTCGGGATCGTTGTGCAGGCCCTATTCAGTCAGATCCTCGAGACGTTCGGGCGTTTCAGCCTTTCCAGCGCGCTCGATATTTTCATCGTGACGGTCATGTTCTATGGCGTCCTCATGGTCGTTCGCGGCACGCGCGCCGACCAGGTGTTGCGCGGTGTCATTCTGCTGTTCATCTTTTTTTCGATCATGGCCGCCCTCTTCCATCTGACGATGGTGGACTGGCTGTTGCGTAACTCGCCGGTGGTTTTGCTGGTTGCGATTCCCATCATCTTTCAACCAGAGCTACGACGAGCACTCGAACAGGTGGGCCGAACCAGCGCGATCATCAACCATCCGCTGGCCACGTTGCAGACGCCGCTCTTGCCGGCAACCATCGAAGAGCTGGTGACCGCGGTAGACCGGCTCGCAACCCGACATTATGGTGCCCTGCTCGTGCTGGAGGGCACGACGGGCCTGGAAGATTTCGTACGCAGCGGCGTGCGGGTGGATGCCGAAGTAACGGCGGATCTCCTGGTGACCATCTTCTTCGTGCACTCGCCGTTGCACGACGGCGCCGTCATCATTCGCGGTGACCGGGTGCTGGCGGCGGGCTGTGTTTTGCCGCTTACCGACAACCCGCGTGCCGCGGGGCGTGGCACGCGGCACCGAGCCGCCATCGGCATTACAGAACAAACCGATGCGGCGTGTATCGTCGTCTCGGAAGAGACGGGACAAATCGCGATCGCTCGGGCGGGCAACCTCTTGACCAACGTCAGTCGCGACCGACTCGTGCGCTACATCGAATTGTTCTATAACTCACGAGCGCCGGTCACAGAACCTGCCCTGGTGCCGGCGGGGGGACTCTAGCGGTTGGCGGAACGAGCGCAAAACAGTCCCACCAGGACGACTACTCCACGGGTGCAGTCATTCGGAACCGCGGCGGTTTCGGCTCGTAACGCTTTCGCCTGGTTCTGGTCGCGTGAATCACTTCTGCGGCTGGCACTCTCGTTTGTCCTCGCCGTGGCGCTCTGTCTGTATATCACAGAGAAGCAGGATCCTGGTCTCGCACAAGATTTTCCACAGCAGTTGCCGATCGAGACGCTCAACGTCAGCAACGGACTCTCGGTGAAAACGAACGTTTCAAGCGTGCGCGTGCGCTATCGCGCGGACACCCCGGGAGCGCTGATTACGTCCGTGAATTTCCACCCAATCGTCAATCTAGCCGGGATGCGGGCCGGACCACCGCGCGCCCTGCCGGTGCAGGTGATACCGGATCCAGGACTTCATGTGGTCCGGGTGTCGCCCGCCAGTGTCATCGTGACCATCGACCAAATCGAGAGTCGCACGGTGCAGGTAACGCCCCAGCTCTTGAGCGGTACCCGGACCGGCTTTGCACTCGGGAAGATCCTGCTCAGTCCCAGCACAATTCGGGTACAGGGCCCACACACGATCATTTCGCAAATCAACGGGGCTGCGATCCCGATCAATCTTTCGAACTTCACTGCCACGTACGACAATTCATACAAGCCGGTCTTACTGGACGGTCAGGGCGGCCCGTTGAAAAATGCCGGCCAACTGCAGATCGACCCGGCCGAGATCCAGGTGCATGTTCCAATTTCGCCGCTCACGAGCTTGAAGTCGCTGCCCGTGCTGGTGTCGCTCTCGGGGCAGGTCAGGGCCGGATATCGCGTCGTGAGTCTGGTCACGAATCCACAGACAGTCACGGCCCAGGGATCGACCTCGGCACTCACCAAGACAAACAATCTAACTACCTCGACCGTACAATTGAATGGTCGGAAGGCATCCTTCACCGTACGAGTGCAGCTACGGTTGTCCCAAGGTCTATCGTCAGGCGTTACGTCCGCGTTTGTCACTGTTGGGATCCGGCCGATCAAGACCAAATAGCGGACCATGTGACGTCGCGCGTGCAGCAGGATGTCGTCCTCAGCGCTGGAAAGGGCGGGCGTGGAGAGGGTCAGACCGCCACGGACTGCGGCCGGAGTCGGTACTCGAGAATGCCACGCAAGAACTGACCGGTGTAGGAATGGTCGCAGGCGGCCACATCCTCCGGGGTTCCCTCTGCTACGATCTCTCCTCCCAGATCGCCGCCCTCCGGGCCCAGGTCGATCAGCCAATCTGCGGTCTTGATGACGTCCAGGTTGTGCTCGATGACGACCACAGTATTCCCCTGATCGACCAGCCGGTTCAATACGAGCAGCAGCTTTTCGACATCGGCAAAGTGCAGGCCAGTCGTCGGCTCGTCCAGGATGTACAGAGTCTTGCCGGTGGCCCGCTTGCTCAATTCCGTCGCCAGCTTGATGCGCTGCGCCTCGCCCCCGGAAAGTGTGGTGGAGGGCTGGCCCACGCGGATGTAGCCCAGGCCGACGTCGCGCAACGTTCGGAGCTTGTTGGCGATAGACGGCATATGCTCGAAGATCTCCAGAGCTTCGCTGACCGTCATGTCCAGCACGTCGCTGATCGACCGATTCTTGAATTTGATCTCGAGCGCTTCCCGGTTATACCGCTTCCCCTTGCAGACCTCACAGGGTACGTACACGTCGGGCAGGAAGTTCATCTCGATCTGTATGATTCCCTCTCCGCGACACGCTTCACAGCGGCCACCTTTGACGTTGAAGGAGAATCGACCTGCTTTGTACCCCCTGATCTTGGCCTCGGGAACTGAAGCGAACAGCTCTCGAATGGCGGTAAAGGCACCGGTGTAGGTGGCAGGGTTAGAGCGGGGGGTGCGACCGATCGGCGATTGGTCGATATCGATGACTGTGTCGAAGTGTTGCAGTCCATCGACCGAGGTGTGGGCTGCCGCTCGGTCGCGATGCCGCTGCAACTGTTGGGCGGCGGCCTTATACAGAATCTCATTCACCAGGGTGCTCTTGCCGGAACCAGAGACGCCGGTGACGCACACGAACCGGCCGAGCGGGATCGACACGTCGATGTCTTTGAGGTTGTTGGCTCGAGCCCCTCGAATGACAACTTCCTCTCCCGAACCCTCCCGGCGGTGCGAGGGGATGACAATCTGCCGTTTCCGGCTAATGTACTGTCCGGTGATCGATTCCGGCGTTCGCATGATGTCCTCGAGCGTGCCCTCGGCCACGATATAGCCACCATGCTCGCCTGCGCCCGGGCCAATATCGACGATATGGTCGGCGGCGCGCATCGTGTCCTCATCGTGCTCCACCACCACCAGCGTATTTCCGAGATCCCGCAGATGAACCAGGGTGCGAATGAGGCGAGCGTTGTCTCGCTGGTGCAGACCGATGCTGGGTTCATCAAGGATATAGAGGACTCCCATCAGCCCGGAGCCGATCTGAGTTGCCAGTCGGATGCGCTGCGCTTCGCCGCCGGCCAGGGTGGCCGCGGTTCGATCTAAGGTCAAATAATTGAGTCCGACATCCAGCAGAAATTGGAGACGTGCCCGAATCTCCTTGAGGATCTGCCTGGCAATAATGCGCTCGCGTTCCGTCAGCTCGATCTCTCCGCCTTCTCGGGGCGCTTCATCCGCCATGGCGGCGAAGCACCGAGCCGCCTTCGTGATCGACATCGACGCCACATCGACAATCGAGCGGCCCGCAACGGTTACCCCGATGCTTTCAGGTTTCAAACGTGCGCCGTGGCACGCCGGGCATGGGATGCTCGACATGTACTGCTCGAGCTCGCCTCGCATCCAGTCACTGTCCGTGTCGTTGTAACGGCGCTCCAGGTTGGGGAGAACACCCTCGAAGTGGACCTGCATGGAGCGCCTGCCATGTCGCTTCACCGCGATTGTTTCGTCGCCACTTCCGTTCAAGATGCGGTTGCGTTGCTCCTCGGACAGGTCCTCAATCGGAGTGTTTATGTCAAATCCGTAGGCATCGGCCACTCCGGTCAAGAGCGAAAGATAGTACGGACTTGAGGTGCCGGAACGTGCCCAGGGCTGAACTGCCCCCTGCGCGATCGAAAGCCGCTGATTTGGGATAACAAGATCCGGATCAAGGACCTTTCTGGTACCGAGGCCCGTGCACACCGGACATGCGGCGTGAGGGCTGTTGAAGGAGAAGGTGCGCGGCTCGATTTCGGGAAGCGAGATGCCGCACACGACACAGGCGAAGTGCTCCGAGAACAGCCGATCCTCGCCTGCCAGATCATGGATCAAAACGATTCCGTCGCCGAGCTTGAGGGCCGTCTCCACCGAGTCCGCGAGCCGCGAACGATCCGCCGCAACACTGTTTGCATCCGCGTCGGCGGCAGGCAACACCAGGCGATCGACCACGATCTCGATGTCGTGTTGCTTGTACTTGTCGAGTGAAATCTCTTCCGCCAGGTCCCGCACCTGCCCGTCCACGCGCACGCGCACATAGCCGGCACGCCGGGCGTCCTCGAAGACGTGTCGATACTCGCCTTTGCGCCCCCGGACCACCGGCCCCAGTACCATGATGCGACTCTCGGGCGGCATGGCCATGACTTCGTCGACGATCTGCTCCACCGATTGTCGCGCTATTTCTCGACCGCATTTGGGGCAATGGGGATGTCCGATGCGAGCATAGAGGAGACGCAAATAGTCGTAGACTTCGGTCACCGTCCCGACGGTGGAGCGAGGATTGTGGCTCGCACTCTTCTGGTCGATGCTGATGGCCGGCGATAAGCCGTCGATGTGATCCACATCCGGTTTATCCATCTGACCCAGGAACTGACGCGCATAGGAGGACAGCGACTCGACATAGCGACGCTGCCCTTCGGCAAACATCGTATCGAAGGCCAAACTGGACTTCCCGGACCCGGAGAGCCCGGTAAACACCACCAGTTTGCCGCGAGGGATGACCAGGTCGACATTCTTGAGATTGTGCTCGCGCGCTCCGCGAATCGATATGCTATCTCGTGTATTCATACGCCATTTTCTCTACCGTGCGGCAGCGCTGAATGAGTTGACAGTCAGTGGCTATTCTCACAGATGTTCCACTTCCGCCACGTGGTACATGCAGCGAATTCGCACTGAATGGCCTGGTGGCTCAGCGTTTGATGGACCCCATGGGGACGCGTTCGACGTGCCAGAACGGGAGTGAGCAGTGCTCGCACGCATAGGTGGTCACCAGCACGAGCTCATCATCCTCCCAACGGGTCTGTCCCTCGTCGACCGCGTGCGTCCAGCGCGATTCACAGTAAATACAAATGGGCGTGGTAGGAGCGGGCTTCCGCTTCCCCGCATTTCGCAATTCGGGGCGGAAGACGTAGAAGAGCACGATGCCGAAGAAGACGAACTTCACCACCGCGACAATGAGCAGGAGCAGGAGGATATTGCTCACGCGCCGCCTACCTTTGCTGGCCGGTCGAACACAGTCGACAACTCAACTGGCACCCTCTTACCCTACACCCAGCAGGAGCGTGCAACAAATGCACATAATACGAATATTTGTTCCAGTTTGCTACCGAAATATTGCTGGACGGAAACGACTCTGTCCGCGCGGGAGCCTGCGGGTGCGGGAATGTCGATGAACGCAGGCACAACGCGAGGAAAACGCGCGATGTGGTGGGTGATTGCCCAGATTCCGCTGCTGGCGATGGCGATTGCCGTACCGGTTGCTCAGGTCCTGCTGCGGGCGCAAGGACCGTGGATCGGCGTGCTGGAGCTTCCCGCTCGCGCGCTTGGCCTGATGCTGACGGGCCTTGCGATGGTGGTGTTCCGGGCCGCAAAGCGAGAATTGGGAGCGGGACTGGTTGCCACGCCGATGCCCTCGCCGAGGACGATTTTGCGCATGACCGGCATCTATGCCGCGGTTCGCCACCCGATCTATCTTGCGATCGCGATCGGGGTCATCGGCTGGGCCCTGCTCTGGACCAGTGTCGTAGGTTTGGTGCTGGGCGCGGTGTGTAACGTCTTCTTTCTCGCCAAGAGCCGGTACGAGGAGGGGTTGCTGGCGCAGAGGTTTCCGGGATACGAGGAATATCGGAGGCGTGTGCCGGGGTTTGTGCCACGCATTCGGTAGGATCCAACTAGTTGCGAGGCCCTTTGATGCTGAATGGCTCCTGGTGGATGATCGGGTCATTCCCGGCCGTAAACAGCAGGACGCAGCTCCCCTCGCCCAGGCCCGACGTATTGACGACGTAGCCGTAGCCACTGACTTTGTCTTCGAGAATACTCCCGAAGACGAATCGGCCGCTGAGCGTCTTGACAGTTTTCGTACCGCTCGCGGTAACCTGAGCGATGTCATCAGCGGTCACGGAGGTGGCGGCCGATGACGCTTTGCCGCCAGCCGCATCCAGCAATTGAAGCCCAATCGGCAGCGGCGTGGCGCGGACACTCACCCGCCCTCTCGCCGGTCACATACCGGATATTGGCGAGCAACCCCCGGACGAACTTTCGGTGCATTTCCGCGGTCATCGTGGTTTCCTCCCGTGCTTGACGCGAAACTCAGCGTGATTACGGAGGTTGTACCACCCGATTGTTCCCAAAGCAATCCCGAGCCTGTCCAAGGTCGTCTGTCGCGGCGACAGTCCCGACACAGTTGCAATGCGGACGCAGGAGTCGCTCCCGCCTGGCGACCCGCCCTGGTGTTCTAGTACGCAGAAGGAGGGACTGCGCGGGGGCCGTCTCCTACGGATGTTGCGGCGAAGGGCGGCTCTGGTGGGCAGATTCTTGCAAGGGAGTGCGCATGCCCGTTGGCGACGCCTCGGCGGATGACACGACGGCACGGGGTCGACCACGAGGGTCGACGCTATAGCGGTGTGCGGGTGCGAGACGAGGTCGACTACCAGGGTCGACCTAACAGAGGTGGGCGGGTGCGTCGCTGGGGATCGGGCAAAAGCTTTCGAGAGGGCGCCGAGCCACGACCCCTGGAGGCTGCTCGGTTGTTACGGGTGCGATGGTGCCGGTGTGAGCGAGCGTGGCGCGGGGCCGGTGTAGTTGGCGACCGGACGGATCATGCGGCCCTCCAGTTGCTCCATGGCGTGGGCGGTCCAGCCGGAGATGCGGCTCAAGGCGAAGACT
>JANWJD010000119.1 GCA_025449555.1 Chloroflexota bacterium | reverse complement strand
CAACCCTCCTGATTAACATTGACCTTCTGGAAGTCCAGGTGCCCGCCACCGCCCCCGATATTCGCGGCTCGCTGGAGCGACTCCGTAACCTGGCCAAGCGAACCCTGGACGGGACGCGGGCCCTCTCCCACGACCTCCGCCCCACCATCCTCGACGACGTGGGGCTTATCGCGGCGATTCAATGGTTCGCCGATGAATGGGCCAAATCGTTCGAGCTTCCGGTGCGCGTGCGGGCCGACCCGGCGGGCGACGGCCGTCTGCCGCCCGAGACCGAACTGGCTCTGTTCCGGATCACACAAGAGGCGTTGACCAACGCGGGGAAGTACTCCCGCGCAACCAAGGTCGAGGTTTCCCTGGAGTTTCCGAATGGATCAGCCCGACTCATAATCAGGGACGATGGGCGCGGCTTCGACTTGTCTCAGACCGGTGGCCCGACCCGGGCCGGCGGCCTCGGACTGTACGGCATGCGCGAGCGAGCCGAGCTCATCGGCGGCAGACTCGAAATCGCGACCGCGCCAAACGAGGGGACGACAGTGACGGTCGTCGCGCCCATGGACGGCGTCGATGTGGGTCCGAGGCGACTCTCGAAGAGTTGGCGCAGGGAGTAGACGCGTCGTGATGCCATCGTCTCTCCGCGTTCGTGATGGAAAACTTGTGAACTTGAAAGCTGGAATCTTGAAAAAAAGACGCTTCATCTGCGGGCGCGCCGAATGGCAGCCCCTACAAACGATACGAGGAGCATCACCGTGTTAATGGAAACCAAAGTTCTCCTGGCCGACGACCACACCATCCTGCGTGAAGGTCTGAAGATGGTCCTCGATGCCCAGCCTCAGATCAAAGTTGTTGGTGAGGCTGAAGACGGACGTGAAGCGGTCGAGCTGGCCGAGTCGCTTCAACCGGATGTTGTCGTGATGGACATCGCCATGCCCAACCTCAATGGACTAGAAGCGACCCGGCAGATCAAGAAGCGCTGGCCCCATATCAAGGTCGTTATCCTAACGATGCACGAGAACCATCAGTATCTGATGCAAATCGTGAAGGCCGGCGCGACCGGAGCGGTGCTGAAGAGATCCGCTGGCACCGAACTGCTCACGGCGATTCAGGCGGCCGCCCATGGTCAGAGCTACTTCTCACCGGCTATCGCCAGCATGATGCTGGAGGATTATCGCGTTCGACTGAACGAGGAAGGCGTGGATGACCCGGAGATCCTGACTGAACGGGAGCGGGAGGTGCTTCAGTTGGTGGCTGAGGGTAAGACCAACCAGGAAATCGCCGATGACCTGTACCTCTCCATCAAGACAGTCCAGACCCATCGGGCACACATCATGGAGAAGCTCGGCGTCCACGACCGTACCGACCTCGTAAAGTACGCAATTCGGACGGGCATGGTGACGTCAGAATCCTAGACAAGAGCGGTTTCGCTACCGCCGGGACTCATAGCAGGGCTACGTTCAGCCGCGGCGACACCGCTTCGCGCCCACGACTCGACTCAGCCGCGGCTTGCCGAAAAATCGGGCCTTCGTCTGATGCGCTCGTAACGGCCTGAGGCGGATGTTGAGGTAGTCGCCTGACGTTCAGTGGCGGAGGAACGCACTCGTGCCTTCGCGTCCGGCTCGGGCGAATCCGAGTTCACGCACCTGGAGGCTATTTCCATGAACCACCGTCCGTTGAGATTAAGAGCTTTGATCGTATCCGCCGCTCTCATCGCGGCTGGAGCGGGGCTTCTCGGCGCACAGGCAGAGGCGCGACCGGCCGCCGACATGCCCGCGGTTCCCCAGGTGGCGGCGCCACACACGGCCGAGCTTGGGCCGATAAAGCACATTGTGGTCATCGTCAAGGAGAACCACAGTTTCGACAACCTTTTCGGCCAGCTTTCAGGCGCTGCCGGATCGAGGCGGGCCAAAGTTGGGAATAAGACCATCACCATGGGCGTCACCCCGGACAGTCTCGACCGCGATATTCAGCACACCGGGTCGAACTCGACCAATGCGGTCAACCACGGGAAAATGGACGGTTTCAGCAAGGAAGGGCATGCCAAGCAGCACGGGAAGGATATGGCCGACACGCAGTACACGTCGGCCCAGATACCCAATTACTATAGCTACGCGACCACCTATTCCATCGCCGACCACTTCTTCTCAACGGTGCTCAGTGGCAGCTTCCCCAATCATCTTGTCCTGGTAGCGGGACAGAGCGCGAACACGATCGACAACGTCGACAAAAAGGGAACGAAGCCGAATGCCTGGGGTTGTGACTCGAACAAGAAAGCATTAGTTCACACGTACAGCAGGGGTAAGTACGGATGGACGCGACCGTGCTTCAACATCCAGGCCGTGACCGACGAGGGGAACCAGGCCGGTGTTTCATGGAAGTACTACTCCGCCCCCCTCGGAAATGGCGCCTATATCTGGAATGGGTTGGACGCGATCAAACACGTTCGGTATTCGTCTCAATGGGCAACCAACGTCGTGAACACAAATCAGTTCATTACAGATGTCAAGAACGGCAGCCTTCCCGCAATCAGCTGGCTGATCCCCTTCATACCAGTGAGCGACCATCCGCCCTACAGCGAATGCGCTGGCCAGAACTGGACGGTCCAGGAGATCAACGCCATCATGGAGTCTCCATACTGGGCCAGCACCGCGATCGTTCTCACCTGGGATGATTACGGCGGTTTTTACGATCATGTCCCACCGCCAAGACAAACGCCCTTCCAACTGGGAGTGCGCGTTCCCGCGATCGTAATATCGCCCTACAGCAAGCCCCACTATGTCAGCCATACACAGTATGATTTCCGCTCGGTGGTCAAATTCATCGAGCAAACCTTTGCCCTTCCCCAGCGCACAACCTACGACCGCAAGGTCAATAGCATAGGCGACATGCTGAATTTGACGCAGACCGCACTGCCTGCGACCCCGCTTGGAGCCACGGTGTGTCCAAAGGGCAAGGGTGGCAAAGGCGGTCTGTATTGATGAGCATCGGTGAGGCAGAGTATCAGCAAACCACGACGAGGCGGCACCGCATCGGAATATCCCGACTCGTCCAAATATCCGGCATTGGAATCGTAGGGTGCCTCGTGGCGGGGACCGTCTTCGTGGGATGGACTTCGGCCGGGGCCGGTGTGACCGTTGCCCGATCCGGCCAATCTGTACAGGGCGCTTCAGCCCTCTGCACTCCGCGTCACGCGTGCCCCATCAAACACGTCGTGTTCATCATCCGAGAGAACCATTCGTTCGACAATCTGTTCGCCCACTTCCCTAGCGCGGATGGGACTAACACTGCCCTGGAGGGCCATACTCGGGTTCCACTCGCGGTTACACCGGATCATCTAACGCTGGATATCGCCCACAGTGGTCCATCGGCGGACATGGCTACCAACAGCGGAAGAATGAATCAGTTTTACCTGCTCAGCGGGGCGACCCAGTTCGGGCGGGACTATGCGGACTCGGCGTACACGCAAAGTCAAATCCCGATCTACTGGGCATACGCGAAGACCTTTGCCCTCGCCGACCACTTCTTCTCGACCATGATGGGACCTAGCTATCCCAATCATCTCGTCACGGTCGCAGCGACGGGGATGAACACCATCGACAACCCCCATGGACAGATCGGCGAGACCTGGGGCTGTGATGCCGGACCAAAGTCGCAAGTGCCGGTCGAGGATGCGCATGGTGGAGTCACCTACCACGCTCCCTGCTTCAACGTGAGAACGCTCGGGGACCTGGCCTCCAAAGCCGGGGTCTCGTGGCGCTATTACTCGGCCCCATACAAGAAGTGGGGCTACATCTGGAACGCGTTCGACTATGTTCGCCACGATCGCTACGGCAGCGCCTGGAAACAGGCCAACACACCCTACACGCGGTTCGCCTCCGACGTCGCGTCGGGAACGCTGGCAAACATCACGTGGGTGACGCCGAACCAGACCTTCAGCGATCATCCACCATTCAGCATCTGTGCTGGACAGAACTGGACCGAATCCATCATCAACTCGATCATGCAAAGCCCCCTCTGGAACTCGACGGCTATTGTCCTCACCTGGGACGACTTCGGCGGATTCTATGACCACGTGGCGCCGCCCGTTGTGTCGAACGTCTCGATGGGCCCGCGGGTCCCGACCATAGTGATTTCCCCCTACGCCATCAAGGGTTCCGTGTCGCACACCCCGTACGACTTCGGTTCTATGCTCCGATTCGCCGAGGACGTTTTCAACCTCCCCAGGCTCACGAGCTACGACCGGCACGCCGCAAGCATCTCAAACATGTTCGACTTCACCCAGCCGCCGGCAGCGGCATTGGCCATGCAGCCTATGAAGTGCCCGGCGGCTCCCTCCAGCCTTAACGTCTCGGCGACGATGGTGCGAGCGAGGCAGAGTAGCGGACAGTACAAGCTGCTGATCAGGCTGAGCGATGGAACCGTCCCCACCGTTTTCGCCCAGGCGAAGGTTGAGGCGACTTTCGCCGGTGGCAGGACTCCTGTGCGGAACGTCGCCCCGGGCGACGCGCTGGCCGTCGAGTTGCTGGCCGACCCAACGCAGGCTGGATACTACCAGCTCCGGAAGATGGTGGACACCGACCTTGCTCACCGCTCTGGTCTAACCGGCATTGTCTCGGCCGTAGATAAAGCGGGAAAAAAGATAACTCTGGAGCCGGGAAATGGTCAACCCAGCATTAGCGTGGAGACCCGTCGAGCGACCAAAGTGATCAATCTCAACGGGCGGCACGGGAACTTCGGAAATGTGCGCGTGGGGCAGACAGTCGCCGTTACGGGCATTCTCAATACACGCACCAGTGTCATCTTCGACGTGCTCAGGATTGTCATCTCCTCAACCAGTTCGTCAGTTAAGGCGACGCCGGCACTGGACAATCGAGTCAGTCGACGGTATGGAGGCGGGACGACCAGACGAGACGCAACGCTGATGCGCATCGAGGACCGGCGGAACGCGTATCGCATGCTCCTGCGTGCACCTTCGGGCAAGATTACGACGGTCTTCCTTCCGTCGAAATCGGTCATTGCCATTCGCAATGGCAAGACCGCGCCAACGAATATGGATCCAGGGGACGCCGTTCGTGTTAGCCTCGACACGTCGCGAACCAAGCACACCGTGGCCACATCGATCCGTGATCTGGACCTGGTTGCGAAGAGGAAGCTGCGAGGGGTTATCGGATCGGTCGATGTGACCAGTAAGAGCTTCGTCGTGGACCGTCACGGCCACTGGTCGTTTCCGGTGGACACAACAAAGGCCACGCGGTTCTACAGCAAGCAGGGTGGCCGAAGTGATATGGACGATCTCTTGGCCGGTCGACCCGTGGACGTCTGGGGCCTGCTGAATACGCGGACAGTTCGAATGTTTGCCGTGACCAAGGTCAAGCTCCTCTACGAGTATCAGGAGCAGCCGGGCGAGAAGTAGCGACTTTCCACCTGGGCATCGCACCGCTAACGGGTTCGCGAGTCCAACGGGGAGGCTTCGGCCTCGGCGAGCTACGGCCCCGATAAGTCGTGCGCGCTGGCACTGTCTTCCGGTGGCACTGTCTTCCGGTGGCGCGGGCACCCCGTACGGT
>JANWJD010000118.1 GCA_025449555.1 Chloroflexota bacterium | reverse complement strand
GTGTCGGCGCCGCAGTTCTGGCTCGGCCTCGTCCTGCTGTACTGGTTCGGCTACATCTGGCCCATCTTTCCATTGGGACTGGCTCAAGGGCCGAGCTCGATCGTCTTGCCCGCGGTCGCGGTGGGCCTGGGAGGAGGTGTGTGGTATGCCCGCATTCTCCGCTCCTCCATGCTGGAAACGCTGGGCGCGGATTACATCCGCACGGCGCGCTCGAAAGGGTTGCGGAGTGTGGCCGTGGTGGTACGACATGCGCTTCCCAATGCCATCGGTCCGATCGTAACGCAGATCGGCCTCGACATGGCATACTTTCTGGGCGGGATCGTGGTGATCGAATCCGTGTTTGGATGGCCGGGCGTGGGACAACTGGCCTATCAGGCGATTCAGAACGACGATATCCCTCTCATCATGGGGACGGTGCTGTTCGCATCCGTGATCATCGTCATCGTGAACATCGTCACCGATGTTGCTTACGCGTACATCAATCCACGTATCGTCTATGAATAACCGCATCGTGCCCGAGTACAAAGGAGGCGACCTATGATTTCGCGTCTGGATCGATCACGGCTACGCATCGCAGGACCGGTTGTGGGCATTGTGCTTCTGCTCAGCAGCGCCACGGCGATGAAAGGCATCGCCGCGTCACGCAGCTCCGCCCTACCGCACAAGTCGATGGGGATGCTTACTCAGGGGTTCAAGAACGACCTGGCGACCCTTGACCCCGCTATCGGCTACGACTACAACAACTGGCCGGCGGAGAAGATGGTCTTCGACGGACTCCTGGACTACAACGAGGGCACCGATCTTCAGCCGCGTCTGGCGGCGAAGATGCCGGCCATCTCCAGTGGTGGGAAGGTGTACACGTTCACCTTGCGACACGGCATCCACTTTACAAATGGGCGAGAGTTGGTGGCCAGCGATGTGGCCTACACCATTAATCGCGTGCTCAATCCACAAACCAAGAGCCCTGGGGCTAGCTTCTACGGGTCCATCAAAGGAGCCGCCGCCGTCATGAACGGTAAGGCTAAAGCGGCGTCCGGTATTAAGGTGGTGAACAAGTACACCATTCGCTTCGTGCTCTCGCGCCCCGATGTGACGTTTCTCAATGAGATGGCGATGAACTTCGCGTACATCGTGCCCCGGGAAGTGGTGCAGAAGGAAGGCGCGGCCTTCGGTCACAAACCGGTCGGAACCGGGCCATTCCTGCTCAAGCAGTGGGTACTGGGCCAGAAACTGGTCTTCGTACGCAATAAGAACTACTTCATGCCGGGTGTTCCCAAGCTGGACGGGGTGACTTTCCTGATCGGCCTGGACCCGGAAGTCGCCCTGCTGCGGGTCGAGCGTGGCGAGCTCGACATGTTGGGCGATCCTATCCCCGGGCCTGATTTCATCCGCATCAAGAATGATCCGAAGTTTGCCAATCAATTGGTCAGCGGAGTCGATCCAGAGACGAGCTACATCACGCTCAACACTCACATCAAACCGTTCAACAACCTCAAGGTACGGCAGGCGCTGGAATATGCCATCGACAAGCAGCGAGTGGTCAAAATCCTGAACGGCCGGGGCATCGTGGCGAATCAGGTCTTGCCCCCGACCATGGCGGGATTCGACAGTTCCTACAAGGGATACTCCTACAATCCATCACTCGCAAAGAGGCTGCTGGCGAGCGCGGGCTACCCGCATGGTTTCTCCACCACGCTGTATACCCTCAACGTGGATCCGCAGCCACGCATCGCACAATCGTTCCAGCAGGATCTGGCTCAGGTCGGCGTCAAGGTCAGGATTGTCCCGCTGGCGTCGGCCACCATCATCAATACGGCCGGCACCCCAAATAAAGCGCCAATGGTGTGGTCCGGAGCCCTCGCCTGGACCGAGGACTTCCCGGACCCGTCGGACTTCTACAGCTCGATTCTCAGTTGTTCGTCGGCGGTGCAGGGCGGGTGGAACTGGCCATTTCTCTGCAACAAGGCGCTGGATACAGAGGCGAACCGGCTGCTCGGCACGACCAATCGTCCGGCTCGCCTGGCCGGGTACAAGACCCTCTTCCGTCAGGTGATGGAACAGGCCGTGTGGATTCCCATCAACAACGACGTGCGATATATCTTGCACACGCCCCAGGTGCACGGCCAGCCCCATGATTTCGTGCATTACGTGCACACCTTCTTCTACGAACGCATTTCGAAAAGCTGATTCGACCACACCGAGCCCCGGGGAGCCGATGGGCTGCCCGGGGCATCCCTTTCATAAGTAGGGAAACGTCATGAATGTGCGAACCATTCACTCCGTGAGCGAGGAACAGTTCCAGAACACCTGGGACAACGCCGTGCCGCCCGTCCTCACCGTGTCCGAAAACGAGACGATTACCATCCGGACTCGCGAGGCCTCGAACGGTCAGATCCTCACCGACAGTGGCGTTGGGGCCATCACCGAGCTCGACTTTGCTCGCGTCAATCCCGTTCATGGGCCCATCGCGGTGCAGAATGCCCGGCCCGGAGACGTGGTCCAGATCGATATTCACTCCATCGAGGTCCAGCCCTGGGGCTGGACCGCCAACATCCCCGGATTCGGACTCCTGGCGGATGAATACGGGGAACCGTTCCTGCACATCTGGGATCTGGACCTCGAACGCAATACCGCCCAGTTCCGACCGGGCATCAGCGTGCCACTCGATCCCTTTATTGGTGTCATCGGCCTTGCGCCTGCGGCCCCGGGACCGCATTCGACCGTGCCCCCGAGTCGCGTCGGCGGGAACATGGATACCCGATTCATGCGCGCCGGCACCACGCTCTACCTCCCGGTGGAAGTGGATGGGGCATTGTTCTCGTTGGGCGACCTGCACGCCGCGCAGGGCGATGGCGAGATCTGCGGCACGGCGATCGAGACGGCCGGTGAGGTGACCGTCTCATTCACGGTGCACCGTGACAAACGTCTGCGGTTTCCTTCCTATGAGGTGGCGGGCCCCCTCGTGCGCACCAGCCAGGAACGGGGCTATTACGCCACGACCGGCATCGGTCCGGATTTGTTCGAAGCGACCCGTGATGCGGCCAGGGGAATGATTGCGTATCTCAACGAGAATTACGGCCTCTCGGAATTGGAGGCCTACGCCCTCTGTTCGGTGGCAGCCGACCTCAAGATCAGCGAAGTCGTCGACTATCCGAACTGGGTTGTCTCATTCTTCCTACCGAACAGTCTCTTCACGGCCTGAGCCGGAATAGTACATACCATCACAGGCTGTACTGCACGGCCGGAGTGAAGATCAATGCGACCTGCGCAATGCCGAATTACTGAACGCTCGACGATCGGACGAGGTTCGATTCGAATAGCGCTGACTGTCCTGGTTGCACTGGCCACGGTACTAGCAGCTCGTCTGCAGTCCTCCGCCGCGGCAGAGACGCCGTTTTCCTGGCCGCAGTATGGGTTTGACGATCAGCACACCGGCTCGAACCCCTTCGAAACCCACATCGCACCCACCAACGTACATTCATTGAAGCGGCTGTATCAGGTTCCGCTGGTCGACACGAATGCCCACAGCGTCGCCGATGGTGCACCTGCATTTCTGGGAGGAGTCGAGCTCAATGGCCTCAAAGACCTGCTCTTTCTCACTACCAAGGATGGCTGGACCCTGGCTCTGGACGCCCACACCGGTAAGCAAATATGGGGGAAGCAGTACGGTGCAGGCGGATGCATGATCAACCATGATGCCGCTCGCCACGAGACGTGCTATACCACCTCGTCGCCGGCCATCGATCCGAATCGGCAGTTTGTTTACAGCTATGGGCTGGATGGGTACGTTCACAAATACCAAGTCGCAAGCGGCGAGGAAATGCAGGATACACACTGGCCGGAACTTGTCACGCTGAAGCCATTCAATGAGAAGGGGTCCTCGGCGCTGAGTACCGCGATCGACCGGCAAGGCAACAGCTACCTCTACATCACCACTGCCGGCTACCCCGGCGATGCGGGTGATTATCAAGGTCATGTGACGACGATCAATCTGTCGACCGGCGTACAGCACGTATTCAACACGCTCTGTAGCAACGACGCCGTAGGTACGTCGAATGATGTCCACTTCCAGCAGACCCCGGCCACACCTGACTGTAGTGAGACTCAATCGGCGATCTGGGCGCGGCCCGGAGTGATCCACGACCCGGTGAACGACCTCATCTACATCAGTACAGGCAACGGCACGTTTGATGCTGCCAACCATCAGTGGGGTGACTCGGTGCTGGCCCTTCACACCGATGGCACTGGAATCGACGGGAATCCCATCGATAGTTATACGCCGTCAGATCAGGCACAGCTCGATGCGACTGACGCGGATTTGGGCAGCACAGCGCCGGTCATCCTGCCTCCGATTCAGGGCAGTATCTACCCTCATCTGGCCGTGCAGGGTCAAAAGATCAATCGCGCGACCAATGCCGCCGAACTCCGGCTGATCAATCTGGATAATCTCAGTCAGAGTCCCACGCGCGGCCCAGGCAATATCGGCGGCGAGGTCGGAAGCCGGTATTCACTGCCCCAGGGCGGTTTCTTGATGACCCAGCCCGCGGTTTGGGTCGATCCTGCTGATCCGGGAAAGCCCTGGGTGTTTATTGGGAATGAGTTCGGCCTGGTGGGACTTCAGGTGTACGTGGATCATGGCAGCACCACTCCGACCTTTCACCTGGGATGGGCTCCGGTCGGCAGCGGTAGACCATCTCCGGTGGTGGCAAACGGCATCGTCTACTACCTGAGTTCCGAGGGAATCCAAGCGCTTGGCGCCACCAGTGGGTTGCAATTGTGGTCGGACACGACGGTGCACAGCTTCCATTGGGAGAGCCCAATTGTGGCCAACGGCATCCTCTACGCCACCGACGAAAGTGGCCACTTGACCGCCTATGCACTGGCCCCGGCCAGCACACCGAGCGTCAAACTCACGATTCACCGAACCAGTGGGCAAATCAGATTTCGCTGGCATGTTTCGAGCCGCAAAGGTGTCTCGGGTTTCTATCTGTACGCCGGACAGCAGCTCATCCACCAATCACTGATCAAGGTCCACAGCGCTGCCACGTATCAGTACACCGTGCAGCCTCCGAAAGGGACGCAGATGTCGTCGTTCTCGGTGCGGGTTGTGTTGCGCGATGGCAGGCAGTTTTCGGTGTCGGCAACATAGTCGGAAGCGACAGGTCGGTAGAAGTCGCTCCGACTCGTTGAAATCGATTCAGCAAAGGGGGACCTGCCTCCCGACAGGTCCCCCGGTGCGAGTTGCGCGTCAGCTTACGGCTGCACCCCCTGGCTGGTCGTCGCACCCAGGCGATGGTGGAAGAAGGTCCGGTTGAGTCCGACGAAGGGTTGATTCGACGTGGCGAGAATGCCCAGTTGGGCGTTCGGCATGACGCTTCCCACATCGACCCGCTGGTGCGAGAGCGGGCCCACCACGTAGGTCCGCTGCATGGATCGTCCTGAGGCGGTCACGAACTGGACCACCACCGGCAGCGGCGTGAGGTTGGGATTGAACAGGTCGAGGAAGTCCTGCGCCGCACGGGCGTCGGAGGTCGTGACCGCGGCATAGGCCCATGACTTGGCGGGCGCTTGCACCCCAAACGTGTCGGTGGATGCGTCGTGATTACCGCCGATGTAGGTGGTCTGCTCCGCCACGATCGGTTGAGAAGCCGTGATGACAACCGCCGCATCAGGTTGATGCGCGATGCGGTTGATGAGGTAGCCGACCCGACCACCCGCTTTGAGCCAACCCTGAGCAGTCCCCAGGCTCCTACCCGCCACTCCATAGGCTCGTAGCGTGACATACGACCTTCGACCGGTGGGATTGACCACGCCGATCCAGTGTCGTGAGTTTGGATCACGGGGTCCAGCCGCGAAGTACCAGGAGTGCTGGGGTGCGGTCACGCCATTCTTGCTGTCGATGCCATGCCGTATCTTGATCGTTCGGTTGGCGACAATCGGGCCGTTCGACGTGATGGTCACGCCCACGGCATCGCGGACGAAGTTATTGACTTTGAGGGTGATACGAGACGTCGCAGACATGGTTCGGTACAACGTCATGGGTCGGTGGTGGGTCGGATAGAGGTGAATGACCACCTGGACCGGGCCATTGCTCGCGTTCTGGAGGGCCAGGTACTCGCGATACTGCCCACTGGTGTTGCCATTGGCGAAGTACCAGATGGTGGAGGGGGTCCGAGAGCCGGGAATGACCGACCCCGCGTTGCCTTGGTATTTGATGAGAGCCGCACCGATCGGCACATCCGCCGTTACTGATGCGGCGGCGGACACGTTCGCACCCAGGTCGGTGTTCGCGCTTTCGGTGAATCGGCTCGTCGGCTGTACCGTGACCGTTTTGACCGTGGTGCTCCCATTGGAGCGTTGGTACGTGATTTTCACCTGGGCCTGAATGGACGAGGGATTGACGAAAGCCAGATCCTCCTCGTGCCCAGGACCGGTAAAGATCGACGCGAAGTAGAAGTGGCTCGTGATCGCGCGAGCAATTGCCAGCGTGGCCGCAGCCCTGTGTCCGGCGTTCCCGGAAGCGGTCAGGGAGTAGGGTCCGGTCGCCAGGTTGGTACCGAGGGAGATGCTTGCTGCAAAATTCCCGCCGCTTCCCGCCGTGACGGTAGCGACACTCTTGCCATTGAGTAGGAGGGTGACCCGTTCACCCGCGGCGAATCCGAAGCCGGAGGCCATAATGCGTGTACCAGGTGCGGCGGTAGTCGGGGCGGCGACGAGCGAGGGCTTCAATGTGACGACCGTGAACTGGGCATGCGGCGCCCGTGCCGTCGACTCGCTCCTGGCAACCACCGTGTAGGTGCCTCCCGCCACATCCGCCGGGACATTGATGGACGTCGCAAAGGATCCTCTCGCGTCAGTCCGAGTCGAAGTCGTGAGCGTTCGAGTCGTTCCGTTCGTGCCGCGGACCGTGACGGCGATCTGGACAGTGTCGCCGGCTGGATAGCCCGAGCCATGTAGGGTGAGCACGGTTCCAGGAATCACCGAGGAAGCTGACAGGGTGACGTTTGCCAGCACCCTTCCGATTTGAAGATAGGCGCTCGTGGCCGTATTTGGCCCCTTGGCGATAACAGTCGCAGTGCCGGCCGCAGCAGTACCTGGGATTCCAAGCTTCGCGGCGAATGATCCCGACGCGTCGGTCCGAACCGAGCTCGAGATGGTCTTGCTGCCACCACCATAGAGTGGCACGTTCGCGCTTACGGTGACGGGCACGCCTCCACTGAACCCGTGACCATTCACGGTCGTGGTCCCTCCCGGTGAGATGGCCGGCGGCTGCAGCGCTATCTTGCCGGCAACCGCTACCAACAACCTGGTGCTGGGTGCTCGACCGGTGGAGTCGCTCTTCGCCACGACGGTGTAGGCACCGGCAACAACGTCACCCGGAATCGGGATCGAGGCCGTAAACTGCCCATGGCCGTCGGCCGTGGCCGTGCCGGTAAGCAGCGTGGTCGATCCGTTCGAGCGTTTGACCGAGATGCCAATGGTAACGTGATCTCCCACCGGATAGCCGCTCCCCTTCACGGTCGCGGTTGAACCGGGCCGCAGCGGAGTCGGGTAGATGGCAACGTGAGCGTTGACATGCTGGACGGTGACGACGCCCTTCGACTGGCCATTTGGTCCGGTGGCGACGATGATCAAAGATCCCGCGGCCGCCTGACCGGGAATGCCTAGCTGGGAAGAGAAATTCCCAACGGAATCGGTCTGGACGTCTTGCGAAACGGTATGACTGCCACCGCCGTACAGTGGCACGGTCGCGCTCAGTCTCACGGTTGCGCCGGCGGTGAAGCCGGATCCATTAATGGCGACACTGTGCCCGGGCGCAACGCTGTTTGGCAGCACTGCGATCACCGGTTTCAGCGTCGCCGTGAGCTTCCCACTTGCCTTGAAGCCGCCAACCGCGTCCGTCCCCGTCACTACATAGGTACCGGGATTGGTCCCGGTCGGCAGGGCGATTGCAGTCGTGAAGATTCCCAGGTCACCTGTTCTCACGTCCTTCGACAACGTCACGGTTGACGCGTTGTGTCGGGAAATCGTTACCGT
>JANWJD010000117.1 GCA_025449555.1 Chloroflexota bacterium | reverse complement strand
TCGGAAAAGGGAGATTCGCGCCCAGAATGTACTGCTGGAAGCCGCCGTTGCCGGAGGACGGCCCCAGCGTCAGCGCCGCCGCCGTGTACGCGCCCACCGCCTGAAACATGATGAAGGCGAAGTTCACGATGCCGGCCACGCCGAGCTGTAGGTTCAGCGCCCAGCAGGCCATGATGTCGACGCCGAAGTACACCAGCAGGGTCGACAGATAGAACTGATATGCCTGGCTCATGCCGCCGCTCCCTGGGCCGACGAGGCGCCCGGGATCACACCCTGCGGCCGGAACAGCAGGACCAGCACGAGAATCACGAAGGCCACCACGTCTTTGTACGAAGGACTGACGAAGACCGCCGAGACCTCGGTGCCGAGGCCGATCACCACCGCGCCGATCATGGCGCCGTACGGCCGCCCCACGCCGCCCACGATGGCGGCCGCCGCAATGATGAGGAGAAAGTTTGCGCCGGTGGTCGACGTGAAACTGGTGGTGTTCATCACCAGAATGACGCCCGATGCCCCACACAGGGCGCCCGAGATCATCCAGGCGAGGTCGATGATGCGCTCCGTCCGGATTCCACAGCTCCGCGCCAGGGCCGCGTTCGCCGCCGTGGCGCGCATCGCCTTCCCCAGCCGGGTGTAGGCCAGCAGTAGGTGAATACCGAACATCGCCGCCACGCTTACCGCGATAATGCCGAGCTGCGAGAGCGTGAACGTCATGTCACCCAGGTTCACGGACCGCCCTACCGACATGGTGTAGCTGAAGAAGTTTGGTCCCCAGATCGCCTGCACCACGTTTTGAATGATGAGCGCCACGGCCAGCGTGACGATGATGAGGGTGAGCAGATTCGCGCCATGGCGGGCAAAGGGGCGATAGATGAGGCGGTTCAGGGCCACCGAAGCCACCCCACCGAAGAGCGCCCCCACCGCCAGGCAGAGCCAGATATTCACCCCGGCGCCGTTGCAGATGTAGGCGATGAAGGCGGAGGCCGTCATTACATCCCCGTACGCCAGGTTGATGATCTTGGTAACCGCGAACTGCATGGTAAACCCGACCGCAGCCAGAGCCACGATCGAGGCGGTCACCAGACCAAACCCGATCGACGCAATGAAGATGGACATCTAGTGGGTGAGAGCGGAGACCATGCTCTGTGGCAATGCTTTGGCCAGAATCACGGAGCCGTTGTTCCCGAAACGTGCCGCCTCAAACTGTCCCACCGAGTTGTGGTACTGATTGAAGGTCAGCGGGCCGGCGGCGCCGATGTAGCGGATCCGCTTCCCGTGCTGCAAGGCGCTTTTCCCCTGGGCTAACGAGTACACCGTGGTGGCACCCCGAACGGCCGAGACCACTCGCGGAATCCAGGAGTTGTACCGCTTGGGATCGATACTCTTCGCCGCCGTCGCCGCCAGCGCCATCACGTTCACCGAGTCGTAGTAGCTCATGCTGTACGGGTCGGTGTTCCAGGTCGCCTGCTTCTGACCTGCCGGCTTCAGCGCCGCGTTGTAGACCTTCCATGCCGGGCCGCCGGTCGGCGTGTAGTACTGCACGCCCGTCACGATGCGCGCCACCGAGGCCTTGCCGATCGCACGCGACACCGCTTGATACCACTGGGCCTGGAGCGTCACCTCAGTCCCGATGTACGGGATATTCAAGCCGTGGAGTTGCTGCAGCTCGGCCAGGAAGGTGGCGGACGACTGGGGATCGAGTTCGCTCAGAATGACCTGCGGTTTCGCGGCCAGCATGCGCTCGATCTCGGTGCGATAGGAGCTCTGGTCGAGCACCAGCTTTTCGTTGATGACGATATGGCCGCCCAGTTTGGCAAAGCCACGCTGGAGCGTCGGCACCATGCCCTGCGAGCCGATGTCGTTGCCGAAGATGGCGGCGGCGCGGCTGAAGTGGCGGAGGTGGGCCCAGACCGCCATGGCATATCCCTTGACGTCGTCGGCCGGGGTCACGCGCCACATGTACGGGTTGGTGGAGTGATCCAGTTGGGCCTGCCCTGAATCGGGGAAGGCCGGGATGGCGGAACGCTGAAAGATGGGCAGCGTGGCAAGTGCTTCATCGGAGCTGGGTCCCAGCACACCCAGCAGATTGCTCGCCGTGGCCACCAACTGTTGGGCCGCGGGAACCGCATCGGCTGGATCACCCCGGGTGTCGACCGCGGTGCACTTGAGATGCCGGCCCAGGACGCCTCCTGCCCGGTTTATAAGGTAGGCGGCGGGCTCGCACCCGGCCGTCATCTCCGGACCGAAGCTGGCATCCGCGCCCGTATACGGCTGGAACATCGCGATCTCCACCTGGGATGCGGCGGCAACGTGTGCTCCGACACCCGCGGCACGCGAAGACAGCGAATTCGATCCGAGCAACGCCGCCAGGACGATCAACCCCACGAGGTACCGTATCGCAGCCATTCTCTCCTCCTTGCCGTCGAGCATCCGGCGAACCCATCTTGGCACTTTGAAGTAGGTATCATGATGATCGTAAACCACCGGGGAGATTCCATTCATGAAGCAGCAGATCCACGTGCCCGCCCGTTCCGGCCGCGTTTTCGAAGTCCACGCCGGCGACGAGATTCGCCTCACCGATATGCAGGGCAAGCAGGTGTGCGACCTATGGGCATTCTGTCCGGAAAACCTGGAAGAGTTCGTCTCCGCCTCGCACACGCGCGTGGCATGCGGCCGGGTCATCTTGCACCACGGTGATGCGCTGGTCAGTAATCTGAGACGTCCACTCCTGACGTTGGCGGCAGGAGTCGAAGGACACGACACGCTCCAACCGTGCTGCGATCCGGAGCGCTACCGGCTCGATTACGGGATAGCAGAACCTCATGCCAACTGCCGTGAAAACCTGTATGGCGTCATGCAGCCGTATGGCCTGTCGTATGCGCTGGTGCCGGACCCGATCAACGTGTTTCAGCGGGTGCAGGTGACGCCGGATGGTCGCTTCGAGAATGCCGAGCCCACCACGGTGGCAGGCGACAGCGTGACGCTGCGCGCTGAGGTCGATCTGATCGTCGGAGTGTCGGCCTGCCCGCAGGATCAGAACCCGTGCAATGGGTTCAACCCGACCGATATCGGCATCGAAGTGCTGTGATGCCGGGCGAGAACGCAGAGGAGCAGCGGGTGGCCGAAGCGGCCGCACAGGACGTGCCGTGGAGCCGCTGGGGACCGTACCTCAGCGAACGCCAGTGGGGCACGGTGCGCGAGGACTACTCGGCGGACGGCGATGCCTGGGGCAGTTTCCCGCACGACATGGCCCGCTCGCGGGCGTACCGGTGGGGCGAAGATGGATTGTTGGGGATCTGCGACGACGGAGCGGTGCTGTGCTTCGCCCTGGCGCTCTGGAATGGGGCCGATCCCATCCTGAAGGAGCGGCCCTTTGGCCTGACCAACCCGGAAGGGAACCACGGGGAGGATGTAAAGGAATACTATTACTTCCTCGCCAACACGCCCACGCATTCCTACATGCAGGCGCTCTACAAATATCCCCAGCGTGCCTTTCCGTATGAAGACCTGGTCGAGGTCAACGGTCGTCGCAGCCGCCAGGAGCCGGAATACGAGTTGATGGACACCGGCGCCTTCGCAGATAATCGCTACTTCGACGTCACCGTCGAATACGCGAAGGCGGGCCCCGAGGATCTGCTGATCCGGATCGCCGCCACCAACCGCGGCCCGGATGCCGCCTCGCTTTCTCTCCTCCCCACGCTCTGGTTCCGCAACACCTGGTCCTGGGGTTGGGACGATCGCAAGCCCGAGCTGCACGCCGTGGATAGCGGAGACGGCAACAGCCGGTTGATCCGAGCGGAGCATCACGCCCTCGGCACCTACTGGCTGCGGTGTGAGGGATCCCCGACGCTGTTGTTCACCGAGAACGAGACCAACAGCGAGCGTTTATGGAATGCGCCCAACCGGGCACCTTACGTGAAGGACGCCATCAACCAGGCCGTCGTCCACGGCGACTCCGGGGCGGTTAACCCTCAGCACACCGGCACCAAAGTCGCGGCCCGCTACGACTGTGTCGTACCACCGGGTGAGACCGAGACGATCGTGCTGCGCCTGGCGGCCGGCCCAACCGCCCCGGCGATGACCGGCGCGGAGGACGTGTTCACGCAGCGCGCGGCAGAGCACGACGAGTTCTACCGGCAGCTCGGTTCGGACGCTCTGTCGGCAGACGAGCAACTGGTCTTGCGGCAGGCACTGGCCGGTCTGTTGTGGAGCAAACAGTTCTATAACTACAACGTCCGCACCTGGCTAGAGGGGGACCCGGGACAGCCACCTCCGCCGGCGCAGCGCCTGTCTGGACGGAACCACGAGTGGCAGACGCTGAACAACAAGAACATCCTCTCGATGCCCGACACCTGGGAGTATCCCTGGTACGCCGCCTGGGACCTGGCGTTCCACTGCGTCACGCTGGCATTGGTCGACCCGGCGAGCGCCAAGAGTCAACTGATCGACCTGTTACGCGAATGGTATATGCGGCCGGATGGCCAGATTCCGGCGTATGAGTGGTCCTTCAGCGACTTGAATCCGCCGCTGCAAGCGTGGGCCGCGCTGAAGGTGTATCAGACCGAACGCGATCTCCACGGAACAGCCGATCGCAACTTCCTGGAACGGATCTTTCACAAGCTCCTGATCAACTTCACCTGGTGGGTCAACCGCGAGGACCGGGACGGCCGCAATGTGTTTCAGGGCGGATTTCTGGGCTTGGACAACATCGGAATCTTCAATCGCGACATGGCACTGCCCACCGGCGGCTATCTGGAGCAATCCGACGGCACCGCCTGGATGGGAATGTTTGCTCTGACCATGCTGGGGATCGCCCTGGAGCTGGCGCACGGCGACCACGTGTACGAGGACATTGCCACCAAGCTCTTCGAACACTTCCTTTATATAGCGGCGGCGATGAATGACATGGGGGGACAGGACGTTGACCTCTGGAACGAGGACGATGGCTTCTTCTACGACGTGATCCATCTACCAGACGGGAGCTTCGAGCCGTTGAAGGTGCGGTCGCTGGTGGGGCTCATCCCGCTGCTGGCGGTCCAGACGGTGCGGCTCGAGCAACTGAACGACCTGCCGGACTTTTGCGACCGTCTCCAATGGTTTCTGGATCACCGACCCGATCTGGCGGCCCTCCTGCCCGAGTGGGACGAGACGGGAAAAGGGTCACTGCGCTTGCTGAACCTGGCACATGGACATCGCATCAAACAGGTGCTGGCACGCATGCTCGACCCACAGGAATTCTTGAGCGACCACGGCATCCGTTCCCTCAGTGCCTACCATCGCGATCATCCCTACACGCTGAACGTCGGCGGTACATCGTACCAGGTGAGGTACGAGCCGGCCGAGTCGGACAGTGGCGAGTTTGGGGGGAACTCGAACTGGCGTGGGCCGGTTTGGTTCCCGCTCAACTACCTGTTGGTGGAGGCGCTGCGTGCGTATCAGGAGTACTATAGCGACGATTTCCTGGTAGAATATCCCACCGGCTCCGGCACGACGCTGCCGCTGCGCGCGATCGCCGACGACCTCTCCCAGCGCCTGATCGGCATCTTCTTGCGCGGTTCGGATGGGCGCCGTCCCGTCTTTGGCGACGACGAGACCATGCAGACCGACCCCCACTGGCGCGATCTCCTGCCGTTTCACGAGTACTTCCACGGCGACACCGGCGCCGGCCTGGGCGCAGCCCACCAAACCGGCTGGACCGCGTTGGTGGCCAATCTGCTCGGGCAGAAGCGGTTCAGATAATGTCAACGAGGTTCTGGTATCACTGGTACGGAGTGTACGCACCACAGAGGAGGCAGAAATGGCTAGCGGCACACCGGAAGCTCCGACCCAGACCGAGGCGCTGGTCGAGCGTCTCTTTACCGCCGCGATCGACACGCTCGAGATCGCCTCGGTCCACCTTGGCCACCGGCTCGGCTTCTACCGTGCGCTCGCCGAGGGCGGACCCGCGACGCCGACCGAACTCGCGGCCCGCACGGGAACCGTGGAACGGTACGCGCGTGAATGGCTCGAGCAGCAAGCTGTCGCCGGCTTCCTGTCGGTTGACGATGCCGGCGCGGCAGCCAAAGAGCGGCACTACGGGCTGCCCGAAGCGTACCAGCCCATATTCGTGGACGCAGACAATCTCAACTATCTGGCTCCCCTTGCGACGCTGGCGATCAGCGTCCTTGGTCCGCTGGAGGCCTTGCTGGCAGCGTATCGAGGCGGTGGTGGAGTGCCCTACGAGGCCTATGGCGCTGATACGCGCGACGGCATCGGCGCGCTCAATCGCCCTGGGTTCGTAAACCAGCTCGCGGAGTGGCTCAGTTCCATTCCAGAGGTCAATACGCGCCTGGAGGGGGAGCCACCTGCTCGGGTCGGCGATATCGCGTGCGGTTCGGGATGGTCCAGCATCGCACTCGCCCGGGCGTACCCGCGCGTGACCGTCGATGCGATCGACGTCGATCCCGCGTCGATCGAGGCGGCGCGGGCGAATGTGGCAGCGGCGGGCCTGGGCCACCGGATCCAACCTGTGCTGCACGATGCGAGCGACCCGTCGCCGGGCGGTCGCTACGACCTGATTACGATCTTTGAAGCGCTGCACGACATGAACCATCCGGTGGAAGCGCTGAGGGCAATACGCACCATGCTCGCCGCCGGCGGGAGCGTGATCATTGCCGACGAAGGGGTCGCGGAGCACTTCACCGCACCGGGAGACGAGCTGGAGCGTTTCAACTACGGCTGGAGCATCCTCCACTGCCTACCGGTCGGCATGCTGGACCAGGACTCTGCCGGGACCGGCACAATGATCCGCCCCGACACCGTCCGCGCCTATGCCACGGAGGCCGGCTTTGGCCGGATCGACGTGCTACCGATCGAGCACGACTTCTGGCGTTTCTACCGACTGGTGCCGTAGGTCTACATCTATAGAAGCGAAGAAATCTGGATGTCCGCCATGGGATAGTCCTTCACATTGCCGGTTACGACCAGCGCATCTTGTTCGCGACCGCACGCTGCCACCAGGCAGTCGGTGATACTGATCGCTTTCCCTTGTCGAGCAAAGCTATATCGATCCTGGCCTGCTCGCACGGCGGCTTGCAGGCTTATCTCCCAGTATGTGAGTGATGACAGGAACTCTTCCCACTCCGAAAGCTGTTTAACTGAAAGCCCAGTCGCAAACTCTGCCACCGTAATGGCGCAAACACCAACCGTTTCTCCCTGGTCGATCCAGGCGAGAATCCGTGAGTAAGCAGGCTCTCGTCGCTTCGAAAGATCGATCACTGCATCGGTGTCGAGAAGGTAGCGGGTCACAGCTCCCGATCACCAAAGCTCTTCTCATCGCTCTCTTGACGCAGAGATCGGACCCAGGCTCGTGCTTGCTCGCTGCTGTCCCAGCCAGGAATCGGCGTGTCCGCGAGTGAGCCGGCAACAGCATGGGCGGCACGACGAAGCTTCTCGCGCCGCACCTTCTCCCGCGCAGCTTCCACAAAGAACTCACTGCGCCGGCGTGGTCCCACCAGGGCATCCACCTCCTCGAGGAGGTCCTCAGGAAGGACAATGTGCGCGCGGGATCGTTCAATACTCACTATGTGTTCTATTATGTGCTTACGTATGGGACTAATGCAAAACCCGGCGGAGGAGTTGTCAACAAAGAGCGCTCTGCCACCCGGGATCCCCTCGGCACGAATCCGCCAGCAGGCGGGTCCATGACGTTCTGCGCAGTGCGATCGAGCGTATGCCGACATCGGATGTGGAAGAGCTTGCCGGCAACTTAGAATCGTACTTCCACGCTCTTTCAACCCTGTTGTGCTAGCTCTTCCCCGTGCATGCCGTTGGAAGGGGCGTGCTCACCGACGTGCCGTAGCGCGCGTACACGTTTGCCACGGTGATATAGATGATGGGCTGGCCGGTTCCGGTCGTCGCCAGCGTCTGTTTGATGGCATGCGCATCCGATTGCGCCAGGTACAGATCGATCGAGTGATCAGTCGGCGTTGCGCTCAGGAAGGGGATGTGCGCCGTTGCCACCACATGCCAGACCGGCACGCCGGCGATCGTCTCGGCGCCCAGCGTGCGCGCCCCCTGAGCCTGCGTGTGCAGGAAACCGGCTAGTAGCGCGCGGAGGGCCTTCAGGCTCTCGGTGGACGGACCGCACTTCCAGGGATCGCGCTCTGATCGGTACGCTTCACGGTGGCCGACGATGATCGTCGTGCTGTGATCGGTGGTGATCGTGGCCGGTTGAGTGTGGAGCGAGGTGGATCGTGTCGTGGCATGACTCGACACCCGGGAGTCACGCCACGAGAAATCGACGTGATCCCGTACCACGGTGCGTGAACTCCCGGGGATCGAGACCGAGACCGTCGAATCGACGTGGACGCTGCCGGCACGCGCGAGCACGGCCTGCATCCGCGCGACCAGATCCGGCCCGGCGGGCAGCGCGCCACTCGTGGGTTGGGTGCCGAGTGCCCCGGTCGCAGCGCGGCGCCCAGCCGCCGCGTCCCGCACTCCATACATCCCCAGAAGTAGAGCCGCTATCCCCATACCGACGATCAAGCGCCACTTTCGCTTCATCGTTTCCTCCCGTTCGAGACGCGCCGCCACTGCCGGCACCACTCCATTGTGGCCGATGGCCTTACTCGGTATTGACGACCGACCCCGGTTTAGGCATGATGCTCCTTAAACGAGGAATACCAACCGAGCGAGAACGTGAGGACACCATGCTGTCAGACCACCCGATCCGCACCACCATCCCTGCCACGGATATGGAACGAGCCAAGACTTTCTATCGCGAGAAGTTGGGGCTGGTCCCTTCGCATGAGGCGCCTGAGGGGTTGTCATATACCGTGGGCTCCGGCAGCCGCTTTGTGCTCTTCCCGTCCAGCGGGATCGCCAGCGGACTCCATACCCAGATGGCCTGGCAGGTTCCCGATATCTCGCGTGAAGTGGCGGAGCTCAAAGCCCGTGGCGTGGTCTTCGAGGAGTACGATACGCCGTCTTTTAAGACGATCGACAGCATTGCCACCACGAAGCATGTGAAAGCTGCGTGGTTTCGAGACAGTGAAGGCAATCTGATCGGGATCGCCCAGTATCTCAACCGCGACCTGGCCTGGGCGTGAAGAGACATAGAGACCACCCCACGAATCCGGTCTCACGCTGGTGGAAGCAGTGACGGTCAAGGACAGGCGTGGCTGGTCGTGTGCCCGAACACCTGACCTTTACTCCGCGCCGGAGACAGGTCCCCTGGATGCGCGCGCCATGGCAAAGGTATCGTCGAGCTGGTCGATGCCGCGCACTTTGTACACGACCATCGAGACGATCCAACTGCCCAGGAAGATGCCGATGATGTAGAAGCCAAGCACCGAAAACGGTATGTTGTTGGCGAGGTCGAACAGACCGCCACTCGCGCCGGTTTCGGTGCTGATGACCTGCAACACCTCGATTCCACCGATAACCAGGGCCACCAGGATCGAGATCAGCGTGATGTTCATGTTGTAGTAGAGCTTGCGTACCGGCCGGACATAGGCCCAGCCATACGCGCCCAGCATGGCGACGCCATCCGTGGTGTCAACCAGCGACATGCCGGCCACGAAGAGCAACGGTAGCACCAAAATGAACCAGACCGGCATCCCGCCACCGCCCGCGGTGGCCGACATACCCAGGATGCCCACTTCACTGGCCGTATCGAACCCGAGTCCGAAGAGCACGCCGATCGGGTACATATTCCAGCTGTTATTGACGGTCTTGAGCAGTGGGCGAAAGAGACGGGCCAGCAATCCTCGATTGCTGAGGTACTCATCCAGCGTTTGGTCGTTATAGGTTCCGCCTTTACGAACCTGTCGCCAGGTCTTGTAGATATCCCAGAGCACGATCGCATTGATGGCGGCGATGATGATCAGGAACCCGCCAGAGACCGAGGTGCCTATGGTTGCACCGACTGATTTCATGTGGGGAAGATTCTGCTTGACGTATGCGGCGGAGAAGGCGATCAGGACCGAGAGCGCAAAGACGACGGTGGAGTGCCCCAGCGAGAAGAAGAAGCCCACACCCACGGGTCGCTTACCGTCCTGCATCAGCTTCCGCGTCGTGTTGTCGATGGCCGCGATGTGATCCGGATCGACCGCATGCCGCAGCCCAAAGCCATAGGCCACGGGAGCCAATCCCAGCAGCAACCCGTACTTCGCCGAGGACAGTATCAAGGTGCTCCACACCGCAATATTGAAACCGATCAGTATGGAGTAAATACCAATGAGGCGCCGTTTGAGATCGGGTGGGGCTTCTCGCCAGATGGTCAGCAGGCGATTCAGTGGACCCTGGTCCCGCGTGTCCTTGGTGAGGGTTGCCATAGGTCTTTCCACTCCTCTCTGCTACCACGAGACGTAATCGATCGATCATGCGATCGACATTCGAAACCTTCTACGCATGCAGATGCTCATCGGATCACCCTATTTGTAGAACCGATTGACAGCAAATGCAAGTATTCGCAAGAACGGTTCGCTCGGCGCTCGATGACGGGAAGGGGAGAGCTACGAGTCAGTCAGCGCGCAGGTGGCACAGAGCCCACGCAACACGAGGTGGTGCATCTCGACCTGCACCCCGTACCGGCGTGTCAGCTCGCCGGCCAGGCGGTGGAAGAGTTCGTCATCGAACTCGACGACTGATTCGCAGTTGCGGCAGATCAGATGGTGGTGGTCATGGGTGAGGAGGGCCCACCGCGTGCGTTTATCACCCAACTCCATGCGAACGACTAATCCGTGGAGTTCCAGCGTTTCCAGGGTTCGATAGATCGTGGCAGGATCGATCGCCGGATACCGCGTCAGGACATCGGAACGTAACTCGTCCACACTGCGGTGCCGGTGTCCCTCGCTCAGTATCTGAAGGACGGCAATGCGTGCACTCGTGGCCTGCAGGCCACGCTGACGCAAGACTGCTCTGATGGCAGCAACGCTCGTCGCAACATCCACGTTTCAGGGCTCCCACTATCTTCTGACCGGCGTATCCCTCCCTACGATACTCCGCCGAACGCGCGACGTATTCTTTTCGGAGAACATTCAACCAATCGTATGGCGTCACGGATGTACGGGACTGACATCGTACGTGGCCTGCGCCCCGGTCGGCATACCATATGACAGCCGCTCCCGATTCACGTCCCTGCCGAAAGAGGGGTCCCATGGCACCGCTCAGAGTAGACGCCCATCAACACTTCTGGAACCTCGAGCTGGTCGAGTACCCCTGGCTCACCTCCGACCTCGCGCCCATCCAACGCACCTTTGAGCCGGCCGAGCTGGAGCCGCAACGGGGGGCGGCGGGAATCGACTCTACCGTGCTGGTGCAGGCTGCCAACTCGTATGCGGATACCGACTACATGCTCCGGCAAGCCGATCGCTACCCCTGGATCGGCGCCGTGGTGGGCTGGGTACCACTGCTCGAACCGGCCGAGGCGGAGCGTGCCCTCACGCGGTATCTGGAGCATCCGGTCTTCCGTGGAGTCCGCCACCTCATCCACGATGAACCCGATCCCGACTGGATCGTGCAGGAGCGGGCGCTGGAAGGGTTACAGGTGCTGGCGGACGCCGGCATCAGCTTCGATTTCGTGGCCGTCTTCCCCAACCATGTGAAACACATCCCCACCGTGGCCGAGCGGGTGCCCAATCTCACAATCATCATCGACCACCTGGCCAAGCCGCCCCTGCGAACAGGCACCCTCGAGCCGTGGGCGATCGAGCTGGCCGCGGCGGCGCAATACCCCAATGTCTACGCCAAGCTCTCGGGCCTGAATACGGTGGTGGATTGGGACACCTGGGCGGCGCAGGACATCAAGCCGGCCATCGACATCGCCATCGAGCTCTTTGGCCCGGAGCGTCTGATGTTCGGAAGCGATTGGCCCTTCGGCACCCTGGCCGGCGACTATGCGAAAGTGTGGACGGAAACCAAGCGCGCCCTCTCCGATCGGTCCCCACCGGAACTGGACGCACTGTTCGGCGGCACGGCCGCCGCGGTGTACCGCATCCGGCGGTAACGCGCCCTCGCGCAGGTCAGAGCGGCCGTTCGGCCGCCAGCGACCCGAGAAGTTGTTTGGGGTGCGTGCGGAAGTGCCGTTCGACCGGCGGTTGAGACCGGATCATTCCCAGCGCATCGGTCAATCGAGAGTAACTTGTTGGGGACTGCCAGCCCAGGCGATTCACCACCATGCCGGCATTCACACCCGTGGCTCGCTTGAATTGAATCACATACGTGCCGGTGTAGAGATCTTGCCAGACGGCATACCGCGTGACGCCATAGTTCTGGATCAGAACGAGGGGGAGTTGCTCCCCATTCTCCAGCCGAACCAGGTTCAGTGTGGACACCATGTAGCTCGCAGTGTCGTAGTTGCTCCAGCTCGTAAAGCCGCTCGGCAGGTTTGTGTCTTGGGCATGAGCCGAACTGGACGTCAACACATAGCCAAGGGCCGTAAGTATGGCAAAGATGGTGGCGCGAAACATGATCGTCATGGCTCCTTCTACGCGCTGCAACCCTCGAACGGATCGGAGCGTGCCGAAGTATACAGATGCGCCGATGAACTGCAGCTTACACCGGGATGACAAATATGCTCACCGTCGGTAGTAAGGGGGTGTGCCACAGCTTTTTGGCAAGAGCATCTACCCCGCGGACCGATGCTACGTGGCGGACAGGGCGGTACGGAAGGGCGGAACCGCACGGTAGGGCACCGTCCAAAACTCTGACTCACGCCCGTAGTAAGGTGAGGAACGATGAGCGCACTACGACGCGCAGGAGGTGCGGGGATGCGACGATTTGGCCAGGTGCTCGGCATACGTCCCGAGGGGATCGAGCAGTACGAGCGGCTCCATGCCGCCGTCTGGCCCGAGGTGCTCGCCACCATTCATGCCTGCAACATCCGCAACTACTCGATCTTCCGCCACGAGACGACGCTGTTTGCCTACTTTGAATACACCGGCGACGACTATGAGGCCGATATGGAGAAGATGGCGGCCGACCCGAAAACCCAGGAGTGGTGGCGGCTCAACCGGCCGTTGCAGGTGAGCTCGGAAGCGGGGGACGAGTGGTGGACCACCGCCCGGGAAGTGTTTCACACGGATTGAGCGGTTGGGAAGTTTGCGGCAATGGTAATGCTGGAGGAGCAGTGAGGATGGATCATGTCGGTGCGTTTTGACGGA
>JANWJD010000116.1 GCA_025449555.1 Chloroflexota bacterium | reverse complement strand
TCATCCGCACCTCGGTTGTGGACGCTTACCGGCAAATCACGTTCTGCTGCCCATTTCAACTGCTCGCGAAACGCCCCGGTCTGCTCGTCGCGATCGATTGAGATGCCAAGCCAGTCCAGCCCCACTTCACCTACTGCCACTACCTTTTTTTCATCCAACAGTCGCTTGAGCTCGTCACGCTCCTGGTCAAATTGACTCGCTCGGTGCGGATGAACGCCAACGGCGGCGAAAATCGAGTCGTACCGAGCCGCGAGCTTCACGGCTGTGCGACTCGTGGCGAGATCTTCCCCGACCGCAAGAATGGGATGCACCCCGGCCGCACTGGCGCGTGACATCATGACGTCAAAATCGGCCGCGAAATCGTCAGCGTCGAGGTGCGCGTGCGTGTCGGGCAGCAGATAGGCCTCCTCAAAGTCCGCCTTTTGGATGCTACCACTTGAGCAGCGGTCTCCCTGCGCGCAGCAACAGGCAACTTATGGGCTGCCCGGATCTTCCCGATCCTCTCGCTCGAGGTCAAGCCACATTCTGTAGGCATCATTGCGGGCGAGTCCAAATAGGCGAGAGCTTTGCTGAATAGTGTCCTTCCGATTCTCACCCGCCAAACGTCGAGCGCGCATGTACTCGCGAGCGGTTGAAGTGTCGGGACCTGCGTCGTCGGAAGCTCCAGCGACCACCAGGGTGAGCTCTCCGCGCGGCGGGGAGGCGGCCAATTGGGTGCACATCTCGGTCAGAGTGCCCCTCATCCATTCCTGGTGTACTTTGGTCAACTCTCGAGCGACCACTATCCTGCGGTCGCCCAGCACTGTCAACATGTCTCGCAGCGCGTGGATCGCGCGGTGGGGAGCTTCATAAAACACGAGGGACTGGCGTACGCGCTTCAATTCATCGAGGCGCTCCTTGCGTTCGCCGGCTTGCCTGGGCAGGAAACCAAAAAAAAGGAACCCCGGAGCGGGAATCGCAGCTCCAACGACCGCCGTGATGACGGCACTAGCGCCGGGGAGAACATCGATTTCGATGCCCCCCTCGATGGCGGCCTGCACGAGTTCGAAGCCCGGATCGGAGATCGAGGGAGTGCCGGCGTTGGATACGAGCGCAACGTCTCCCGTACGAAGTGATTGCAAAACCTCTTCAATTCGATCGCGCTTGTTGTGCTGGTGGTAACTCAGCAATCGGGCAGAAATGTGGTGGTGAACCAGTAAGTGGCGGGTGTGCCTGGTGTCCTCAGCCAGTACCAGCGACACCTCTCCCAACACATTCAAGGCTCGGAGGGTAATGTCGTCGAGGTTTCCGATCGGAGTTGGAACGATAATGAGCCGCGGCACGATCAGCCTGGCGGCCAGCCCATCTCGCGCCCGCCCAGGACGTGCATGTGCAGGTGCGGCACCGATTGGCGGGCGTTTGGCCCATTGTTCACGACGGTGCGAAACCCACTGTCCGAGATTCCCTCCTGGATTGCGACGCCGGCAGCCACCCGGGCCACGTGGCCCAGTAATAATTCGTCTTCGGCGGTCGCGCCGACGTAATTCTCGATGTGCCGTCGTGACACGACCAGGAAATGTATCGGCGCCTGAGGATCGATGTCCGGAAACGCTACAACCTCGGGGTCGGAATACAGCAGAGTCGTCGGAATCTCGCCCGAAACGATGCGGCAGAACAAGCAATCAGTCACGAATCAGTATACGGTCGTGCCGCGGTACTACCGGAAAGCCGAGAGCAAACGTTCGCCCAGTTCTGCTCCCAGTTCTGCCGCGCAGGTGGTCGGGCCCCGAAGACGATTCCGATGAAGCTCGGATCCGTCTTCACGTGCCGCCATACCGTCGAGTGTGAGTTCGTTTCCCTCCAACCTTGCGTACGCGCCGACTGGGCTGCGGCAGTCCGCTCCCAAAGCTCGCACACAGGATCGCTCGGCGGAAGCGGCAAGTCTCGAGGCGCGATCGTCAAGGTGTTGGGCGATCGCGTCCCACGACTCTTCGCGCCGCGTCTGCACGACAAGAATGCCCTGACCCGCGTCTGGAGTAAACAACTCCACCGGCAAAAATTGGGTGATGACGGCTTGAAGGTTGAGTCGAATGAGCCCAGCCGCAGCCAGGATCAACGCGTCGTATTCCCCAGCCAGCAGTTTCTTGAGTCGCGTGTCGACGTTCCCCCGAATATCTCGAGCCCGCAGATCGGGTCTCTCCGCGGCAAGTTGAGCGCGCCGTCGCAGGCTGCTCGTGCCCACGACTGACCCAGCGGGTAAATCGCTCAATGAGAGGTTGCCGCGCGATACCACCACATCGCGCGCATCTTCTCTGGCTGAGAATGCTGCCAATTGCAGACCAGTCATTTCCTGGTCCGACGGCACATCCTTCAAGCTGTGCACCGCCAGATCGATCTCACCTTTCAACAGTGCCGTTTCGATGGCGCGCACGAACACGCCTTTGTCGCCGAGCTGCGAGATCGAGACGTCCTGCACGCGATCGCCTTCGGTCGAGATCATGCGCACCGACACATCAAGGTCAGGGAACCGGCTGCGAAGTCGAGTTACGATACTGTCGGTTTGCGTCCGTGCGAGGGTACTTCCACGCGTGCCAATCACGATTCGTCGTACGTCGCGTGCCAACCCTTCGCTCCTCCCCGACCGAACGCCCTATTATGCCGGGGGTGGGTGAAAAGGACGGCATGTCAGATACCGCGCTTCAGCGAATGGTCAAGAAACACGGGCCGAGCATTGACCGGGAAATTCGGCGCTGCCTTGCTCTGGGCGAGATGAATACCGATTTCGTAGCAATGATGGCGTACCAGTTCGGTTATGTCGATGAGCGACTCAGGCCAATCCATGAATCCATCGGCAAACGCTTCCGGCCGCTGCTGTGCTTGATAGCCTGCGAAGCGGTGGGAGGCTCGGTTGAACAGGCCATGCCGGTGGCGGCGGGAATCGAAATCCTGCACAACTTTTCGCTCGTGCACGACGACATCGAGGATCGAGATGCGACTCGCAGACATCGACCAACGGTGTGGAAACTCTGGGGCGAGGCCCAGGGAATCAATGTCGGCGACGCTCTGTTCGCGATTGCCGCGAGAGCGATCCTCGACGCGTCCGCAGACATAGCCACCGTCCTGGACATCGCCCGTCAGTTCGGCGACACCGCCAGAGCGTTGACTGAGGGTCAATACCTGGATATGACTTTTGAGGCCAGGACCGATGTGAAGGCCGATGAATACTCTGCCATGGTTGCAAACAAGACCGGAGCCCTCATCGAGTTCAGTCTCTGGGCGGGCGGGCGCATCGGCGATGCTGATGAGAAGACGTTGAACGCAATCCGAATGTTCGGTCGTGAACTTGGAAAGGCCTTCCAGATTCAGGACGACATCTCAGGTATTTGGGCGTCCCAGGACCGAACCGGCAAGGAACCGGGGACTGATCTTCGGAATGGAAAAAAGACGTTGCCCGTCCTGCTGGCGGCAGAGCATGCACATGAACCGTATCGGACCGTGCTCAACGCGTATGCCAGGGGTGAGTCGGTTGATGTCGCGCAGGTGATGGACGCGCTCAGTAAAAGCGGGGCACGGGTGTATGCCGAAGAACGCGTGCGCGCGCATCTGGCCGGCGCTCGACTCGCGTTGGGAAGCGCCCAGTTGGGCGCAACTCAGGTCAGCACATTGCTGACGCTCGCAGCCGAGTTGACCGGTCAGCCCGTACCGAGAAGTTGAGGAATCGTCACGAAGCGATACTGTTTGTGCTTCCACATCGTGATCAGCGCTTGCAAAGCGTGCGCATCGTTGGACTGGATGCCGACGTGCATCAGGACAATTGCTCCCGGAGACACCAAGGTCGCGCAGCGCTGCACGATGGCACTCGTGGAGACTCGCTCCCAGCCGAGAGAATCTACCGTCCACATCACCACATCGGGGTAGCCCATCCGGGAGACGAGTTGGAGCGTGGCGGAATCATAGTCTCCAAAGGGAGGTCGGAAGAAGGGCTTGGTGGATCGTCCCGTCAGTCGACGAATGACCTGTTCGGTCCGCGTGATCTCCGAGGTCCGCTGAGCTGCATCGAGCCCATTCGTCCGGTCGGACAGCCCGGTGAAGGAACGGTGATCATAGGTATGGTTGATGAAGGTATCGCCATCTCTGGCCATGCGTCGCACCAGGTCAGGATTCGCTACAGCCCAGCGTCCGGTCATGCCGAAGGTCGCCCGCACATGGTTTCGCTCCAATGTTTGCAGGATCTGACCGGCATAGCCACGATCGGCACCGGCGTCAAAGGTCAGAGTAATGCGATTCCCAGCCGCCCGTCCCGCTGTTATGAGGTGTGCCGGTGACGCGGAGGAATAGATGAAGAGAGCAGTCAGGAGAAGTTTCATGGATCACGACACGATCACTGCGAAATATGGCGTTGACTCGCGCTTTGCCTCGTGCTCATGGTAGCCCTGCTGCTCGACGCCTACAACCTCCTGTTCCGTTCGTTCACAAGCCTACCCCGGTCGATCACCGACGACGATGACCGGCCGATCAACGCCGTGTACGGGATGCTGGGCTACCTCGCTCGACTCTCGCGTGAGCTGCAGGTCGACGCCATGCTGGCAGGATTCGATTCGCCGAACGTTCCCACCTTTCGACACGAACTTTATCCCGCATATCAGGGACATCGAGGGCCGATGGGAGGCGAGCACGCCGAGGACTTTGCCCGTCAGGTGGTAATCGCCCAGGCCGTGCTACCGCGGCTGGACGTGCCGGTGTTTCACAGTCCGGGCTACGAAGCAGACGATGTGCTCGGCACGCTTGCCTGCCGTCTCGCCGAGCAGGGGACACAGTGTGTGATCGTTTCCACCGATCGAGACTTGTTACAGCTGGTGGGTCCGCTGATCGAGACCATGGCCCCGGGCAGTCCACCGCGCATCTCCCGCAATGAAGCAGATGTCCGGGCGCGTCTCGGCGTGGCTCCGAGCGGAGTTCCATCGTTCAAGGCGCTCGCCGGCGACGCCTCGGACAACATACCGGGCGTACGCGGAATCGGCACAAAGACCGCGGCGTCACTGGTCAACGAGTACGGTTCGCTGGAAGCGCTGTACGACGCTCTCCCTTCGCTGCCGGTTCGCCTGAACGCACTGTTGAGCGAGGGCCGCGACGATGCATTCCTGTTTCGGCAGGTGGCAACCGTCGTAACCGATCTCGAACTCGCATTCGATCCGACTCGAGTGCCGCGTCACGCGATTGAGTCGGGCGCAAAACCGCGCCAATTGCTGCGGGACGCGGGCTATGCCTGAAGTGAGTGGTACGCCCGGAGGGATTCGAACCCCCGACCTTTAGGTCCGCAACCTAACGCTCTATCCGGCTGAGCTACGGGCGCATATGTCGAGATTCCGGCCCGCTCACGTCGACAGAAAGAAGCAATAGCCTCGTGGGCCGCACAGACAGTGTACCGAATCTCCTCAATCCCGGTACAGAATTAGTGCCATCACATCAGCTCGGCGGACGTCCGAGCTGTCGCTCGATTCGATCCGCCGTCAGGGTGACCACCGCCCTGAAGTCGGTCATCGAGATCTTCTGAGGATCGAGCGTGTCCAGCGTGACAATCATCAGCGCCGGTCCGTAATGGACGTAACCCCAGTAGCTCACCAGCCCGCTGGAGGCGGTGACCGTCTCCACGGCCACCATCGACGCCCCTACTTTGGTGCGAAGGTGGGCCACTTGGCCCACGCTGTTGAAGGTGGCGGAAGCGCGCTCCTCCGAATCAAAGTACAGCGCGAGCGTGGCTACGGCCAGCGCTACATCGCCGGTCTCGCTCTGCAACACACCGCTCACAGATCGAAACGCAGTTTCAATGGCGGTTGCTCCCAGCACATCGCCCAGCGCTTGAACCTGCGCACTTTTGGACGAGTCGTGCAGACGAACTTCCGGTCCCAGCGCCCGCTGAATTTCATGGGTGGAGAGAAGCAGCGAATCGGCATTCATGTCTCATCTTGTCAGTGCGGCGACAGAGGCTACAATACGGGGCCGGCCGACGACCGCCGGCAAAGATGCGCCATATCTGTGTTGTGAATGCGACGTGATCACGAACCGTCGATCGGTGCTATGCTCCGATTCCCTCTCGCCGGGTGCATCCTTGTCCTGGCGCTAACCAGCTGCGGGGTCGGGCATTCCTCGACGCCCGCAACTGCGGTCGCTACCGAGACCGAACCGCGATCGGCGATCCCGACCCCGACGACCGGGACCGAGTCCATCACCGTGGCGGCGGCACGCGACCGAAAGTGGTTGCTCGCTGCTTCGTACACCCCCGATAGGTATGAGGTGAGCCAAATCTTGGGAGGCACCAGAATCCTGGTGTTTCACTCGGTCTGCACGGGCAGCGCGGATGGGCACTGTCAGGCGATTCAAGTGTTCCGAGCAGTAGACTCAAAGCCGGTGTGGGTAGGCCACTACGCTGGAGTAAAATCGTTCCGCGCAACAGCGGGCGGCTTTAGCGTCACGTCCGTTCAGTACGCGTCGTCCGATCCACTCTGCTGTCCCAGCCTTCCTCCCGAAACCCGGGACTACCAGTGGAATGGCAAAACGTTCGCTGCGTCCCGACCTGGGTCCCGGGTCTCACCCTAGGTGTCGGAGGCGTTAGTTTGATTTTCGACCGAACCTGTCACCGATCGCGAACGTATGGCGATGGGAGCGCCATGCTGCCGGCAGATGCGCACTTCCGCGCCTGCATCAAGACTGGTGATAACCGTCAGCCGGTCAAGATCAACCGTCGCGACTTCGTGCCCAACGACACAGCGATAGCTGAACTCTCGTGTTCGAGCAACGTCCATCATGGAGTTGAAGCGTCGACTATCATGCGAATCCACCAGATGGGCCCGAAGCGATGAATCACTGGCAGCAGCTCATCGGAGCCATCGACGATCTCAGTTTACCCGCGGGTACGCGAGTGCTGGTGGCAACGTCCGGTGGCTCGGATTCAGTGGCACTGGCACTGGCGTTTCACTCGGCATCCACGCGTCCTGGGAACGAGTGGTTTCTCCGTCTGGGCCACGTCAATCACTGCCTTCGTGGTTCCGATTCTGACGCCGACGAAGCGTTTGTGCGGGATCTTGGACGCCGCCTGGGTCTCTCGGTAGACAGTACGCAGGTCGAGACTTCCAAATACGCGGCGGAACATCGGCTCTCGGTCGAGACCGCCGCACGAGAACTGCGCTACCGGGAACTCGACCGAATGCTGCGGACCTGGGATGGAGATTTCATTGCAGTGGGACATCATGCCGACGACCAGGCGGAAACCGTGCTCATGAATCTGGTACGGGGCGCCGGGCTGGATGGGCTTGCCGGCATGTCCCCACGATCCGGAGTGATTATCCGGCCGTTGCTGCACCTGTCGAAGAAGTCCATTACCGCTGCGCTGGTTGAACGCGGAGAGTCCCATCGTTTCGACCGCTCGAACGACGATCTGACACCCCGACGCAATTTCTTGCGCCATCGAGTTTTGTCGGCTTTGAGCGAAATCAGACCGGACGTCGGGGCCGCACTCAGCCGGACCGCGGACTCGCTTCGCACCGACGCGGACTACCTCAATGACGAGGCGAGCCGTGCCCTGGTGCAGATGGACGTTCGAGTCACGGGCCAGGACGTGCGGGCGTCAACCGGCGTCTTCCGCTCGCTGCAACGGCCGGTGCAAGCGAGGGTCCTCAGATTGCTGGTCGAAGCGATCACCGGCGATAAGCGAGACCTCTCCGAGGAACACGTGCTGCTCATGTCGCGCACGATCTCCACGGGACAACGGGCACGAGAGCTCGGAACTCGACTTCCGCACGGAGTCCGACTCGAGGTCGACTCACACCGTTTTCAC
>JANWJD010000115.1 GCA_025449555.1 Chloroflexota bacterium | reverse complement strand
CTGCTGCCGGCGCTTGGCCTCGAGCTCCGCGCGCGTGCAGTCGCACATGATCAACTCGCTGAAGCGCGGATCGTCGGCCGGGACGTCGTAACGCAGATAGCCCGCGCCGTGGCACCGGGGACACACCGCCGTGGAAGGCTCGGGCGGCACACGCGGCAGGTCCGCACGCGCGTCCATGGCGGCCTTCAAGATGTCGCCCAGGTGCTGCATGTTCTTGTCCATCGACGCTCTGCCCCTACCCGTGGTATCGGAACCGGAGTTGGTTTTCTCATCGTGCACGTGCGCGTATCCAGGTGTCAAGCGAAAGCACAACACTCGGCGCGGTCGAGCGAGATGCCGCAGCCTGGTCGATGTCGCGGCTGTGACCACGAAAAATAAACATTGACACGCGTTGCGACGCGCGGTAGGATAAGGTGCATCTAGTTAATTAACTTAAGGAACTAAATGAACGAGCTCGTTCGTCGTGGTACTCGCGGTCTCCTGAGAGATATGAACAACAGCCGTGTCCTGCAGATCATCCAGGCGCACGGCCCGATCTCCCGCGCCGAGATCGCTAAAATCGGCGATTTGCAACCTCCCACCGTGACGGCCATCGTGAACGACTTCCTGCGGGTCGATCTGGTGAGAGAAACCGACCTGGTCCGCGATAACGGCAATGGGTCGGCAGCCATCGGCCGCCGCCCGATCTTACTCTGCTTGAACCAGACCGCGGCGTTCGCGGTGGGCGTGAAGTTGCGCCAGCACGGCATGACCATCGCGGTGACCGATCTTGGCGGAACGATCGTGTACCGCTCGGAAAGCGTCCTGCCGAACCACACACCTGATGAAGCGCTCCGTTTCATCGCCGATCGGGTCGAGAACGCAATCGAAGTCGCTGCCATCAACAGCACCAAGGTGATCGGCCTGGGCATCGGCATGCCCGGCATCGTCGATTACCGAAACGGTGTCTGCTGTTTCTCACCGCTCCTCGAATGGGAGGGGGTGCACGTGACCAGCACACTCGAGTCGATCCTGGGTATGCCGGCCTACGCGGATAACGACGTCAACATGCTGACCGCCGCCGAAATCGCGTACGGAGCGGGACGGGAGGTCAGCGATTTTTTGACCGTCACGGTGGGACAGGGCATCGGACTCGGCATCGTGCTGCGCGGCGAGATCTTTCGTGGCGCCGCCGGCGGCGCTGGTGAGTTCGGTCACGTCAAGATCGAGAGCGACCTGCTGTGCGAATGCGGTGCGCGTGGCTGTCTGGAGGCCGTGGCCTCGGACGTGGGCATCAGTCAGCAAGTGGCGGCCGCCAAGCACCTTTCGTCGATCGACATCATTGAGGCGCTCGAGCTTGCTCGGGCGGGAGATCGTGAAGTCCTGGCGATTGTCGAGCATGCCGGGGAAGTGCTCGGGCGAAGTGTGGGCAATTTGCTCAACCTCTTCAACCCGGAGTTAGTAATCGTGACCGGTGAAGGGACCCGCGCCGGCGACCTCCTGTTCGCGCCTATGCGTCGCGCGCTTGAAGGCGCGGCCTTTGGCACGCTGGGGCGCGACACGCACCTGGTCATTCAGAGCTGGGGTGATGAGGCGTGGGCACGGGGCGCCGCCAGCATCGTGGTGCACGAGATGTTGAAACCACCGATCTATGAAGCGCGGTCGGCCGGACCGCTCGTCCATTTGCTCGCACGCAGCATACATGGAGGTACCACATAGGAGGTGCAGCACCAGCCAGGCGTCGTGCTTTTCAACCATACATTTCAGTGGAAGTAAAGGAGCAAACCTTGCGTCGATCAATCATCATCCTGCTGGCCACCCTCATGGCAGTCGTGCTTCCAGCCTCGAGCATGGCGGCCACCCGGACGGCCAAGAGTAGCCTTTCCGGCACCGTGACGTTCTGGAACACCTACAGCCCTGATGAGAAAGCAGCCCTCGAACAGAAGGTGATTCCAGCGTTTGAAGCGAAGTATCCCAATATCCACATCAACAATTTGACCCTCCCGTACGACGGCACGTTCACCAAGCTGATCACCAGCATCGCGGGTGGAATCGGGCCGGACGTGGTCCGCTCGGACATCATCTGGGTGCCGCAACTGGCCAACATCAACGGCCTCGAGCCGTTGGACAAGTACTCCTGGTTCCCATCGCTCAGGAAGGCTGTGTTCTCGGGACCGCTGCGGACGACCTTTTACCACGGCCACTACTACGGTCTTCCCCTGGACACGAACACCCGGGTCATGTTCTACAGCAAATCGATGTTCCAGGCGGCCGGGATCTCACGAGCACCCGCGACCACGACTGAGATGCTGGCCGATTGCGCCAAGATCAAGGCGCTGGGCAGTGGAAAGTACTGCTACTCCGAGGGCGGCTTCGGAGCCTGGAGCATCATGCCGTGGGTCTGGTCGTTTGGCGGGAACCTGACCAATAAAACGTTCAGCAAGGCCACCGGCTACCTGAACGGCAAGGGCACGCTGGCGGCCGTCAACTTCTTGCTCGGCATGTATCACAAGGGCTACCTGTCTCCCAATATTCTGGGCGGCGGCATCGGCACCTGGGACGGCTTCGGCAAGAACTACGCGATGATCCTGGACGGCCCCTGGACCGTTCCGTTCCTCTTCAAGAATCAGTACCCGTCGTCCGACTACGGCATCTCACTGGTCCCGAAGGGTCCTGGCGGCTCGCGCTCGGTGGTGGGCGGTGAAGACATCGTCATGCTTAAGGGAAGCCGCAACAAGCCGGCCACTGCGGCATTTATGCAATTCATGCTGTCCAAGCAAGCCCAAACCATGATGGGGAAAGTAGGTCAGATGCCGGTGCTCAATGCGCTGGCCCACAGCAGCGCGTTCCCGGCGTACTACCCGATCTTCCAGCAGCAGCTGAAGACGGCAAAACCACGCACTCCCAGTCCCGAGTGGTCCAAGATTGACGACACGTTCACCTCGCAGCTCTCAACGGTCTTCCACGGGAACGCTTCAGTCAAGGACGCCCTGAACAGCGCCGCTCGCACCGTCGACGGCCTTCTGCATTAGCCACAGTCCTGCGGGGGATGGGGCTTGAGTCCCATCCCCCACTACCGGAGTCTTCATGAGGTCACAATCGCTGAAGCCCGTCGCGCGCGCGGCTGCGTTTACCCCACCGCGGGCGGGGATTTTGCAACGCATGCGTAAGTACGCACCGATTTATCTCTTCCTACTTCCCGGCACGGCTATTTTCCTTCTCTGGACGATTTATCCGCTGGTCGATGCGTTCGTCATGAGCTTCTACCACTGGAATCTCAACGGACCGAGCACCTACATCGGACTCGCCAACTATCAACAGGCACTGGCCGATCCGATCTTCATTCAGGCTATGAAGAACGTGGTGCTCTACGCACTTATCTCGGTCCCTGGGCAGCTGATATTCGGGCTGGCTGCCGCTTTGCTCCTGGACAGCGCGGTCCGTTTCCGTGCCTTTTTTCGCACGCTTTTTTACCTGCCGGTGGTGACCTCGTGGGTCGTCGTTTCGCTGCTCTTCACCTACCTCTATAACAGTCAAGCCGGAGCCATCAATTACATCCTCTACGATGTCCTGCATGTGATCCCCGGCTACATCTTTTGGTTGGGTGATGAGAATGTCGCTCTTCCGGCGATTGCATTCATGAATATCTGGAAGGGCATCGGTTGGACCGCGGTCATTTTCCTGGCCGGCCTCCAGACGATCCCGGCCGACGTGTACGAAGCGGCGAAAGTTGACGGGGCGGGCCGCATTCAGCGCTTTAGAGCTATCACTATCCCGCTACTCGCCCCCACCTTTATGTTTCTCGTCGTCATGCTCGTCATCGGCGCCTTCAACACCTTCATTCAGGTGTTCATCATGACCCAGGGCGGGCCGAATCACAGCACCGAGACGGTGCTGACGTACATGTATACGAACGCATTCGCCAACGTCGACTTCGGGTACGGCGCGGCCATCTCCTACCTCTTCACCCTGCTCATGTTCGTGATCAGCATGGCCGAGATTCGCATCCTCCGCCGCAGGTCTCAGTACTGAGCATGAAACTTCGACGATTCGCCGACAAATCATTCGTGTACCTGCTCTTGATTCTGGGAGCGGTCATCATGATGCTCCCCTTCCTGTTCATGGTGGTGACAGCCCTGCAGCCGGGCACGTACGTACTGTCGATCCCGCCCAACTTCTGGCCGTCACACCCCACGCTTCAAAACTTTGTCGACGTCTGGACTGCAAACAACTTTGGGCGCTATTTCCTCAATAGCGCGATCGTTGCCACCACGAGCACGGTGATCACCGTCATCTTTTCCTCGATGATTGCCTTCACCTTCGCCCGGTATACGTTCCCCGGCAAGACACCGCTCTACTACACCATGCTGATGACGCTGATGCTCCCAACTCTGGTGCTCATCATTCCGCAGTTCGTGCTGGCGAAGAACCTTCATCTGCTGAATAGTCTGCAGGGTTTGATCGTGGTGTACTCAGCGGGAATCCCGCTGTATGTCTTTCTGCTGCGTGGGTTCTTTGAGGACATACCGCAAGACCTGGCCGATGCTGCCGCCATCGACGGCGCCGGGATCTGGACGCTCTACTGGCGCATCATGATGCCGCTCGCCCGGCCGGCCCTGGCCACCGTCACGATCTTTTCATTCCTGGGCAATTGGGATGAATTCACCTGGGCCCTGACCTCCATCTCCGACAGCAATCTCTTCACGCTGCCCATCGCGCTGCAGTTTTTCCAGGGGCAGCACGGGACCCAGTACGGACTGGTCTTCGCCGCCTCTCTGATCGTGGTGATACCGGTCATCGCCGTCTTCGTCGTTTTCCAGAGACACTTCATTAAAGGGATCATGAGCTCCGCCGTGAAGGGATGATTCTGCGCGCCACATCCGCGGCACTACGGCTCATGATCTCGATGGAAGGGAATCACAGCGTGAAAATCACTGCATGTCATCCCACGCGCGCGTTCTTTCGGCCGGGCGAACACGGCGAGGTCGTGGTTCGCGTTACCGGATCCGTGCCGGGGGCAACCACGGCGCGCGTCATCATCACGGAGCTTGAACGAACGCTCCTCACCGCCGACTCCAATTTCACCGGCCCCGAGCAGATCATCACATTCCCGCTGCCCACGACGCCGGGACGAGGATACGGCGTCGCGATGGAGCTGATCGATACAGCGACCGGGCAGGTGCTGGCACGGGGATCCACCGCGCTCGATGTTCAGAATTCCTGGACGGACGCACCGCGGTACGGGTTCCTATCGGAGTTCGCGCCGGCCGAGGAGTACGAGCAGCGGGCCGATGCCTTGTTAGCCCGACACATCAATGTCGTGCAGTTCTACGACTGGATGTATCGCCACTATCAGTACCTGCCCCCGGAGGACACCTTTACCGATATCCTCCATCGGACCCTCTCGCTCGCGTCCACGCGGCGCGCTGTAGCGGCGGTGCAGGCCCGACAGATGGCCGCTATGGCCTACGGCTCGGTCTACGGCGCCGAACCCGACTATGCGCTGGCCCATCCGGATGAGTTGTTGTATGACGACGCCGGGAAGCCACTCAGCCTGGACGGGGCGTTTTACTTTCAGGATGTGCGCCCTGGACCGTGGCGCGATCGCATTCTTGGTGAGTACCGGAAGGCCATACAGGACGTCCACTTCGACGGTATCCACGCCGATCAGTACGGCTTTCCGGAGGAAGCTAAGGATGCCCACGGCAACCTGGTGCAGATGGGTCCGGCCCTGGCGGGCATCGTCGGCGCCGCGCAGCACGCGGTGGTTGATGCGGGTGGAGACGGGATCATCTTCAACTGCGTCACCAACTGGCCGATCCGCGATGTTGCGCCTGAGCCACAACTCTGCACCTACATCGAGGTATGGCCACCATATCGGACCCTCGGGGACCTATCGCGGCTGGTTGGAGGCGCGAAGGAGCTCGCCCAGCAGCGACAGGTCATCCTCGCAGCCTATATGTCGGCGGGTGCATCGACGCCAAACGACGCCGAGACGGCGACCCTCCTGGCCTCCTCCGCGATCCATGCCAGTGGTGGGTTTCATCTCCTGCTGGGTGAGGGTACGGGCATGCTGGTCGATCCGTACTATCCAAAGTTCGCGGTGCCCGGTCCGGCATTCCAGCGAAAGCTGGTGGCCCATTGGAACTTCATCGTGCGCTACGGCGCCTATCTCTTTGATCGCTCGCTGGTTCCGGCAACTGGCGCGAAAGTCGGCAACAAGAAAGTCTGGTCGATCCACCGCAAGACCGAGGGCCTGGAGACGGTAAGCCTGCTCAACGCACACCCCGACGACCTGTGGGATGCGCTCAAAGCCAAGCCGCCCGTGCGCCGCAACGTGCGGGTCGAGATTCCTCTCACGGGCTCGGTCTCGGGCGTCTTTCTCGCCAGCCCCGACGGCGCGACCGGCGCCGTGGCCTCCGACTATGAATATGCCCACGGAAAACTCGTCGTTACAGTTCCCAGCGTTCGCACGTGGACGCTGCTCATCATTACTCGATAGCGAGACGCAGCTCGCCAGGAGCGGTACATGCGCACTCACGTCAATTTGGTGGACCGGAGCCAGGAGATCTTGCGACGCGGTCAGGAGCCCTCCGGCGCATTCCTGGCGTGTCCGAATTTCCCGGTCTATCGGTACTGTTGGTTCCGGGACGGGACGTTCATCGCCAACGCGCTCGATCTTTACGGGGACCACATGTCTGCCCGGCGGTTTTACGATTGGGGAGTTGGTCTTGTGCTCGCCAATACAGCGGACATCGAGGCCGCCTGCATAGTCCAAGTCGGGGAGGTTCCCACCAGGTATCTGCACACGCGGTATGCCCCGGACGGTTCGCAGGGCGACGAAGACTGGCCGAATTTTCAGCTCG
>JANWJD010000114.1 GCA_025449555.1 Chloroflexota bacterium | reverse complement strand
TCCACGGAGGAATGAGTGCAATGGAAGATTGGCAACAGTGGCAGATTCGGGCTGATGCGGTGGCCGAGTCTCTGAACAATGATGTGGAAATCCTGGAGAAGGACTTCTTTTCGTCGGAGTCGGATGGTAATCTACGCGCGTTCTGGCCGCGCTTCCGCGAACTAAAGGAGAAGGTTCGAACTGCGCCCGCCATCAAGCTCGAGGCAAAACTGGACCTGGAAAGGCGCCTGCGCAACCTTGGCTCGAGAGCCTATAAGACGCAAGAAGCGACCTTTGCGCAGTCGGGCGGGAGGAAAGTGGAGTTGCTGGCCTCCATTGCGAGCTTGCGCACTCCGGCCGACACGCTGGATACCGCGCGTGACCTTCGCAATTTGCGACGAGAACTGGACCGAGTACGCGAGCAGTTTGGCTCAGGCACTCCTCTGGTGTCGTCCGACCGGCAGCAGGTCTGGGACGCATGGCGCGAAGCCAGCCAGCATGTCTGGCAGCGCCTGACGGCCACCTGGGAGCAGAACGAGGTACAGCTCCGCACTATTCTCGCCGATGCCAGGCAACAACTCGAACTCGGTAACGGAAACGGGACTCGTCAAGCAGTAGCGCGTTTTTTTGAAGGACTGCGCACACACGAAGCCAGGCAAGAGGCCGTGATCCAGATGAAGGCCGAAGCCGAAGGGCTGCGCCGCGAAGCCGACAGCATCGAACAACGCAAGGAAGTACATCGAGTTGCCAGCCAGGTGGTCAATGTTGTACCGACCGTCGACACCTGGAGGGCCGAGCTCGATCGCAATCGCGAAGCTATCGCCCGACTGTCGGATGACGTCTCGTCGCTCGAGAAGCAGTTCGAGGAATCGACTTCGATTCTGGATCAAGCCATGGTGCGCGGGAACCTGGTCGACAAGAAACGCAAGCTCACCGAATACGAGCGCAGCACGCGCGCACTCGAGCAACGGATCGAACAGACAGAAGAAGTTCCGTTGATGTCGGCCGGCTAGGAACGACGGCTGCCGCATCGCTCTATAGTAGAGATGAGTCAACCGCAACACTGCCGGCGCAAGAAGGAATTGGCATGGCCGATCATGATCTCTCGTCGCAACTGGCGGACTGGATCGTCGGCTTGATGACCGCCACCGCCGAGCCATCGCCCACCCGTGACTACTACTTTGTGTTGTTGCGCCAGGGGCGAGGCGTGCCGGAAGCGGTCGGGCTGGCAGTGGATGACCTGCTCGAGGAGGTCAGGACGGCTGTGTCCCGCGAGGAAAGCTACAATCCCCGGGCGCATCGAGCGCGGCTCGGTCTGCAATCGAACGTGCCATTCAGCGAACACCGTTTACCGCGGCCGGCATTGGTCCGCCGGATCGTGCAAGAGCGCATGGGCCACACCACCACACACACTGCCCGTGGCAATCGCCGCGGCGACCGGTGAGGGTGGGAATCCACCATGCACGCATACCGCGAGACGCGTGAGGCAGTGCAGGCGATCGAGTCGGTTTTGAAGCTCAAGGGCTTGCGCAGCGCGGATAAGGCCAACATGGAGACTATGCTGAAACAGGTCCGTCGCGGTACCGCGCTGGATTATCAACAGCGCTACAACCTGTGGGCCTACGTCAATCGATACCAACACGGCGGATCGGGCTAGGACGAGTCCATCTGCCGGGTGGTCTCGGCACCGAGATCGGGGGCTCACAGCCGGACTGCCGTACAATGAGGCCGTTACGAAAGGGTGATGAACGCTGCGCAAGCGCTACTACGTCCTGGTAAGCGTCTTATATCTGCTGATTGGGCTGGTCATCATCGTGCGTAGCGTGTTGGGGCACGTCCTGGTCATCGGGCTGTTGGGCCTGGTTTTTATCGCGCTGGGAGCAGTCCGATTACGAGACTACCTGGCGTGGACACGGAAGGCCCCACGATGAGCCAACTGTCGCACCACATCGTGGGCGGCATCATAGCCCTTATCTACGTTGGGACCATCTCCTCGATCCTGTGGTGGATGTTGCACATCCCGAAAGCGGGCGACATCGAACAGCACGTGAAGCGCATTCAGCGCGAAGCCGGCCGTTTCGCGCGGATCGTCGTGCCTGTACAGGGTGATGTAGTGTCCGACCGCTTGATTGCACTGGCCAGCCAAATGGCGAAGTTTCGCGGAGCCACGATGGACGTACTGTACGTGGTGGAAGTACCCCTGCAACTGCCGCTCGATGCCAGCGGGAACGAGCAAGCAGCGGCCGAGGCGGCGTTTCAGCGAGCGGCCAAGATTGCTGCTCGCTATGATGTCAAGATCAACCGACGCATGCACAAGGCGCGTCAAGCCGGACCGAGCATCGTGGAATACGCGCGGGAACATAACGTCGATCTGCTGATGATGGGCGACGTGGCGAAGTCGAACCGGCGTGGCACTCGATACGCGCGCTCGGTGGAATACGTGTTTGAAAATGCGCCATGCGAGGTCATTATCGACCGACCACCCATGGAGTGAAGCGAGGAGTAGGTGTGCTAGAAGGTAAGAGGATCGCACTGATCGGCGCCGGTGTGATGGCGGAGGTCATGGCGCTGGGACTGATGCGAAGTAAGCTCGTGGATCCCGTCGATTTGATCGTTTCGCACTATCGACCGGAGCGGCTCGAGGAATTCGCGACGCTGGTACCGGTGCGAACCACGCTGGACAATGCCGAGGCGTATGCCGGATCGGATATCGCCGTCCTGTGCGTGCGTCCGCAGGCCATGGGCCAGGTGCTAGACGAGCTGCGGCCCATCGCGGATCCGCAGACGTTGCTCATCACCATCGCCGCCGGTCTCCCGACTTCGTTCTATGAGTCAAGGCTGGGAGTGTCGGTACCGTTCGTGCGCGCCATGCCCACTTTCTTCGGCCGCATCAAAGCAGGCACCACCGGGCTCGCCCTGAACGCGGCAACCACCACGGAGCACCTGGCGCTAGCCTCTCGCATGTTCGGGACGATCAGTGAAAACGTGATCGTTATGCCCGAAGAGGAAATCGACGCGTTCACCACGTTTGGTTCCACCACTACGGCCACTGTGTACGTGCTCCTCGATGCGTTGATTACGGCCGGGTCACTGGTTGGAATGCGACATCAAGCGTCTCACTCGCGCGCACTCGAGCAGGTCATCGCAGCCGCGCGAAACGTCGCAGCAACCGACAAGTTGCCCTCGCAATTGCTCGACGAACTGTGTACTCCCGGAGGAGTGACGGTCGAAGGGGTCAAGGTGCTGGAGGAACGAGCCATGCGGGGCACCGTGATCGACGGTGTGCTGGCGGCCACCAGGCGCGCCGGCGAATTTCGCTCGAAGACGGACGCGAGCTAGGTGCCGACCCGCCGGTAGGCAGCGAGATCCGGCTCAGGCGCTCGCGCTTCCACCCCCGCCTGCGGGCCGCGCAATCGCCATCCGAGGGTAAATGCTGCAAGGGTCATGACGAATCCCAGGAGCAAGGCCAGCACCGTTCGAGTCCGCTGACCGAGTAAGGGATGGCGGGTATCAGACCACCAGAAGGCGAGGGTGTTAAGGCTGTAGTTGTCGGCCGGACTGGTGGCCGTGTAGGGGTCCGGATGCCCGGTTAACAGGTACTGGCGATCGCCGGCAAGCTGGAGTCGAGCGATCTGGTAGACGTCGTCGATCTGTATGAGAATCGGCGACTGCCGCGGCACCCAGTAATAGTGATAGTGCTGAGCCCCCCAATGGAAGGGCCGGCCCGACCAATCCGCGGCGGAAGAGTGTTGCTGCAACGTGGCCTGCAGTCGATACCAGAAACGCCATTGCGTGACGGATACCGCCGCGAGATTGAGGCCTATGCTGCCGAGCACCAGGACGATGAGGGCCGCTTTCAGGCCCGGCCGGCTGCGCTGCCACCGGGTCAAGATCTCGCCCAGGGGGAGGATGAGATACGGCACGGCAGTGTACAGGTAGCGCGGTCCCCAGGCAGGATCACCGTGCCAGAAGAGCACATTCGAGTAGAACAGGATCGGTAGCAGGATGAGAATCAGGAAGAGGGCGCTGAGAGAAGGCGACCGATCGTAGAAATGGCGGGCAGCGAACGGAAGCACCAGGATCAGTGGGAGGTACCAGAGCAGACCCTTTCCCGGACTGATGAAGAGGCCCGCCAGTCCCTGCAGGAAGGGCTCGCCCAGCGTTTGCTCATGCAATCCGGTCAAGAACGGCGAGCCGAATCGCAAGACATCCCATGCTGCGACTGCCGCGAGCCAGGGCGAGACTCCGGCGGTAAACGCTGCCACGTCTTGCCAGATTCCGGCGCGTTCGCCGCGCTGCCACCGAACTGCCAGAAGGTAGCCCACGAACAGGGGCACATACAGTAGAGCGTCGTATCGCGTGAGCACGGCCGCCCCGATCGACGCTCCGGCCAGGACGAGCCAGCGCCGAGCATGCCGCCCTGGCCTGATACACAACCAAACGGCGAGCACGGCCAGCAGCACGAATAGATTCACCTGGGTCTGTTCCAGGGCACTCTGCGCGTCCGGCCACGCCACGGTAGCGAACGCAAAGATGAGGGTGAGGATCGAGGAGACCAACCGGCTGTACCCCACCGCGCAGCACAATGCATAGAAGATCAGCGCCAGGAATGCGCCCAACCAGAGATCTACGGAACGGGTAGCGTAGAGGGTCGAGATGTCGTACGGCAGGTTAAGGTGATGCGCCGCGAACTTCCCGGCGACGTACAAAGGGACCATCATGAGCGCCTGGCCGGGAGCGTAGAAGGCATAGAGATGGTGGCCCCGACCCAGACTCACGCGCGTGTCCTTCCACGCCGGGTCGGCTATCCAGGCCCGCCCATAGTCAACCAGAGACTGGGTGGTCTGGTACCTCAGGTAGGTATCGCCGTTGTGCCTGAGATCGTTTGAACCCGTGAGCAGGTATCCGCACAGGACGATCGTGAAAACGAGAAAAGGCTCGGCGACTCGTTTGGCGCTGGTCGAAGCAGCCATCACACGGCGCGCGCGACCACCTGAAGCCAGTTACGAGGCAATTCGGTTATTCCCAGCTCGTCGTAGGCCTGCGCCACTGCACGCTGAAGCGCGGGGATGGCCAATTCTTCCGGGACGCCGGGGAGGGCGCCATTGGCGAACTCGGAGTAGTGGCTGATGTCCTGCCAACTCTCACAGGTCATCATGGCCTCTTCGGCGTGCATGTCCTCAATCACAAAGCCATGGCGCTGTAATAGGTCACGGTACTCGTCCGGTGTGAGCCATCGCATCGCTTCAACCTTGGTACGGTCCGGACGGTCGGGACGGATGCCGTTTTCCTGCTTGAGCAGTTGCAAGGCCCTGAGCATCCAGAGCCGGTAGAAACGTTCGGTGCCGGGAGCGTAGCAACCCTCATAGAACGACGTGTTGAAACCGAACACGCCATCCGGATTCAAGGCCTTGCTTGCTTCGTGAAACACTTCATCTTTGTCAGGCAGCAAATGGATGGCATTGCAGAACAGGATCACGTCGAGCCCGGTCGCGACGCTCGAGAATGCCTGCGCCGTGCCCCGGACAAAAGCCGCGGCGTTGCCAACCAGGCGTCGCGCCTTTTCGAGCGCCGAATCCGATGGGTCGACCGCGATGATCTCGGCCGGTTGTCGCAGCCGTCGCAGCCCTTCGACCAGGAGTTGCGTCACGGCGCCCGTGCCGCAAGCCAGATCCAGCGCCCGTCGAATCGGGAGCTGCGGCAGCCGGCTTCGGATCTGCAGAGTCGCGTCCACCAAATGTTCGTTGACTGCCCGATAAAAGTCGTGCTGGGCAAACGCTTCGAACGTATAGTCGGGCGAATTCTCGCCAGCCACCATAAAAATACTCCTCCGGTCGGCCCGATCACCTTCAACTAGAATACCAAAGTATGTCGGAAGCACCTGTGTCGAGCAACGTCGTGGCGCTGATTACCGGCGCCTCGAGGGGCATCGGCAAGGCAGTCGCGCTACGACTGGCCGGCCAGGGCTTATCGGTCGCTATTAACTACCGATCGTCAGCCGCGGAAGCGGAAGCCATCGTGCAATGCATACGAGATGGGGGTGGGCGAGCACTGGCGGTGCAGGCCGATATGTCGGACGCCGGGCAAGCGGCCGGACTGGTGCCCCGGGTCGAGTCGGCGCTCGGCCCGCTGAACGTGCTCATCAACAACGCGGGGATCACGCAGGACCGACTGGTGATCCAGATGTCTCTGGAGGATTGGGACGCCACCTGGTGCACCGATCTTGCCGGCACGCGAGCCGTGAGCCGCGTCGCCCTTGAATCGATGCGTCTACGCGGCGCAGGCTCTATCGTCAACGTCAGTTCGGTGGTGGGCGTCATCGGGAATGCCGGTCAGGCAAACTACGCGGCGGCGAAATCCGCCGTGCTGGGACTGACGCGCGAATTCGCCGTGCAGGCGGCATGCTACAACGTACGAGTCAACTGCGTGGTGCCCGGCTACATCGTGACCGATGCCACGTCGCACCTGACGGAACCGCAGCGACAGGCCTGGATGTCGCAGATTCCCATGGGACGCTTCGCCACGGTCGACGAGGTCGTGGGGACGATCGTCTTTCTGGCCGGTGCCGACTCTTCGTACGTGACGGGGCAGTGCATTGCGGTCGATGGGGGCTTTCTGGCCGCGGCCGGCATGGGTCTCGAGTCCTGAGGAGTTCCCCGCCGCGACGCGCGTCACGCGCGGAGTTGCTCGCGCTCGCCGGGTACTTTGCCGGAATCGTGGCCCTGAGCGACCTTTTCAACGTGCGCCTCGGAGTGGAGCTGTTGACGCTCGTCACAGCGGTCGCCGCGATCACCATCAGCCGTGTGCCTGCGTCATTCCTGTCCGACTGGTGGATATTTTTGCTCGGACTGCTGTTGTGGAACCTGAGCGGTCCAATTGCCGCCAAGTCGCCCTTTCCGGTCCACCTGAACTTCATGCTCGACCTGGATCATCGCCTGTTTTTCGGGCACGACGCCGTGGGTTTCCTGCAACATCATCTGGCGTCTCGCGGACACGTACGGACCCTCGACGTCGTCACATCTCTGGCATACAACCTTCATTTGCCGGAGCCGTACATTGCGGGTTATTTCCTCTGGCGCATTGATCGAGTCGTGTACTTTCGGTTTGTAGCTTCGGCGCTCTTGTTGTTGGTACTGGGCTTCATCACGTTCATCCTCTTCCCCGCCATGCCGCCATGGCTCTCGTCCTTGCGGTACGACCGACCGCACGATGTCTTTAACGGCTTCAATCCGTTCGTGCACTCCCATCCCTTGCCGTTTCACGGCACGCCGATCTTTTACGTTTTCAAGCTCAGCGGGGACGCAGTGGCCGCGTTCCCTTCCGAGCATGCCGCGTTTCCGCTGCTGGAATATCTCGCCCTCCGGGCGGCATTCGGACGTCGGGCGCGGCCGTTACTCCTGTGGGTCGGCTTCGTCCTCTTTGCCATCGTGTACCTGGGTGAGCATTGGGTGACCGACGCCATTGCCGGATACGTTTACGCACTTGTCATCTGGGCATTCGTCGCATGGATGACCGGAGCGTCCAGCCGGGGCTTGGGCACAGAAGCGGGCGAACGCCGGGAGTCAGGGAGAGTTGCGCAACGCGCCTGACGACTCGGTGGAGTCGACAGCGAGCCGGTTGGCGCGAATTTCGAGGACCACATAGATGGAGCCGGCGATAATCCCCAGCGCCAGGAACGCCAATAGCTTTTGCAGTTTCAAGAGCCAGAGGTCCAGTCCCCCCAGAGCGATACACAGGCCGTAGAGCATCAACACGGTCTGAGTGTGGCTCAGCCCCAGATCCAGCATTCGGTGGTACACGTGCTGCTTATCGCCGGAGAGGAAGCTGCGGCCGCGTATTTGTCGCCGCACAATGGCCCAGGCGACGTCGAGTACGGGGATGATGAGGACGAGAAGGGCGGTGCCGAGCTTGGTGGGACCAACGATCGACAGGGCAGCGAGGCCGAATCCAAGAAACATGCTGCCCGAATCGCCCAGAAATATCTTCGCAACGTGCCAGTTGAAGGGCAGGAACCCGAGGAGTGCGCCGGCCAGGGCCAATGGCAGCACGAAGTCCGCCGGATGCGCCGTGGGTGGGAGCAGGAAACGGTGGTCCTGGTACGCTTCCCAGGCCCAGATCGACATCAGGAGCGCCGTGATAATCGCAACTCCAGTCGCAAGGCCATCCAGACCATCGAGGAAATTGACGGTGTTCATCATGCCCACCAGCCAGAAAATTGTGAACGCTACGCCGATCGCGGCGGGCAATTGCAGACCGGGAGCGGTGAGCGGTCCAGGCATACTGACCTGGTGCACGAAGCCGACGCCGGCCACAATTGCGAGTATGGCGACCGCGAGCTGCCCGGCCAGGTGCGTAACGGGAGACAGATTCATTAGCTCATCCAGCACGCCCACCACCACCGCCCCCAGGCCACCGACGAGCACGCCGAGTACCGGCCCATGGATCGGCACGACGAAGATGCAGGTGACCACAAACGCCGCGTACACCGCGACGCCGCCCATCAGGGGAGTCGCGCGAAGGTGGATTTTGTTTCCGGTGGGACGGTCAATGTCCCCCAACCGCACCGCAAGCAGGCGCGCGATCGGTGTTAGCGCCAATGATGCGGCGCATCCGATGAGCAACGGATAGAGCCAGCTAAGGTATGAGCTCGGTGTGACGTCGAGCAGGTAGCCCTCCCCTTAACTGGCGCTCGATGACGTTTCGGGGTATCGAATGGCGTCTCGGGCGTCTTCCAGGTAGCGTCGTCCTACCTCGTGGTAGCGGACGCTGGGCGCAAACGTCCGATCTCGCCAGGCACCGAAGTTGTCCACGATAACCGTGCCGGGCCGCACGATACTCTCGACCCCGGCCTGCCGGTACGCAGTGTGCGGAGTGACCAATATGATTCCGTCGCAATCGGACAGGTCACGCGGGAATTCCAGCGTGGCAACGCCACAGATATCCTCGATGTCATCCGCGCTGTAGTACGGATCGTGCAGCCGAAGCCGAGGAGTGTCTCGCAGACAATCCAATGCGTCGAGAGCGGGGGAAAGTTTGTGCATCTTGGCATCGGCAGTATACGCCAACCCCAGAATCACGATCGATCTGCAGTCTTTTAACAGCTCCCGCAGCCGCACAGCATACAGGTGAGAGAAGTAGCCGTCGTTCAATTGAACCGCATCGCGGACGGTTCCGAGGTACGGATTGTCCAGGCCACCTTCGGCCAGGGCGTAGCGGGGAGCCAGTGGAATGCAGTGTCCACCGATTCCCATTGAGGGATGATACAGCGGTATGTTCCACTTCGTGCTCGCGAGCGACAGGACGTGGGTCATGTCGTACTGCGGAAACGCGAGTGAGAGGGTGTTCCCCAGCGCGAGTCCCTGAAAACGAATCAGATTTTCGATCACCTTGGTGAACGCAGCGTGATACGCGTCGCGCGCCGGCACTATTTCACGGCACACCAGCGAGTACAGGGCCACCATCAGATCGGTGGCCTCGTCGCTGCTGCCGCCCACGATTCGTGGCAAATTCTCCAGATTGTGCTCCGAACCGGAAAACCAATCCCGACGCGGCGCCGCTCCGACCAAAACAGCGACGCCGGGGTGCACCCCGGAAGCCAGCAGCTTGGGCAGCACGACCGTATCGATCCAGGTGGGTTGAATCGTACTCTCGATGATGACCGCCGGCACGATCCCCACAGTGTCGCTCTGTCGAATAACCTCGCAGATGAGTGGAATGACATCTTCCAACGCGGCCGAACTCGGTTCGGCGCCCCGCTCGGTCGGCACCGCTACGAGGTGGACGACTACCTGATTCGTCACCATGTCGCGCCAATTCGTGGTCGCGGTGACATTTGGATTCTCTTCGCGCACGTGCCCGGTAGGCACAATATCCGTGGTCAAGAATCGTCCTTCGCGAATCTCCTGCACTCGCGAAGCGGCGATGTCGTACCCGACACAGCGGACGCCTTGCCGGCTAAAGTGATACATCGCACTCGCCCCGATATGTCCGCATCCCCACACGCCCAGTGCGGCAGTTTGCGACATCAAGGCATCAACCGTGCGTTTCCCCGCCCCAGTTCCATCCATGCTAGATCAGTCCTTTCCCTGCTTCAGAGTTCGCGCGTCCGTCACGCAGCACATTCCAGACGAATCTCGGCAAGGCGAGCATTCGTCGCCAGCGCCACGGCTGCTGAATCAACCGCCACAGCCAGTCCAGTCCCCGCTCTTGCATCCAAACCGGCGCTCGGCGTGCCGTACCGGCCAAATAATCGAAACTGCCGCCAACCCCCATGCCCACGACGGCTCCACTGCGCGGGAGATTCCGAGCAATCCACAGATCCTGTCGCGGAGCGCCAAACGCCACGAACAGGATGTCTGCCCCAGATGTCCGCACTAAGTCTACTATGGCGTCTTCTTCGCTGCGCGCGGGAGATCCGGCATGGGTTCCGGCCACGGTCAAGCCGGGGATCGCGGCCTGAAGTCGGAGTGCCGCCGAAGCGGCGACACCTTCAGCCGCTCCCAGCAAGAACACGCTCTGACTGTATTGGGCCGCCTGACGACTCAATGACCAGATGAGGTCGGATCCACCCACGCGCCGTTGGATGGTTGCTCCCTTCCGACGCGCCGCCCATACGACCCCGGCGCCGTCCGGAGTCGCCACGTCAGCTGCGGCAAGGACGCGACGAAACCGATCATCGTGTTGCGCGATCATCACAAACTCGGCGTTGACGGTGACAATCTGGGTCGGTTCTCGGTGCTTGATCCGGTCGAGCACGATTCTCAGGACATCGTCCTCGACCAAACAGTGGACGGTGATGCCGAGCACCTGTACCGAGTCAAGCCCCAACCGGTGGAGCCTCCAGCAAGGCAAGAGCGCGGGCGGCAACGGCGGCCGGCGTCACGAGCGTGAGGCATTCACGCGTAGCGCAGCCGTGTCGCAGGCCGATTTCAAAGTCTCGATAGAAGCATGGACGGCACGGTAAGTCGGCGGCTATGACCTCTCCACCGAGGGGATGCCAGGCGGCATCATTCGACGGGCCAAAGACGGTCAGAGTACGGGTATGCACGGCGGCCGCCAGATGAGCCACGCCCCCGTCGTTGGACAAGAGGAGATCGCAGCGCCGGAGGACGGCTGCCAACTGTCCGGTGCTTGTCTTTCCAACCAGGTCGACAACCCGGTCACCCAGTTGAGAGACGATTACGTTGGCGGCAGCCCGATCGGCCTCGGTGCCCACCAGCACACAATCTAGGTCGG
>JANWJD010000113.1 GCA_025449555.1 Chloroflexota bacterium | reverse complement strand
TCATCGAAACGGCTCGCAACGTCTGTAGTCGGATCGACTCCACGAATGTCGAAGACCGAATGGTGGGCGTAGGATAGCACGGCACCCTGGACCCAATTGTGCCGTCCAATGCACTCAGTCGTGCCGCTGTTCGGCGTGACGAACCAGCATCAGCATCGACGCTCGCAGCGTCGAGTAAGATTCCTGCCCGAGCACCGTGGCATATTCGGTCTCGATCTCACGCTTGATGTCGGCGGCATCCTGGAGGAAGCGTTCGCCGCGGGCCGTGAGTCACGGAGTCCTGCGCCGGAGCGTGGCTGCACCCAGCACGAGTGCCAGCACGGTCGAACCTGCCACGATGGCAACGTCCCGCAGGAGCTCTCCGGTCACGACGGCGGACACCGTCACCAGCTTCAACGCATCCACCGCGTACGAAAGTGGCATCACGTCTGAGAACCAGGTCAGGACCGTGGCCATCTGATTCCGGGGGAGAAACAGGCCCGATACCAGCACTTGTGGCGCGGCGAAGAGCGGCATGAACTGCACGGCCTGGAACTCGGTCCGGGCAAACGCACTGACCAGGAGGCCGAGCGCCATGCCAAGGAGTGCGTCCAGGACGGTTACCAAGAAGAGAAGTGCCAGCGAGCCGGTGACGGAGAGACCCAGCCAGGCCAATGCCAGCACCGCAACGACCGTGACCTGCGCCACTGCAAAGAGGGCGAAAGCGAGAGCGTAGCCCATGATCAAGTCAAGTTTGGCGATCGGCATCGTCATCAGGCGCTCGAGGGTGCCCGTGGTGCGCTCACGGAGTGTTGCCACCGATGTAATCAGGAACATCACGATGAAGGGAAAGATCGCGAGTAATGCGGGCGCCAGGTGCTCGAAGGACTCCTTGGAATTGAAGACGTAGCGCAGCACGACGACGAGCAGCGCCGGCAGCAAGATCATCATTGCGACCGTGCGGGGATCGTGACGGAGTTGCTCGAAGAGGCGCTGGGCGGTGGCCATGGTCACTTGGATACTCACGCCTGCCGCTCCTCCACGGGCATCTCCTTCACCAGCCGCAAGAAGGCTCCTTCAAGATCCTTGGCTCCAGTCCGGGCACGCAGCGCAGCCGGCGTGTCGTGCGCCAGGATCGAGCCATCCCGCATCAGAAGCAAGGACTGGCAGCGCTCGGCCTCGTCCATCACATGGCTGGAGATGAGAATGGTCACGCCCTGTGTCAGGCTCAGGCGGTGAAAGAGCTCCCACAGTTCTTCGCGCAGCACTGGATCGAGTCCCACCGTGGGCTCATCGAGAATGAGCAACTCCGGTTGGCCGAGCAGCGCCACCGCCAGGTTGACCCGAGAGAGCTGGCCACCCGAAAGCCGTGCCACCTGCTGATCTCGCTGCGGCTCGAGTCCAACCTGCTCCAGCACTCGAGCTGGATCGTCGGGCGGCGCACCCAGCACCGTAGCAAAGTAGCGGAGGTTCTCGGCCACGCTGAGATCGGGATACACCGAAGGCGATTGCGTGGCGTACCCGATCCGGCGACGCAGCGCCGGACTGCCGGCCGGGAGTCCGAGGACCGTAATGCGGCCCGATTGCACCACCTGCACCCCCACGATCGAGCGCAGCAGCGTGCTCTTGCCGCATCCGCTGGGACCCAGCACGCCGGTAATCGAACCGGGAGCTATGGCGAACGTGAGCTCATGCAGGATTTCATGCCCCATTCGCAGGACCAGTAATTGCTCGACCGACACGACATAATTAATCATTTGTTTAATTAAAGCAGAAGATGAGTGCGATGTCAAACCTGAGCCGAGTTTCTCTCCCCTGGCTTATCCGCCATCGATGTAGCGCTGGATAATCGGAGCCACGAGCTGGACGATCTCGTCGTCTGACGCGGATGCCAGTGGCTCGATCTTGATGACGTAACGGAGCAAGGCGACGCCTACCATCTGCGCCATCGCAGCGTTCAACTCCAAGCGCGGTATTCGGAGCGCGTCGGCGACTCTCCCGAGGAGCGTTGCCCCGACGAACTGCCGAAACGTGGTGGCGGCCTGCTCGTTGGTAGTCGCGGATCGAATGAGCGCGAGCAGCGGCTCCCGGGTCTGCGGATTGTTCCACACCGTCAGGAAATAGTGCACGACCCGCTGCCCGAACTCATGGCGCGGGCCAGGCATGATGCGCTGGAACGCTTCAGCCGGATTGAATGGGAAGTCGAGCGCGGCTACGAAGACCTGCTCTTTCGTCCCGAAGAAGTGGTGGACCAGAGCAGGGTTCACCCCGGCCTCGGCGGCCATGGCTCGGATGGTCGTGCCGTCGTAGCCTCGCTCGCCAAACAAGCGGCGAGCCGCAGAGAGGATCTCCTCTCGAGTCTCGCTTGTTCCCGGCCGCCGTCCCGCCTGTGTCATCCTACCTCCACCCGCCGGCTTTCAATGTAGGATCCAGGCTCCCGCTATTTCGAGCGGGATACCGGCCCTATAGGTTCCGGAAAATGTCGTGCGTCCCGATGCGCCGCCAGATCACGTGCCGCTTCCCGGGCTGACGTTCAGGGCCATACTCGAAGGTTGCACGACCATCGTTGCGGTCGCGGTCTCAAGGCAGCATCGAATCCCTCATCCGACTCGAATCGCTCGACTCTTCCGGCGGCAATGTCCTCTTCGGCCTCGCGCTCCATCTGCTGCCATTTGGGGGTCCAGAACCACATCTGATCTAGGTCCGGCTGTTCTTTGAGGAGCGGAACTTCGATTCCCGTCTCGTACATAAAGAGTTGGCGGTTGGAATCAGGGTTCAGGTCATGCTCTCCCATAGGGGGCACAGGACGCCCCTCCACCAGCTGGCGCAACAGCCAGTTCATGTAGCGCAGGAGAAAGTCGTACGCCGCTCGATCTTCATCCGCGCCTTCGCCCTCGATGCCGGGGACTTCAGGCACAAAGGCCATGATATGACCATCCGATGATCGAAACTCTGTTTTGCGTCGGAGCGTGGTGATGTACTGCGAGGTGAGTGTTTGTAGTGCCATGGGTATCTCGTCCCCCAGTGTCGCATGATGCACGGGATGGCACACAGTATGAAACACTCGGAGATGCGTAGCAAGTCAGCTTACAGCCTTCGGCACACCGTCTCGTATTTTAAAAACGGTCAAGGTTGGGTTTGCTCCTACCTAAAGACTTACTGTCTTGGTGATACGATATCTCTGTCTCCGGGCGCATGATCGACCTAGAGTGGGCGCAGCCGTGCCGGCCGGATGACTACTAGCCCAACAGTCGTACCACGAAGCGTGGTACGCTGCATACCTGAAGGTGAACAGCGAGAGATGCTAAAGCTATGTATGCTTGCCATGCTTGCAGTCCCGCTGCTGGCGAGTAATGGAACGCCAGGATACAGCGCGACCTTGCCGATCAAGGCCTCATGGTCAGCGCCAAAGAATCCACTCGAACTGACGCGCAAGGCGGGACTCGTCCCAGAGCGCCATGAGACGCTGATCCATCATGTCCATGCCCACCTGGACGTCTTCGTGAACGGCAAACCCATCGTGGTGCCCGCAGGCATCGGGATCAATATTCTTGACCCCGGCGTTCAACACTCCGGGAGCGGCATGAGTCAGGCCTACGGCGGCATCTCCATGTGCCAGCGTCCTTGCATCTCGCCGCTCCATACGCACGACACATCGGGCATCCTGCACACCGAGTCCGCCAGTCCCATACCGCATCGGCTCGGTCAGTTCTTCATTGAGTGGGGAGTACGGCTGAGCGCACACTGCGTGAATGTGTACTGTCGTCCGGCGACGAAAATCGGCATCTACGTCAACGGCAAACCTTACCAGGGCGACCCGACCACGATCCAGTTACTGGATCGTCGCGAGATCGCCGTGGTCGTGGGGAAACCACCGAAACACATTCCTTCAATCTTTCCGTTGTGATGGCCCATCCTCCCTGAGACCAGACGAGGCTCGCCGGTGTCGAGGCTGTCGGCTGGTGATCGACGCATCAACCGAATGGTTGACCCGACTATCAGTCCGCCGGCTTCTCAGTTCAAACTCGTTGGTGGTTTCCCGTGCATCCGCGGCGGCACATACTGTAACTCATGAACCGATGGGGCACCGCTTTGGCGCGGATGGAGGGACACATGCCTGATGGAGCAACGGCGCAACCAAAACGTACTGACACAACCACCGAGTACGCCATTGTGGCGCACGACCTCGCGAAGTCGTATGGGCACATTCGGGCAGTGGACGGACTGTCGTTCGCGGTCGAACGCGGTGAAGTCTTCGCCCTACTTGGCCCCAACGGCGCAGGAAAGACCACGACGGTGGAGATGCTGGAGGGGTATCGCAAGCCCGATGCCGGAACGGTGCAAGTGTTGGGGTACGACCCGGCTTCGCAGGGACGAGAGATGAAGCAGCACATGGGGCTGATGCTGCAACAGACCGCGCTGTATGAGAAGATCCGGGTCCGCGAGGCGCTGGATATCTTCTGCAGCTACTACACCAATCCACGAGATCCGGTTGATCTGATCAAGCTCATCGGCCTGGAGAGCCATGCCTCCAGCTACTTTGACACGCTGTCGGGCGGTCAGAAGCAACGGCTCTCCCTGGGGCTGGCCCTGGCAGGGAACCCGGAGGTGGCCTTCCTGGATGAACCGACCGCCGCCATGGACCCGCAGGCTCGGCTCCAGACCTGGGAGATCATCACCAGCCTGCGGGCGAGCGGCGTCACGATCCTCCTGACTACCCACTCCATGGAGGAGGCACAGCGGCTCGCCGACCATGTCGCCATCGTGGATCACGGCAAGCTGATCGCCTTCGGCACGCCGGAAGAGCTGACCCGCTCCGCAGCCGGTGAGATCATCTCCTTCACCAGTCAGGAGGGCCTCGACCTGGCAGCCTTGCAGGCACTACCGTTCATCACGGACGCCCGTGAAGACCGGCCCGGGATGTACGCGCTGAGCACCACCAACGCCCTGGACAGTGTGGCGGCGCTGTCCGGGTGGCGGCGCGAAGCAAACGTGACCGTCGAACACCTGCAGGTGACCGGTGCCACGCTGGAAGATATCTTTCTGCAGCTCACGGGCGAGGAGGTCCGGGACTGATGACGATGTTGGTCAAGCAATCGATGCTGGAAACCAAGCTGTGGCTGCGCCGGCGGGAGACAGTGTTTTTCTCGCTTCTGCTCCCGGTAATGTTTCTCACCTTTTTTGGCGCGCTCTATGGGAGCCAGAAGCTGCATGGCATCTCGTACATTAGCTATCTGGTACCGGGCTACGCCGTGTTCGCCACCATGGCGGTCGCGCTTGGTACTGTCTGTAGCAACCTGGCCACGGAGCGGCAAATTCACATACTGAAACGGTTGGGGGGGACGCCTCTCCCCCGTTGGATGATCATCGTGGCAAAGGTCCTGGCAGGCTCGATGCTGATAGGGGCGGTCGTCGTGGTGTTGGTTCTGGTCGGCACCCTGGTATACGGGGCACACCTGCGCGGCAATTGGCTGGCGGCGATCCTGGTTTTGATCATTGGCATCGCTTCATTTGCCGTGATGGG
>JANWJD010000112.1 GCA_025449555.1 Chloroflexota bacterium | reverse complement strand
TGGCATGCTCCGCACCGGCGCATCCCAGCCCGGGCAGGAAGTATCGTAGACGGTGAATATCTTGCGGTTGCCGGCTCCAATAAGCACGGCGTCGATGGGAGAATTCAAGGCCACCACAATGCCCGAATCCTGGGCTGTCCGGATTCAACGAGCGGCCGGCGGTCATCATCAGGTGCGCTCATGGGTGACTATGTACCCGGATGCGCGATGGGATGGCACCGGTTCGGGCGGGTACGGTAGGAGCGACCTCGGCGATTAAGCGGCAGGTAGAATCGTCCCGGGCGACATCCTCTTCCATCATTCCTGCCGGCAACCATGAGAAATCGTAGCCGCAGAATCCGTTCGCATCGCGGGTTCCCTGCACGACATACTGTCTGCCCCCGGGCAGGCGGTCGGCATGAAGCGTGTTCCAATTGGCAGCATCACCACACCCAGCCAGCACTAATCCTGCCGCCACCGGCAGCAATGATCGAAGCAGCACACGGGCCGTGATGATGCGCATAGGCACGCCATGCCTGGAAGCTGAACGTTAGCCTTTCACTGAACCTGCCGTTAAACCGGCGACGAAGTACCGCTGCAACGCGAAGAAGATGATAAGCGGCAATGCCATTGAGATGAAGGCAGCAGCGGTCATGAGTTGCCACCCCTGGTCATATGCGCCGGAGAGCGTCCGAACCACGACCGGCATAGGAGCATTGTCTGACCCCGCCGTGAAGACCAGTGCTACCAGCAGATCGTTCCACACCCACATGAATTGGAAGATAGCCACAGCGGCGATGGCCGGCGTCGACAACGGCAGGATGACGCGGGTGAAGATACTCCACTCATTGGCGCCGTCGATGCGTGCAGCTTCGAGCAGATCGAAGGGGATACCGGACATGAAGTTTCGCATGATGTAAATGGTCAGCGGCAACCCGAACGCGGTGTGCGCGATCCACAACGATGGATACTGACCAGCAATGCCCCATTGATTGAACAAACGAAGGAGCGGAATCAGCAGCATCTGGAGTGGTATCACCTGCAGGCCGACCAGTGTGAGAAAGATCGTGTTGCGGAATGGGAAGCGCAACCAAGCAAAGCCGTACGCCGCTCCCGCCCCGATAACAATCGGCAAGGCAGTCGCAGGAATAGTGATCGCCAGGCTGTTGAGGAAGGCCCGGCCCATGCCGATGGACGTCGCCGCATGGAGCACGGTGTTGTAGTTCGTGAGGGTGAACTCGTGCGGCTTCCAGAGGATCGTCCACCAGATGGAGGTGCTGATGTCCTGGATCCCTCGCACCGACGTGACGAGGAGCGTGATCGTCGGGAGCAGCCAGATGGCACTGATCAGAACAATGACGAAATGAAGTGGGGCCCGCGTGTACCAGCGGGGTCCGTGGCCTACGACGGATTCCTGTGTTGGCGCTTGCTCACGAGTCCCGGAGATCGCATCTGTACTCATCGCTTTTCCTCCCCTCCTACCGCTGCCCCTCGGTGCGGAACCGATTGATGTTGATTGCCATGATGGGGATCACCGCGATGAGCAGCACGACCGCAATGGCGCTGCCCACTCCTGGATTCGCATTGCCGAACGATTGAACATACATCTCCAGGGCGAGCACATCGCTCGAACCGGCCGGCCCTCCGCTGGTCATGGTGTAGACCAGGTCGAAGATTTTCAGGACACCGATCATAGTGAGCGTGATGATAACCGTGATGGTCGGCCACATGAGCGGCACCGTGATGCGCGAGAAGATTTGAATTTCGTTCGCGCCGTCAATCTTTGCCGCCTCCGTCAGGTCGGCCGGGATGGATTTGAGCGCAGCGGAGAGCACGACCACAGCGAAACCAAGGCCGGTCCAGATTTGCGCCCCCATGAGCGCGAAATTCACGAAGCTTGCATCCCCCAGGAACGACAGAGGCGAAAACCCGGGAAGGTGCGACAGGATGGCGTTGACCGTGCCGGTATGAGGATCGTCGGCATACATCAGCCGCCAAATCACGCCGGAAGCGGTGGCGGAGATGGCCATCGGAATAAACACGATGGACTTGGGAATGCTCTCGTAGCGGACGCGGTCGAACAGGACCGCAAAGAGCACCCCGAGGATCACGGTGACCGGTGTGACGAGTACCAGCCACAAAATGTTGTTCCTGATAGACGTGCGGATTTGGTCGTTTGACCACAAACCGGTGTAGTTGTCCCAGCCGGTGAAGGTGGAGGGTGCGTTATAGCCGATTCCGTTCTGTGCGTAAAAGCTAAGGTAAATCGTCTTGATGCTCGGATACACGACGAAGAATGCGATCAGCGCCAGAGCGGGCCCCAGGAAACACAGTACGGGGATATAACTGCGGGGTTTGATCCCTCGACCCTTTGGCTGGATCGCAGCCGTAGTGGGCGCAACTGCGACCGAACTGGTAGTAGGCGGCGTTATGGCCGGCTGTCCTTGAGCCATACGTTCAATCTCCTCTCCGCGTGGTCCGTGTCTAACCGGTCGGACGGGACCGGGGAGTTCTTGCCTCCCCGGTCCTCTGCTCCGTCAAGCTGAACGAGTGTCGTGCTTATCGACCTATTTGTAGTCCTTCTTCGCTTCGGTCTCCATGCCCTGCAAGACGGACATGTAGCTGGATGGATTCGTGAACCACTTCTGGAGCGCGGGACCCTCGTAGGTACCGCCGAGCGCCGGTGCTTCCAGGTCGGAGGCGTCACCCACCAGAAGGCCGGCCCTACCCGCCCTGATCTGCATCTGAGCGGCCGATCGCAGCAGGGGCGACGGATACGCACTTGCCGGAGTCGCGTTGTTGGGCGAAATGTAGCCGCCCAACTTGGCCCACTGCGCCAGGGCGTTCGGGTCGACCAGACACTTCACCAATGCCCGCGAGCCCGGCGTATCCTTCATGATCACGATCCCATTGGGCCCGACTTCCGTCGGCGTGGTTGACCACTTCTTGACCAGTGGGAAGGGGAACGCACTGTAGTCGACTCCGAGCTTGGCGCTGGGCAGAGCGCCCTTGATGAGGGCATCCACAAAGGTCGCTTCCTGGAAGAACTCGGCCTTGGGATCCTGGATCATCTGGACCGCGCCCTGGGCAGCCTTCTGGCTCAGCGCTCGACTGCGTCCGCCGGCAATCATTTTCGGGTTGCCGACGATCTGGTTCATGATCTTGAAAGCGTTCACCACGGGTGCGCTGGTCCAGCTGATCTTATGTGCGATCAGCTTGTTGTAATTGGCTGGACCGGCGGATTGCAGGAAGACGTTTTCGAAGAAGTCGGTCAAAGTCCAGTTATCGACGCCTGCTCCCCAGGCCCAGGGCTGCTTGCCGTTCTTGATCATCTTGTTTGACAGGGCGACGAGCTGGGTCCACGTCTTGGGGATTGAGTACTTGCCGGCCTTGAACTTTTTCGGGTCGTACCAGACCAGCGACTTCACGTCAGATTTCATGAAGATCCCGTACAGCTTCCCGTTGACTGTGCCGAGATTCCGCCAGAATGGGGAGTACTGCTTCTTGAACGTACTGTTCTCGACGAATGTGAGCGGCGTGAGTGAGCCGCCCGCCACGTACTGAGCAATCGAACTGGGGGTAGAGAGCGTGGCGACATCCGGCGGATTGCCGCCCTGCACTCGGGTCTGCAGTTCGGTGGCGTAGCTCGCGCCCGACTGCTGGTAGTTCACTTTGGTGTTGTAATGGCTATCACAGTAGCTCGCAATTGCCAGGAAATCGGTCTTCTCCGCGCTTTGCCACTGCCCGAAAATGGTCACTGGAAGAGATGCACGAGCGGGGGAGGCGAAGGTCCGATTAGCCAGAAATGGGAGCAGCAGTGCAAACACCGCCAGAACTGCCAGGAAACGCTTACGTGGAAAGTGTGTCAATGCGTCCTCCTACTATTGTTCTTGCTTAGAGAATCATGCTCGCTATGTTTTGCATTAGCCGAGTATCTCCACCGGCGACCAAAGCGGAACAGCTCGGACGAACATTACTCTTTGGGTGCGACTTCCGGCCGAACACGAGTGACCGAACCGGAGTGCGGTTCGTGCACAGCGCATCCGTGTCACATCGCTAGAACCGTGTCAGAATCCATTGCTGTGGTCGAGAATCGCGAGAATTCGTCCGACCAACACGAGTTCATCGGGCTGCTTCCTCTCCGCGGGCAGCGCCGTGCTTTCCTAGCATCAGAGTCGCGGTCGCCACAATCTGCTCGCTCTCTCCTCCTCCTTCTCATGGGTGCGACAACATATGTCAAGCAAAAGACCCTGTGTGACCAAGATACAGCCGAACTAAATGGGTGTCAAATGCATCCGTGGGCCGCGAAGCAGATTTATCGAGGATGCACACAGAGCTGGTTCGGCGCCCGGGAAAGGATGGAGTCCCGGATAGATCGGTGTGATAGACATAGAGGTGGGTGCACCATTCATTTCCATCATCGTTCCGACCCGAAACCGCGCTCCATTGCTCGATCGCTTGCTTGCGTCATTGCGAGAAATCCAGTATCCAACCTGGGAAGTGATCGTAGTGGACGACGGGTCGAGGGATGGCACGCGCATGGTAGCGGAGCGCCATGGAGCGAAAGGCTTGCCTTTAACGTACCTCTATCAACCCTGGAGGAAGATGGGAGCGGCCCGCAATCTGGCGATGTCACGTGCTCGCGGAACGATCGTCGCCTTTACGGATGACGACTGCACAGTCGATCCACTGTGGCTTGGCGCCATCGCTACTGCTTTCATCGAGCATCCTGAATCACTGGGTGTGCAAGGGAAGACGGTGACGGATCATGCATCGATGACGCCGTTTACCCGCCAGATCGAGCAGCTTGCCGGTGGCCCGCCGTACCGCACCTGTAATATCGCGTACCGGGCCGGCATCGCCCGCGCATTGGGTTTCGATACCGAGCTGATCCGGGGAGAGGATGTCGTGATGGGAATGAGAGTGCTGGAATGCGGGCCGATCACCTTTGCGCCGGACGCCGTGGTGGTGCATCCTCCACGTCCGAAGGAGTGGGCGAACCGAGCCGCGTGGAGAGTATTGTTGCAAAGCGAATTGCACTTTCGACAAACGTATCCGCAATACATGCCGGCGCGATCGCCCACGCTTTCACTGCAGCAGGCCGACCATGTGTTCTCGCGCTGGGTGGTGCTGCCCATACGTCGATACTGGCGGTGGCATGTGGCATATTTTCGTCGTGCGCCGCATGATTATCTCCGACAGGTACCCCACATCCTGGCGGAAAAGCTGGCACTGTTGAGCTTATTCCCATATTTTTTCCGCCGCTGGCGGGCCGGATCACGCAGATCGTCGTGACCGAACAGAGGCAATTATGGCTTGGGTTCCACTTTCCACGATCTGATCACCGGCGACGAGATTACCACAGACGAGGATTTGCTGTTGTCCGCATACCGAACAGTGTGGCTCCAGCCTGAGAAGGAAACCATTGACAGTTGGATCAGTATGAACGATGAACGGCCGGGCGTCAGCGTGGTCGTACCAACCCGAAATCGCGCTCACATGTTGCGTGAGCTGCTGGGTGCCCTTGAGCGTCAGACGTACCGGTCATTTGAGGTGATCGTCGTGGACGATGCGTCCGAGGATGACACTCCTACTGTGCTGGCCGAGTGGCAGGGTTCAAACCGGCGCGTGTTTCGTCTCCCCCGACAGTGGGGGAGCTACGCCGCCCGTAATCGCGGTATCGAGGAAGCTCGCGCCATGCTCGTCGCCTTCACCGACGACGATTGCCGTCCCGAGCCGGGCTGGCTGGCCGCATTGGTGGAGGCGATGGCGCGGCCCGACGTGGTCGGCGCACAGGGTGTGACCCTCGCCCGGCCCGGTCCGGTGACGCCGTTCACCCACCAGATCGATGCGCGTCGACCCGGCCCTCCCGATCGCACCTGCAACATCATGTACCGGCGATCGATCCTGGAGCGACTGGGCGGATTCGACGCATCGTTTCGATGGTATGCCGACAACATTCTCGGTCTGCGGGCACGCGCTGCCGGTGCCATCGCATTCGCCCCCCAGGCGGTGGTGTTGCATCCGCCACGACCAAGGGAATGGCGTGGTCGTGAGCCGTGGCGTGCCCGCCTGGATGCCGACAAACGCCATCGGGATGAATTACGCCGGCTGGGCGTCGAAAAGGTTCGAGCGCCGGGCGTGCTCCTCCCCGTCGTGCTCTGGATCGTCCGGCCGCTTGCCAAACAATCCACGGCACACCTGCGTTACGCCGCGCGCCATCCCGTGCGCTACGCCCGCGGCATCGGGCCGATGATCCGTGAGAAGTGGAACCTGCTGCGCGCTCTGCAGGATATGGCCTTCGGCCACGGAGCTTCGAGGTTGCAGGCGCGTGTACCGTTACCACCGCTATCCGACGATCCATTGGTCTCCGTGATTGTGGTGACGCGAGACCGACCCGAGCTCCTAGAAGGAACGATGCGGTCCCTGGCGCGCCAGTCCTGGCAGCGCCTCGAGGTGATCGTCGTCGATCACGCACCGACCGATCGAACTCGCCTATTGGCTCGCCGAGAGGGAGCACGGTACATACCCGGGGCAGATAGCACGCTCGCCTGGGCCCGGCAGGCGGGTGTCTCGGCTGCCGGTGGCGATATCGTCGCTTTTACCGATGATGACTGCCTGCCCGATCCGCAGTGGCTGGCGCACATCGTGGCCGCATTTCGGACCAACATAGCTCTGGCTGGAGTGCAGGGCCGCACGGTGGGCGAAGCTGGTCCGGTCGGGTCGCACGCGATCGACGTGGCTCGCCTCGATCCCCTGTATCAAACGTGCAACATCGCGTACCGGCGGACCGCGTTGCAGCGGGCCGGCGGTTTCGATCTACGTTTCACGGGGTACTTCGAGGATACGGCGCTCGGAGCGCGCGTCCTGGAGTATGGGCCGATCGGCTTCGCCGACGATGTACTCGTCACGCATCGCGCTGTGCCACGCCGGCCGCTAGATCGGGCGCGCTGGCGAATCTTGCTGGACGACGAGCGACGCCTGGCGCGTGATTACTCTACCTTTTATCGCCGTACCCGCGGCCTGGGGTTCCTTCCTACGGTCGTGATCCGCTGGCTGGTTGGCTCGCCGTTGAAGACGCTGCTGCGGGAACTGCCTCGCGCCGGACGCGACCCTAAAGGGTACGCGCGACTGTGGTGGCTACTGTTACGAGAGCGGAAGGATCTGCTTTCAGCCCTGCGTGACATGTAAGTTCAGGGATTCGTCCACGATTCTCGATCGAGATCGGGCATTTGGGCGAGTGTCGCTAGCGCACGGCTCGTAGCACCAAGACACCCATCCCGGCGACCGGCCATGCGTCCGAAAAAAGGTTAACCAAAGGGTAACTCCGCGGCAACAAGATGGTAATGGCCGGTCCGGTATACCTGTAGCGTGCATACGAATACTACGCGGTCGGCAGTGCTGCCGAGCCGTGGCAAGCAAGCTCTGATCGCGGCGCATCGTGGCGCATCCCGTGCCGC
>JANWJD010000111.1 GCA_025449555.1 Chloroflexota bacterium | reverse complement strand
TATTGCCCCACACGCTCTTTTCGATCAGGAGCAGAGGAAACTCGACATGCCACTGCACCTGCCAGATTTCGTGGAACGTGCCGCCCCGCCGGTATTGAGTCGCGGCATGCGTCTGCTCGGGTGTGCCCCATCCAATTCCCAGCGAGCGCAGGCGATGGAGCAGCAGGCTACGGGCGCGATCCAGTTCCTTACGCAGGTCCAGATCGAGCCGTTTGGCCGTCTCCACTGGCTTCAGTCGCAGTTGGCGCTGCTGTGCCTTGACGTCTCGTTGCAGAGGCACGGTCGGCACTCCATCCGGCACCCGGCCCATCACGTCGCCAATCTCCAGCTTCACCCGGATCAGGTTCATGGGTGCGTATTCGCCTGCACACAGCACAGTCTGGATTGACTCGCGCAACTCGGTAAGACCCGGCTGACGTCGTCCGCGGAGAGCTGCCAGCGTCTCGGCCAGCCGCGTCCCATCGATCACCCCACTCGCCGGCGCGTCAAGCTGTTCCGCTCGCAGCAGCCGTGCCGCCCGCGCGATCCAGCCGGCGGTCGATTGCTCTGGCCGGGTCCAGAGATGGTGGTACCAGCCCGGGCAGGCGAGGCCCGCACCGTAGCCCGTGTCACGCGCCAGCCGGGCATGCGTCCACGGAATCCAGGTAGCCTCCACTTTCACCTTCTCGAGACCAGAAAGCAGGGCTGCATCGGTGCGAGCCGGAGGTCGATCGGACAGCGCTGGGGCATGCCAGGCTCCGCACACGACGGCGATCCGTGAAAATCCCTCTTTCTCGGTCTGGCGAATGCACTGTCGCATCCAGGCCTCGCGTTGCCGCTCATGGTCGTCGGTTTCATCACCGGCCATGGCGCGGACCTCGGCCATGGCCTCGAGGATTGCCTCAAACATGCCCCCGGGGTCCCGTCGGCGCTCGATCTCTTCCTCCCACCACAGTTCGCCCTCCGAGTAGCCGGCTGCCTCGGCCAGCGAACCGATGGGATCGTCACGAATCTCGAGCAGGGTTACCGTGTCGTCATTTAGTTCTGATTCCGCACCCGTCTCGATTGGTGCAGCGGCGTCGCCTTTCTCATCCTCATCAGACGGCAAAGTGGCTGGAGCCGGTTCCCGTGCAAGACTGATCGCCTGGGGAAGGTCGCAGAATCGCGCCGGGATCGAGTGTTCGGCGGCATAGCGCAACGCCTGCCACTCGGGTGAAAACGCGGCGAACGGGAAAAAGGCGGCGCGACGTGGCAGATCCGGTCGATAGACCAGTAGCGCCACCGGAGGCTCGAGCGTTGCGTCCGACGTGAATGCGAGCACCGCGTTTCCCTCGGGTGGCCCCTCGACCAGCACGATATCCGGCGCCATTTCCGCTAGCGCGGCACGCAGGCTACGCGCACACCCGGGTCCGTGATGGCGCACCCCAAACACGGTGACGATTACAACACCTCGTGGCAGGCACGGTAGAACTCGTTCCAGCCGTCGCGGCCTTTCACGACGGTCTGCAGATACTCGAGCCAGACCATCCGGTCTTGCACCGGATCGCGAATAACCGCGCCGGTCAGGCCGGCGGCGAGATCACCGGCCCGCACCACTCCGTCGCCATAGTAGGCTGCCATGGCGAGGCCACCGTTCATAACGGAGATCGCCTCGGCGGTCGAGAGCGTGCCGCTCGGCGACTTCACCTTGGTACGCCCGTCCTCCGTGACGCCACTCCGTAACTCTCGAAAGATCGTGACCACGCGGCGGATCTCTTCCAGCGCCGGCTTCTCCACCGGTAGCTCCAGCGCTCGGCCCAGGCTTGCCACGCGTTGTGCCACGATCGTCATCTCCTGCTCCATCGTCTCGGGCAGGGGCAGCACCACGGTATTGAAGCGGCGTGTCAGGGCACTGGAGAGTTCATTGACCGCCCGATCTCGATTGTTCGCGGTCGCGATCACATTGAACCCCTTGCGCGCCTGGACCTCCACGTTGAGCTCCGGGATCGGCAGCGTTTTCTCCGACAAAATCGTGATGAGGGCGTCCTGTACCTCTGCCGTCATGCGCGTCAGTTCTTCGATGCGCACCAGGGTACCCGTGGTCATCGCTCGCATCACCGGGCTCGGCACCACCGCGGCCTCCGACGGTCCGCCGCGCAGGAGTTCCGCGTAGTTCCAGCCGTATCGGATCGCGCTCTCATCCGTGCCCGCAGTCCCCTGCACCATCAACGAGGAGTCTCCACACACGGCGGCAGCCAGGTGCTCGCTCACCCACGATTTCCCGGTACCGGGGACGCCGGACAGGAGCAGTGCACGATCTGTAGCGAGCGTAGAGATCGCGATCTCCATCAGCCGCTCGTTTCCGATGTACTTGGGCGAGACCTCGAAACCGTTGGGAAGCGAGCCGCCCATCAGATACGTTCGAACCGCCCACGGCGAGAGCCTCCAATTGAGGGGACGCTGTCGGTCGTCCAACGCGATCAATTGGGCCAATTCCTCTCCATACTGTTGCTCGGCCCGCGGACGGAGCACCAGGCCGATGCTGGATCCGTCCTCACCCGTTGCGGTTTCTGCCATCATCGACCTAACTCCTGATTGAACTGCTGCCGAATCCGCAGCTTCTCTGTAGCGAGATCAAGCACCTGCTGCCATTGGTCCAGCGGCGCCTCCAATGAAGGCAGACCCGACAGCATGACCAGCGCCGGCTCGATGCATCTGGCGGGAATACCACGTGCACCCGGCATGAGCACATGCTTCCAGGCTGACGGGGGAGCCGTGCCCACGGCGAGCGGGCGCACGACTTCCTGCAGGATTCGCAAAAATGCGTCACCTGCGGACTCCGGCCACGGCCATGCGACCGCCGCCAGCACGCGTCCACAGGTCGTCTCGGGCTCTGGAGGATCGTCAAGCAGGCGAGCGAGTCGCTCCCCCAGGGCAGATGGCTCCATCGCCCCCGCCAGGTCGCTCCACATCGTGACCAGCAGATCAGCGGAGCGCATGGGTTTCATCCGCTGTTGCCACCACGCATCCCAGAGTGCCGGGAGGAGCTCTTGTTCGCCATGCAATACGGCAGCCTGGGTCCACGCCTCCAGCACCTCGAGCACACGATCACCCTCCAGGCCGTCAGTCAACGCCTCCAGCGGCATCTCAAATCGATCGATCCAGTGCCGGACCGGAACCAGTCCGACAGTGTGTATCAGCCAGCAGCCCGGAGCATCAATACCTGGGAGATCCCCGTGCGGCTCGAGCCCTTCACGCTGCCAGGTTGGGTCGAGCGCACCTGGAAGAGTGGCCTGCACCTTCTGACGGCGAAACGCTCTTGTGGTCTTCACCAGCATGGTATCTGCTCGCTCGTGTAGCCGTTGGGCGCAGGCGGATGGCAGAAGCTTCGCCAGGAGTCGGGCGGTCCGGCGTCGTACGGCTGGACTGCGGGTATCGAGCACTCCCTCCAGAAAAGACTCGTCGTCCGGCGACAAACCGATCTCGAGCGCATCCAGGAGTGTGAGTCCCACCTCGGATCGATCGGTCGCGACGCGTGTCTCGAGTCGTGCGCGCGCCCCGGCAGGATCGTAACGCCGCTGCGACGCCAGCAGGTCCACCCGGTGCCCGGCCTTGTCGTTCTGCCAGAGCCACTCGGCATAGGCGGGCAGGCTGTCAGTCGCCCAGACCCAGGTGGGGTTGAAGCCGGCCAGCCAGCGTCCACGCTGGCCGATAACCGGGCGCAGGGCCGCGCGCAACGCCTCCGTGCGCGCAGGAAGCACATCAGGCAGGAGGTGATAGCGGAGGCGCAAGCCTCGCGTGCGGAGCAGTGCAAGCGCCTCCGGCAGCAGATCGCCGTGGTCAGCGGAGAGACCCGTCCGCGCCCCTGGAGCTTCGCGATCCAGCAGGCGACGCACCACGAGTTCCCGATTGCTGCGACGGAGCATCTGCTTGAGAATCTCCGTCAACTCGTCGCCGCATCCGGGTAACGTGTCTGCCGGCGCTTGATCGGGAGCAGGCGCGGGAGCGGCCCGATAGCCGGCGCGTTGCCACACGGCAAGCGCGCCCGCCGTCAACAGGAGTTCGCGCTCGCGGTCGTCCGCAGAAATCGAGGTCAGGACTGGATCGAGCCCGGTGCTGGTGTGGATCTGAGGGACCGGTTCGCGGGAGGTACCGAGCAGGGCAGTGGCACGGAGACGCTCGATCATGCGCCGGTTTCCGCCGTCCGGAAGGCGAATGATTGGAAGACTGTCCCGTTCCACTCGCCATGTACGTCAATCGGTCCACCGCCGGATTGGGCCAGCATACGCCAGTGCGTTCGTCGCTGCAACGGCAATGTCACCCCAGTGCGATCCCGCAGCGACCAGTCATCCTCTCCATGCCGGATCGGCACAACATCATGTAGCACCGCGAAGCAGCGATCGATCCAGGGATTCGCCGCTAGCCCTTGCGCCACATCAGTCAGCATGGCTTCGATCGTGGCGTATCCGGGGCGGCGGTCTGCCGAATACACTGCCTGGCCGAAGCGGTGTGCGATCAAGGCACGCTGCGGCCAGGTACTGGGCCAGAAGTGAAGCTCCATCTCCTGCACATGGTTGAGATTCGCCACCCAGGGGAAAGCAGTGGCCGTTCCCACCACGAACTGCAAAATCAGGGCAGACCGTCCCGTTCGCAGACCGCAGAGCCAGGTACGTTGCACCCGCAATTGCTCGTCTTGCTCGACCACCTCTCCCAGCGTGACCCACTCGTCGGTCACATGCTCGCCTGCCGACGACACCTCCTCCTTGGTCAGGCGCCGGCCGATCTGCATCTGAACGTCGTGTTGCAGGAATGGATCGAGGTCGTCGACGCGCCGGTAGGCCTCGATCAATAATTCGATCCGCCCGAGCTCACCCAGTAGGCGCTCCGGCCACTGTGGCGAGGAACCGGGGATCGTCGAGAGTCGACGCACCCGGGAGGCGAGACCCGGCGCTCCCGCGTCGACCAACCGTGCCGCCTGATGCTGCCAGAAGGTAGGCGCCTGTCCTTCCACGGTTGCCAGACCATTGCGCACCAGGTCGCACATCCACAACTCGAGCGCGTCGACGCCTTCCAGGACACGCGTCCGCTGGACGTCTGCCCGCCGCTCTTGCTGGGGCGAGGCGGGCGGGCGGGGCAACGACTCGCCTGATGGGTCCACCTCAGCACGTTGCGCCCGGGTCTCGCGGCGTGTCACCCAGGCTGCAACCCACTCAGGCAGAGTCGCGTCGCGTAGCATGGAGTCGTGCTCGATCGACAGTGTCAGCAAGCCGACGACGTGCTTGCACGGTCGTTTCCGGCTCGGGCAGGAACAGGTATACGCCATCGCCCCGAGGTCGATGCCTACTTTGTAGAGTGCCCTGCCTCGGCACTCGCCCCAGACCACTGTGTCGCTGCGACCAGGCTCCTGCCATTGCACCGGATTCCCCAGCTTTTGGCCCGCTGCGAGAACCTGAGCATCAGGTGCCAGACGCTGGATCTGGTCGGAGGTGAGGATCATGGAGCGGTGAGCACATCCGGGTGGGCAAAATGTGATGACATCATACCACGGGGTCTCACAGGTATGACCCACGATGAATGGATGGGAGGACGCACACGAACGGAGTGGAAGTAAGTCCCGGCGGGTCGACTCAACCTCGACCGGGACGTGTGAGCCCCTACCGCAATCGAATGCTCCTGGCAATCTCGGCGTCGGTCGGGATGAGCATGCTGGGTATCGGCATGGTGGTGCCGGTGCGCGTGCTCTACGCCCAGTCCCACGGGGCGAGTCTTGCC
>JANWJD010000110.1 GCA_025449555.1 Chloroflexota bacterium | reverse complement strand
GTGACCGGTGAGCACATCACCTTCCTGACGACCACCAGTGAGACCAGAGGCGAACTCCTCAGCTTCGACTGTCGGGTCGAGCCCGGCAAAGCCCGGCTGGCTCCTCATCTCCATACCAGACAGACCGAACACTTCACCATGCTGGAAGGCAAACTGGGAGCACGGGTGGGAGACGAGATCTACACCCTCCTGCCCGGTCAGAGCCTGACCCTGCCTGCCCAGGTGGTGCACCAGTGGTGGAATCCCACCGACGAGGTGGTGCGGTTCCAGGTCGAAGTCACGCCAGCTCGGAATCTGGAAGCGACGCTGGAGGCGATCTGTGGGATGGCACAGGAAGGGAAGCTCACCCGTCAGGCGATGCCGCGGAACCCCTTCCGGTTGGCGCAGTTTGGCAAGCTCTCTGAGACGTATCTGCCGGTGATCCCGGTGTGGCTGCAGAAGATCGGGTTGACGGTGGGATCGGCCATGGGACGGATCCTGGGCTACGATCCGACCTTTGCCGCCTATCGCACCCCAGCCTTCGCACCCCAGTCTGCTCCCGCCGTCCCATCCGAGGTCAGAGTGCTGGAAGAAGCGATCGCATAACCTTCTCGGTTGTACAGAGTCCCTTCTCACGACAGGAGGGGCTCTGTCTCATTTTCACTTCACGCTGCACTCCCTCGATTGTCCCGGCTTCATCGCGACATACGACCTCTACCGTCGAGCGCAGGCCCTACCCGCTTCCTGGCTGGGAATGGTGATCAAGGTGCAAACTCGGAGAGTCGAACGGCATCAGCGGCTCAACAGCGAGGGGCACGGTCCTCTGTTTTCATGTCAGCTCGGTCGCAGGGAAATTTGGGTGCGAGAAGACACGCCCAGTTTTCGGAGAATGTTCCGTAGGTGGGTGTCGACCGTACGCTCGGCGATCACCAGATCTTCCGCGATCTGACGGTTCGTGAACCCTCTGGTCACCAACTCAGCGATCTCGCGTTCGCGGCGTGTCAGGGGAACCGAGTCCGCCGTCGTTTCATCGTCCTCTCGGGTCAGCGCGTACCGCAGCGCGTCCTCGGTCGTGAGCGCGGCGCCTTCCAACTCCGCGGTTTCGAACTCCACATTGCCCAGCGCTTCTCGTGCGCCTTGCACGGCGCTTTCCAGTCGTGGGCGATCAGGAGGACCGTGCCCGATGCCACTCCGGGTGCGCATGGCGGCAACCGCACCGTACAGCATCGCCACCCGGCTGTATTGCCGCTCGGCACAGGCAAGCGCGGCCAGGTGCTCCAGACACTCTATCATCCGACGTTTATCACCGATCGGTTCGGCTAACCGTATACCCTCGTGGTATCGTTCCCTGGCGCTGCGGAAGTTTCCTTCTTCCTGAGCGACGAGGCCGAGGTTCATGACGGCAACGATGCTGCTCTGAATGTGTCCGAGCTCGTGTGCGATGGCAAGTGCGCCCTCCGCATAGTCCGTGACCCGGTCGAGCTGGCCCCGTTCAAGTGCGATTGCGCCGAGGTTATTGAGGGTGATCATGATTCCGCGCCGGTCATCCTTCTGCCGCTGAATCACGAGCGCACGGTCGTGCAATTCGGCCGCGCGCTCGTAGTTGCCTCTCTCCTGCTGGAGGATACCCATGTTGTTGAGGTTGGCGGCCTGGCCACGCTCGCTCCCGATCTCGAGTGCCAGCGCCAGGCCCTCCTCGTGCAGCGCCCAGGCGCGGTCGTACTCGCCTTGCTCTTTGACGACGAGGGCGAGATTGCTCAGGAGGATAGTCATTCGCTCCCGGTCGCCCAGCGCGCGGAGCAGGCTGAGTTCCCGATCGTAGTAGGCGGCGGCTTCCGTGTAGTCTCCCTGGTAGTAGGCGAGGACTCCTGCCGCATGGAAGGCAGCGGCTCGCACGGCCGGCGTCGTGGCAGCGCTTTCCGGGAGGGTGAATAACTGCGCCAGCCAGGTTCGTCCTTCAGTCGTATGACCGTGCCCCGCCCAGTACCGCCACGACGTTCCCATGATCCGTAGGCCAATCTCGTCCTCAGCCCGGTCAATCGAGTGGCGAAGCGCACCGCGCAGGTTAAAGTGCTCCTGGTCCAACCGGTTGAACCATACGGCCTGCTCCGGGCCTATAAATCCGTCCTCAGCGGTCTGTGCCAGCGCGGCGAAGTGTTCGGCGTGAAGCCGCTCCAGACACTCCACCTCTCCGCTCCGCGCCAGGTGAAGACGCGCATACTGGCGCACGGGCTCGAGCAGCGTGTAGCGGACCGTGTCTCCTACCGCGAGATCAGCTATGACGAGGGATTTATCGACGAGGCGAGAGAGGAGGTCGAGAACGGCGTCACTCCCGGCGTCGGATGATGCGCCGATTGCCTCAGCAGACTCGAGGGTCCATCCGCCCGCGAAGACGGAGAGGCGCCGAAAAAGCGCGCGCTCCGGCTCACTCAAGAGGTCGTAGCTCCAGTCCAGTGTGCCGCGCAAGGTTTGCTGCCGCGGGTCGACGGTGCGACTTCCTCCCGTCAGGAAGGCCAGAGCATCGACCAGGCGGTCGGCGATCCCTTCGACCGACAGGACACCGACACGGGATGCAGCGAGCTCGATGGCCAACGGTAGCCCATCGACCTGCCGGCAGATATGCGCCACGGCGGCCGCGTTTTCTGGCGTCAGAGCGAAACCGGGCTGGCGGGAGCGAGCGCGGTCCAGGAAGAGACCGACCGCTTCCGTTTTCGCCATCTCCTCGGGCTCATGCACGCTCCTCAGGTCCGGAAGGGAAAGCGGAGGAACAGCGTATGTCACTTCACCCGGAACGTTCAGAGGTTCCCTGCTCGTAACAATCATATGGAGCTGTGGGCAAGAACGGAGCAGCAACTGGACAAGGGCAGCACATGACTCGATGAGATGTTCGCAATTGTCGAGCAGCAGAAGAAGGCGCTTTTGAGCGACGCCCGCCACGATGGCCGAATCCGGTGGCTCGCCCGAGCGCTCCGGGATGGATAGCGCCCGCGCCACCTCCTGCGCGATCAGCAGGCCATCTGAGAGCGAGGCTAGTTCGACCATCCACACACCGTGCTCATACTCGGGTACAAGCTGAAACCCGAGGTAACCGGCCAGCCTCGTTTTGCCCGCACCACCCGCTCCGGTAAGGGTGAGGAGACGACTCCTCCCCGCAAGGGCGAGCAACTCGGTAATGAGTTCTTCTCGCCCGACAAAACTCGAGAGCGGCGTTGAGATATTGTGTCGCTGATTACGTGACCGCTCCGAGGATGCTCCTTCTACACCGACGTCCGGAATCGTGCCCGCGAGGATCTGTGAAAAGAGCGCGGTTGTTGCCACTTCCGGCTCGACATCGAGCTCTCGCTCCAACGATGTCTTCAATTGCTCGTACTGGCGAATCGCCTGCTGCCGTTGTCCGGCACGAGCGTACAGACGCATCAGTTCGACGTGTCCCTCTTCCAGCGCCGGCTCAGCAGTCACAGCGCGCTGCAGCGCCTCAATGGCCTCACCGTGCTCACCCTCTGCCTTATAACAGGCCGCCAGCTCGAGCAGTCCTGCCACGAAGAGTGTGCGGAGCGCCACGCGGCGGTCTGCTGCCCAATCCTCATAGCGGTCACCGGGCAGCAGATCGCCGGTGTACAACGCAAGTGCTCTGCGGTACGACGCGGAGACGCGCGACCGGCGCGCGGCTGCGAAGGACGTTTCAAATGCCTCGACGTCCGTCCACACCTCCGCGGGCCAGTTAAGGACGACGGTGGCTTCCTCAAGTCGGAGTGCACGCATGGTACCAGCAGGATCGAGCGTGCGGCGGGCCACGTGAAGGGCGTGGTGCAGATTGTTCTCGGCGGCCTTGGAAGCAAGTTCAGGCCAGAGTAGGTCAACGACCTGCTCGCGATGCAATCGGTGATTCGGAGCGAGCGCGAGCAGCTTCACGATCATCGCCGCTTTCCGAAGATGCCAGTCCCGCTCCTCGAGTGTGACCGGGCCGACCGTTACGCGGAACCGGCCAAGAAGCTGGATCTTCAGCGGTGCGGCGATGATCCTGGGCATACGATGCCCAGCGTGAGGGCCAGGTGTGGATCGTGAACCGAAGCGAGCCATTGACAGTAGCCCTCACCCAGCATTCGCGGGTCAGCCTACATCTCCAGCGTACGCGCGGGAACACTCAATTACAACCTCGAATACGATGCTGTTCCGCGTCATCTACGTATCTCCGGCTAAGAGCCGACTAAGTACCGGATCATATGATTTTCGCGCGGAGGTATCACTGCCTCGCCGGAAGTCCAGCGCAGTCAAAAGGAGAAACGAGGCAACGCGAGCTCGACATACTTTCAACCCGGTAGCAGGAACCAGGATTACGTTTGAAGGGAGCAAGAAATGAAACGAAGAAGCATTCTGATGACCGTCATCGCAACTGCTCTGAGTCTGGCCATTCCTGGCGGTGTAGTCAAGGCCAGCGGGGCATTCACCCAGACCGTACACTTCAGCCTGTTCAGGGCAACGGTACCGGTCACGTGTGCGGGAGCCATGACGGGAGTCACCGCGGCGAATGCGACCGGCAACGGAGTTGGACATCAAACTGGCAACGCCAATGGGTCCTGGGATACCTCCACCGTCACCGGCGACGGCACGATCACGATCAGCCCGCCCGGCACCACCTATCAGGGCCACATCCAGGAGTGGGACGGCTTCTAGGGCAACAAGCAGAACGTGGTCGTCCACGAGACCTGCAACTTCCAGAGCACGAACGTGGCCGATCCGACTCAGTCGCTGAACATGCATGTGAACTTCGATCGGGCCACGAATGCGAACGGCAAGGTCACGGCGTTCCACGCAGATGTGAGCTGTCGGTAGTCAGGGTTACATCAAGGACGGGTGACAACGTTCCTTGGACTGCCATGTATATCTGAATCGATCAGTGTCCGCATCCTGGCTCCGGCACATGGTGCGATTCCCTGAGTTCGTTCCAGTATCGCCGTTTTGAAGAGCGGCGAAAGCCCTGCGACACTGTCGCGGAGGGGGTGCGGCTTCTCCGGTGAGGGGCGCGGTCTTCAAAACCGTTGTGGGGGCGCACCATTGCGTTCCCAGGTGGGTTCGACTCCCATGCACTCCCGCCATGTTTTCGTTCATTGACGTTACGCCGCTTCATGCTCGAAATCTCCCATGAATCCTCAGCAAATGGGAGCAGCACTCGCAGAAACTGCTCTATACTTCCAGCACCACGGACGAGTTTCGCCGATCGCACCCGACGGATGACTGCCCAGGAGACGGTACATGAGCAAACAGACCGTGCTCGTGATCTGGCGGCTCTTTTTTGGCCTGTTAACGCTGTTCGCGGTAGGTGCGCAACTGGTCGTCCACTTTCAGCACCACTATAGCCTTGTCAACTTCTTCAGTTTCTTCACCAACGTGTCGAACATCTTTGCGGCGCTCGTCTTCCTGGTCGGCGCGCTGTGGCTGATGCAAGGACGAAAGCAGGCTATTCCACTGACCGAGGACCTCTTTCGCGGCGCGTCAGTGGTAGCCATCGTCATCGTCGGTATCGTGTATGGCGTCCTGCTGCGAAACGAGGACCTGGGATCACTGCTGCCCTGGGTCAACATAGTGCTGCACTACATCATGCCGGTGGCCGTGCTGCTCGACTGGCTGTACGACCCACCCCGGTCGTCCCTTACCGCGAAGCAGCTTGGATACTGGCTCATGTACCCGCTGGTGTATCTGGTCTACACGCTGATTCGCGGTGCTGCCGTCGGATGGTATCCCTACCCATTTTTGAACCCGTCAAAGGCGGGAGGGAATGTCAATGTCGCGCTCTACTGCCTGGCGATCTTCGTCACTTTTCTGGTCGTGGGATGGCTCCTGATCGCCGTCGCAAACAACCGGAACAGCAAAATCGCCCTGCAACCGGCGTAAAGCCGCACGACGCCGACTCAATCGAGGAAGCAGTCGCCATAATCAGTCTTGCCTGGCCAGCCCACCGTGCCATTATTCGGTTGCATGATGCCGGCCATTCGTCTCGAAGCATCCACCCATATTCCCCTCCACTGCGCCGCGGGGGAGGGGCCTGGGGTGGGGGTTCCCAGCATGACCACCGAACCGCATCCGACCCTCACCAGTCCTCGAGTCACAATCCGTTCCGGTGATAATTCAGATGCCGAAACGCTCCACGCCATCCTCCTGGACCCCACCGTCCGGCGCTGGTGGCGAGACCCCGACCCACCTGAGGAATTGGAGGATCAGCTTCACGCGACGGGTCCGGAAATCCTGCTGGTCATCGAGATCGGCGGGCATGTCGCCGGCGGCATCCAGTACTACGAAGAGCTCGAGCCAGACTATCGCCATGCGTCCATCGACATCTTCCTTGGTG